>NZ_JBHTUD010000002.1:0-290250 GCF_042794235.1 Nocardia sp. NPDC056541
ATCAGGCACCGTTGCTTGCTCCTTCGTCGCCTACGCAACGGCACCTGATCGACGGGACGGCCGCGAACCGCCGCTTCGCGGCGGACCCTCCTCGAGGTCGGGTCGTACGGGGTTGGGAAGGCCGGCGTCGGTACCTGCGGCAGCAGCGGGTGCTCGAGCAGCGGAAGGATGAGGGGATGAACGGCAACAGGCGGCGCGCGCGTGCCGAGATCGTGGATCCGGCGGCGATCGCGCAGGTCGCGGTGGCGGGCTCGGTGCCCGCGACGCTGCGGGGGGTCGGTGAGCAGGCGCTGGTCGCGGTGCGGCGTTGGGCCGACCCGCGCGAACGGGAGCTGCGCCGTCGGCGCCGGGTCCGCAGGCGCAGTTTTCAGCTCGGCACCGCCTCCGGTATCACCACGGTCGGCGCGGTCGGTCTTGCCGTGATCTCGGCGCCCGCCTGGGCGGTCGTGGTGATCGGTGGTGGCGCCATCGCCTTCGTCACCGGTACCGCTCTCAGCGCCCGCCGCTACCTGGAGTTGCGCAACAAGCCCTTACCCCAGGCGGCTTTCGTCGCCCACAAGTCGCCCGGCCTGCGATCGGCCGCGCGCGCCCCTATCCAGCGCCTGATCCGTGCCGAACGGGCGCTCTACGACCTCGGTGCCCAGATCGCGCGCACCCGCCGCCTCCCCGAAGACGAACTGCGCGACCTGCTCGAGACGGCCCGCTCCGGCGCGGCCGCCCTGCACGCGCTCGCCACCGACGTCGTCGCCATGGAACAGGCCGCCGACACCGTCGGCCGCGCCAATCCCGACACCGTCGCGGCGCTGAAAACCACTGTCGCCGGCGTGCTCACGCGCCTGGAGACCGGTGTGGTCGAGTACGAACAGCTCGTCGCCGCCGCGGCCCGCATCCTCGCGGTTCCCGAGGACTCGGTCCTGGCGTACCAGTTCAACGGCATCGTCGCCGATCTTCGTGAAGCCGCCGACCGCCTCGACGGCTGGGCCCAAGCGCTCACCGAGATGGCCGACCAGGGCCCCGACTTGTTCGCCGGCGGAACGGATTCCGTCCGCTAGCCCCTCTCGGACCATCGCGACTTCCGGTCGGCACGCCGGTTCGGGACGCGGCGTGCCGCCCGAAGGGTCAGGCTGGGGCGATGGCCTTGCGCAGGGCCGCGAGTTCGGTGGCGCGGGGATCGGTGACGGTGGCGGACTCGGGGTTGTCGAAGATCCGGACGTTCTTCTCGTCGGTCGTGAACGGGGCCCAGCCGGTGGTGCCGTCGGTGGCGAAAGCGACCCAGGCGGCGTGGATTTCGTCGGCCAGCGCCTGAGGTGGGGTGGGTCCGGTCAGGGTATGGGCGTCGTCGATGGTGTCGAAGACGAACGGGACCTCCAGGACGTGGCAGGCGCCGAGGCCGGGAAGTCCGGTGGGCCACGCGAATTCGTACACATGGGTGGGGACGGTGGCGGCGCAGGCTTCGGCGAAATCGTAGGTGCCGGAGCGGAAGCTCATGTCGGTGAGGACGGCGTTGAAGATCTCGGCGGGGGTGGCATCCGGGCGCTCTGTCGAATAGACCTGGGCGACAGCGGGATCGATGCCGTAGCGGGTGAGGACGAACGGCAGGGTGTCGGTGGTGATGGCGGCGGCGAGCCCTGCCGGGACGGTGAAGAAGCGGAACTCGTCGGCGGTGGTGCCCGCGATGAGGGGGACCGCGCGATCCGGATGGGCGCGCAGCACCTCCGTCGGCGGGCCCGCGACGATGTCGTCGTCGATCACCGGGAACAGGCTCATGATGCCGCCGCCCAGCTGGATCACCGAGTCGCCCCACCGCTGCGGATCGGGGTCGGTCATCACGGCCAGCGCGACGGCGTTCTGCGCGGTGCGCAACTCGTCCGGACCCAGTTTCCCGAAATCCTGCGCGGTAGGCGAGATTCCGAGCTCGGCGGCCAGCGCGGCCGACACCTTGCGCGCGTCCTCGGGATCGGCGGCGACCGCACCGTTGCCGCTCTGCATGATCGCCCGGCGGAACAGCCCGGCCGTCTGTGGTGCGGCGATCAGCGCCGCCACACTCATCGCGCCGGCGGACTCACCGAAGATCGTCACCTTGTCGGGGTCGCCACCGAAGGCAGCGATGTTCTCGCGCACCCAGCGCAAGGCGAAGATCTGGTCGTGCAGACCGCGATTGGACGGTGCGCCCTCGAGCTCGGCGAAGCCCGACACCCCGAGCCGGTAGTTGATCCCCACCATCACCACGCCGTCGCGCGCGAACGCCGAGCCATCGTAGATTGCCCGCGCGTTGGACCCGCGGACGAACGCGCCACCGTGAATCCACACCAGCACCGGTAGACCCGAAGCGGCGGAGTCGGGCGTCCACACGTTCGCGTTGAGGTACTCGTCGCCAGGGATACCGTCACTGCCGATGAGGGCGTGGATCGGCGCGGGATACGGCGTCTGTGCGCAGGTGGCGCCCATTTCGGTCGCGTCTCGCACGCCGTCCCAGGCGGGCGCGGCCTCGGGCAGCTGGAAACGTTTCGGCCCGACCGGCGCCGCCGCGTACGGCACCCCGAGAAAACGGGTGATCCCGGCCTCGGTGTGGCCGCGGATCGCGCCGCTCGTGGTCGTGACGATGGGTTCCATGACAAGTCCTCCTACGCGCGGTGAGCCCCGATTATGGGCGCTTGTCCGGTTCGCCGTCAGTCGTTTGCCTACGGAACGAGCGGTCCGGCGAGTACTCGCTCGCCCGCCGCGCGGTCGCCGTCCCAGGTGAACTCCGGGTCGTCGCCGGATTTGCGTCCCCACAGGGCCAGGAGCAGGTCCGACGCGGTACCCGCCAGCTCGGCTACCGACTCGCCCGGACCGTAGGTCCAGGTGCCGCCGGTATCGGTGGCCCGCAGCCGCAGCGCCACCTCGGGTTCGACCGCCAGGCCGCGGTGGATCATCCGCGGCGCGAACAGTTCGAAGACCTCATCGATGCCGTCGACAGCGAGATCGGAGTCGAACGGGTCGGCCTTGCCGAGCGCGTTCTGACCGTCCCACAGGTGCATGAGCGTCTCGTGGGCGCGGCGCCGCCGCCAGAAACCGACGGTGCGCGGCATGGACCGGGTGAAGGTCCAGGCCTCCTGGTTCTCGTCCGCGGACAGCGAGGTCACCATGGCGTCGGCGGTCGACTCGTACCACTCGCGCAGGGCGGCGGGATCTCTCGGCGCGGGCTCGCCCTCGAAATCGCCGCGCAGCTCGGCCACCGCGGTGACCACCCACAGATTGCCGCGCCCGACATGGTCGACTAGGTCGTAGAACACCCAGTCGCCGCAGGACGGCACCGGCGCGGCCAGATCGGTGTCGGGGGTGATGAGCTCACCGAAGGCGGTGAGCTTCGCACAGAGCAACGCCAAGTAGTCCATGCCGATCACGGTAGCCCGGCACTCGACACGCTGCCGGTCGGCTCTACCGCGAGACGAGGCGGGCCCGGCACCATGGGGCCTTCGGATGTGACGTTCGCCGTCAGGTCGCGGGCGCGGACATGCGCAGGGTGATCCGGTCACCGCGCATCCGGACGAATTCCAGGCAGGCCGGCGAACCGTCGCTGAGCCGTGTCGTGCGCTGCAGAACGAGAAGCGCGCTGCCCGGCGTCACGCCGAGAAGCGCCGCGCAGTGTTCGTCGGCGTTGACCGCGTCGAGGTTGATCGAGACTGTGGTGAGGCGGTCGTCGGCCGCGCGCTCGATCAGTGCGAAGAGGTCTTCGGTTTCCAGATCGGCCTGCAGGAGCGCGGTGCCGATGTCGAGTGGCAGGTAGGTCAGATCCAGGGAGATCGGTTCCCCGTCGACCCGTCGCAGGCGTTCGATGTAGCAGACGTGCGCGCCCGGCTCGAGTCCCAGCGCGGTCGCGACCGCGGTCGGCGGACGCACCTGACCGGCGGTGCGGACCTGGTTGACGACGGTCCCGTGCCCGCGCAGCGAGGCGGCCAGACCCCGGGTGGCGGCGATGGTGTGTTCGAGCTTGGGCCGCCGCACCACCGTGCCGACGCCGGGCAACCGGTCGACCAGTCCTTCGCGCCGCAGGATCTCCAGCGCCTCGCGAATACTGTTGCGCGACACACTGAATTCGCGCTGCAGGACGGCCTCGGCGGGCAGTTTGGCCGCGACGGCACCCTGGGCGATCTGCTGACGCAGCACGTCGGCGACCTGCCTGGCCCGATCCGAACGCGATCGCCGCCCGGGGTGCGCGCGGATCGGGTCGGACCGGTGTGTCACGCGCCGAGCATAACCAGCGTCATCCCGGCCGCCGCAGATACCGGCCGACGGCGGCGGCGAGCGCTTCGGCGGCGAACTCCATCGTGGTGATGCCGATGCTCTCGTCGTAGACCGCCCAGCCGTCGTCGCCCGGTCCGAAGGTCACCGCGGGGATGCCCGCGTGCCGGAATCGGATGGTGTCGCAGTAGGCGGGTTTGGTGTAGGTGCGGGCTGGTCCACCGCCTGCGTCGTGATAGCCGGCCCTGAGCGCGGCGACGATCGGTTCGTCGACATCGAGGGGCTCGGTGCCGGGGACGAAGGTCGGTCCCGGCGCGTAGGTGACGTGGACATCGGTGCCCGCCGTC
Source organism: Nocardia sp. NPDC056541 (assembly GCF_042794235.1). Taxonomy (NCBI): domain Bacteria; kingdom Bacillati; phylum Actinomycetota; class Actinomycetes; order Mycobacteriales; family Nocardiaceae; genus Nocardia; species Nocardia sp. NPDC056541. The sequence continues at coordinate 4,572 of NZ_JBHTUD010000002.1, forward strand.
GGATGGTCGCGGGCGATGTCGGCGATCCGTTGCAGCAGCTCGGCGCGGTTCACCTCGGGCCCGAGCCCGACGACGGCGATCCGGGCCGACGCGGTGAGCGGGGTGAACTGCGCCATTCCGGCCTCGCCCGCGTCGAGCCCGACCACACTGTGTCCCCAGCCCTCGGGGAGTGCGCTCAGGCCGCCGAGCACCGTGAGCAGGGCGTGGGCGGCGTTGATTCCGGTATCGGGTCGCCAGATGTGGCTGGAGCGGCCGCGCACCTCGATGTCGATCAGCGCGTGCCCGGTGTGCTGGGTGGCGATCGCGACGCCGGCCTCCGACTCATCGGTCCAAGCGGTGGGCTCCACGGTGATGCTCGCGTCCGCGCGCAGCCCGTGTTGCTCGAGCAGGTACAACGCGCCTTCGACGCCGTTGCGTTCCTCGTCGACGGTCAGCGCCACCACCAGGGTGCCCGTCTCGGGCGGTTCGGCGCAGACCCGGGCGACCGCGCTGAGCAAGGTGGCGAGGTTGCCCCGGGTGTCGGAGGTACCGCGCGCGTACACCCGGCCGTCCGCGACCACCGCGCGGAAGGGGTTGTCGCACTTGGTCCACCGGCTCGGTGGGCCGGAGGGGTAGGTGTCGAGGTGATCGTTGAGCAGCAGGGTGGGCCCCGGTCCGAATACCTTGGTGGCGAGCAGATTGGCGCGCGTCGGGGTTCGTCCCACGAGCCGGGTCTCGAAGCCCAGTTCGGTGAGCAGCGGCGCGATCTCCTGCGCGGCCCTGGTCTCCTCGGGTGGTCGGGCAGGCCCGTCGAGACTGTTCTCGCACCAGGGCTGTCCGGCGGGGACCAGCAGTTCGACGAGTTCGGTAAGGCTCAGGGCGGCCAGGCGGGGGGTGTGCACGATGGTCACGTCAGCGACTCCAGATGGTGGATGAGGGCGGACCGCACCGCGTTCGCGGTCAGTCCACGGGACACGGCGACGGTGAGGAAGACCCGCACCTGGTGCGGGGTGATGTGATCGGCGAGCACGATGCCCGCCTCGACGAGTCGTCCACCGCCGCCGCGATAGCCGTAGACCGCGGCGGTGCGGCTGTCGGCGGCACGGGTGGCGACCACGACGAGGGTGCCCGCGGCGGCCAGTTCGATCGCTGTGGAGGCGAGTGCGGGCGGCAGATTCCCAGCCCCGTTGCCCGCGATCACCACCGCGTCGGCGTCCACCGCGACCGCCCGGAGCGCGAGGTCGTCGGCGCTCAGCGCCGCCCCGACCAGCGGGACCCGGGCGATGCGAGCGCCTGGCGGTCCCAGCACCGTCGCCGGCGCGGGCGCCGGGTGCTCGGCCGTGACGACGGCACCCTCCTTCGTGGCCGACGCCGACCGCGCGGCGGGGCCTTTCACCTGACCGAGGGCTGGTCGGCCAGGGGTGGCGAACGCGTCGAGGCCGATGCCTGCCACCTTCTGGACGCCGCGTCCGAGCCAGATCGCCCCGGCGAACGCGACCACCGGTTCGCTCGACACCGGTGTGTCGACGGCAGCGAGGGCGGTCCGCAGATTCGCGACGGCATCGGAACCGGGTTCGCCGCCGGGTTCCATCGAGCCGGTCACCACCACGGGCACGGTCCACGGCCCGGTGTAGGTGAGCCAGGCGGCCACCTCCTCGATGGAATCGGTGCCGGTGGTGACGATCAGCCCGGTGCTGCCACGGTGCTGCGCGGCCGCCATGGCGGCGTGCAGGTCACGCAGGTGATCGAAGTCGACTTCGGAGCCGCCGACCCGAGCCACCTCTACGGCGTCGAGGACAGGATCGCCGCCGAGGAGTCGCGCGACGCCGACGGCATCGAGGGTGGGGACGGCGAGACCGTCGACCAGTCGCATGCTGATGGTCCCGCCGAGAGTGAACAGCGTGGGGGTACTCATGACTGCGGCAGGGCGCTCGCGTCGAGCAGGCGCGGGTAGTCGGCAGTGGGAACTGCCGGATCGAGATAGTTCTTCGAGCGGGCCCACAGGGCGAGCGCATCGAGATTGCCTGCCAGCTCGGGGCGCAGTTGCAGCGTGAAATCGAACTCGCGCAACACCTTCTCGACCAGGGCGGACGCGAGTTTCGTCGCGTCGGCGACCGCCGCGACGGCGGCCGCGTCGTGCTCGGCGAGCGCGGTGCCCGCCTCGGCGATGGCGTCGAAGAACTTGCGGAACGTCGCGGCCTTCTGCTGGGCGACGCCCGCCTGCGCCAGGTACAGGCTGTGCTGGCGGTACGGGTCGGCGGTCACGTCCAGCTCCACCGCGTCGCCGCCGAGCACTTCGATGGCCTGGGTCTGGTAGGGCTGGAAGATCGAGACGGCGTCCACATCGCCCTTGCTGATCGCGGTGGTGATCGTCGCGGGCGCCACCTGGACCAGTTCGGCCTCGACTCCGGCGCCTGCCAGCGCTTTCGCCGCGAAATAGGCAGCACTGGTGCCCAGCGGTGTGCCGATCTTCTTGCCCGCCAACTGGTTCAGGCTCTCGATGCCGCGCCGGGCGACGATCCGCGACCCCATCCAGCGTGACCCGTCGGCCACCACCCGCAGATCGCCGGACTTGGCCAGCGCGCTCGCGGTCGGGACATCGGCGGCGGTGGTGATGTCGACCTGTCCGCCCTGCAATGCCTGCAGGGCCTGCACACCGGTCGAGAAGTTCACCACTCGCACGGTGACCCCGTGCCGGGTGAAGATGCCGCCCTGCTGAGCGACCGGGATCTGCGCCCACGACGGGTCGACGACGAAACCGACGGTGAGCGTGTCGGTTCCGGTGGTGGCATCACCCGCGCACCCGGCCAGTGACAGGGCGGTGGTGGCGGCGACGAGCAGGGCGGCGCAGGCTCTGCGCAGTGATCCGGACATGAGTGACCTCCGAGAGTGGTTCGGTACGAACAGAAGTGGTTCAGTGCGACAGGAGATCGTCTGCTTCGACCCACAATTCGGCGTGCAGACGGCGACGGAGTGCGCTGTATCCCGGCAACTCGGCGAGTCGGTCGGCGGGACGCGGACGGGGCAGCGGGTTGTCGAACCGGGCCCGGATGGTGCCCGCGCCGAGGATGACGAAATGGTCGGCCAACCGGATCGCCTCGTCCACGTCGTGCGTCACGAACAGCACCGTGCGGCCCGAATTCGCCCATAGCTCGGTCACCAGATCCTGCATGTGCAAACGGGTTTGGGCGTCCAGTGCGGCGAAGGGTTCGTCCATCAGCATCACCTCCGGGTCACCGGCGAGCATCCGGGCGACACCGACTCGCTGGCGCATACCGCCCGACAGTTCGTGCGGTCGGCGGGTGGCGACGTCGGCGGGCAGGTGCACCGCGGCGAGCAGTTCCGCGATCCGTGCGGGCCGTGCCCGCCGCGGCATACCGGCGGCGCCGAGGACGAAGTCCAGGTTGGCGCGCACACTGCTCCAGGGGAACAGCACGTCACGCTGGAACACGACACCGCGTCGTGGCGCCGGTCCGGTGATCCGTACCCCGTTCTCGGTGACCACACCGGAGTCGGGTCGGCGCAGGCCGGCGAAGCAGTCGAGCAGGGTCGATTTGCCGCAGCCGGACGGCCCGACGAGCACGGTGCACGAGCCGGCCGCGACGGTGAGCGAGAGATCGTCGAGGACGGGGGTGTCGCGGCGGGCGAATCCGACGGTGACGCCGCTCGCGGTCAAGGTGAGGCTCATCGTTCTTCCTTGTCCCAGCCGATGAACGGGGCCGCGGCCCGCGCCACCACCTGATCGCACAGCACCCCGAGAACTCCCAGTACGAGCAGGCAGAACAGCATGCGATCGACTTGCGAGAACAGTTGCGCCTGGGCGATGCGATAGCCCAGTCCCTCGGTGGTACCCGCCATTTCCGCGACCACGATCAACACGAATGCGGTGGCGGTACCGACCCGCAATCCGGTGACGATATCGGGAAATGCCTCGGGGAGCACCACCCGAATCAGCGTGCGCCAACGGGAAGCGCCCGCGCAGCGCGCGACTTTCAGGAAATCGGCGGGTGTCGCCGAAAGTCCGGAATGGGTATTGATCCATACCGGGACGAACACACCGAGCGCGATCACGAACTGTTTACTGCCTTCGCCGAGCCCGAACCACAGAATGGCCAGGGGGACCAGCGCGACCGTCGGCACCGGCGCGAACAATCGCAGTACCGGCTGCACGACCAGACGGCCCACCCTGGTGGTGGCGGTGAGCGCGCCCACCGGGATCGCGACCAGCACACCCGCCGCGAAACCCCGGACCACCCGGTCGAGGCTGGCCAGTGAATCCGCGCGCAGGGTTCCGTCGCGCCACATCGCGGCGCCGGCCGAGGCGATCTCGTCGAGGCCGGGAAACAATACCGCCGGGAAAATTCCCCACCTTTCGATCGCGGTCCAGATCAGCGCCACGGCGAGAATGCCGATTCCCGCGGTGATTGTCCGAGCCACGGGAACGGAAATCACGGTGAGTGCGTGGCGCCGCGGTGATTCCGCCGTTGATATCCCCGGGGCGGGTATTTCGAGGGTTTCCGTTGTCACGGGCTGTCCCACCTTTCCTGCGTCAGGAATGTTATAGAGCGGCGGTATTACGCCGAGGTGTCCGCGAACAGGTCCGGCGTGCTACGCCACCTGCGCACCCGGGAACCGGCCGATGGCGGGCGCGCGAGAGGACGGATACGCCACCGGATTCACCGTGATCCGAAACGTCGTACCGCTGCGCCCGAGATCTCGGGGTGAACCCTGATCTACACCCGGATATCGGTGCTGACCTGGTGATCTATTGCTCGCCGGGTGGGAGGATCGGAGGAGTCGGATCGCTGGACGGCGGTCGCAGAGGTGAAGGAGTCGTCATGGTCTTGAAAGTCATCGGCATCGTCGTGGTCGCGGTGATCGCGTTCTGGATTCTCGGCGCGCTGATCGAGGCGCTGATGCCCATCCTGGTGATCGGGGCGATCGGCACCGGCGTGTACCTGCTGTACAAGGCGGTGTCGGGGAGCGACAAGACCCCGATCAGTTAGTCGTCTGTGGTTAGCATGGCGGGGTGGAACAGGTACCCGAGGACTGGCAGCGCGGACTGGTGATCGTCGCGCACCCCGACGACATCGAATACGGCGCCGCGGCGGCGGTCGCGCGATGGACGGGGCAGGGCAAGGACATTCGCTACCTGCTCGTCACGCGCGGCGAGGCGGGGATCGCCGGGATGCCGCCCGCGCAGGCCGGGCCGTTGCGGGAGATCGAGGAGATCTCGGGCGCCCGTGAGGTCGGCGTGCACACCGTCGAATTCCTCGACCATTCCGACGGCCGCATCGAGGAAGGTCTCACCCTGCGAAGGGAACTCGCCGCCGCGCTGCGCAGACATCGCCCGGAGATGGTGGTGCTGTTCAACTTCGGCGACACCTGGGCGCCCGGCGTGGTCAACAGTGCCGATCACCGGGCCGTCGGCCGATCGGCGATGGACGCGATCTCCGACGCGGGCAACGAGTGGATCTTCCCCGAAATCGCTGATCTGCCATTGTGGTCGGCGCGGTGGGCCGCCGTGGTCGGTCCCGTGGCCACCCATGCTGTCGACGTGAGCGCTCAGCTGGAGCAGGCGCGCGCGTCGTTGTCGGCGCATCGGCGTTATCTGCAGGTGCTGAGCCCGGTGCCGGTGGAGGAGCAGGTGCGCGAGATCGTCAGCTTCGCCACGGGTCCCAAGGAAGGGTTCCCCGCCGAACACGCCGTCGGGTTCGAACTGTTCACCTTCGGCGGCTGATCAGCGACTCGTGCATCGATGATGTTGCGGTGCAAGGGCACTGGGTGTCGTCGCCATCAGAGCCGTCGGGCCGCGACGCGCTCGACAAGTGGCCGCCACTCCTGAAGCGGCGCGACCCGTAGGCCGACCACCTTGCCCGCGTCATCGGCCCTTCGCAGCGCCAGGGCCGCGGCGAAGTCGGGGTCCGCGCGGAACGAATCGGTCTCGGTGGGCGTCATCGGGCCGCCCTGTGCGACGAGCGTGCGGTGACTCGAGGCCGACAACCCGGCCGCGTGTGCTGGATCCGTTGCCACCAGAAAGCGTTTCGCGGTCACGTGGAGTTCGATCAGGCGCGCTACCCGGGGGCCGAGCAGCGCACGCACCGCCTCGGCGCCGTGCCTGCCGTGGCCCGCGTCGTCACCGGGGAAAAGTACATGGCCGATGTCGTGCAGCAGACCCGCGACCTGGAGTTCTTCGTCATCGGGGAAGTCGCGGCGGAGCAACTGCGCGCACTGGCGATCGTGATCGAGGATGTCGACCGGGTCGCCGGTGCGGTCCGCGGTGTCCCAGGCGCCGGCGCACCGCTCGAGCAGCGCGAACAGGTCGTCGACGGTGTCGATTCCGGGGTGTCGCACGTGCTCGCTCCTGATGGTGTCGCTCGGACGGATCGGTCTCGCGGCGGTCAAGGTAGCGCAGAAATCGTGGATCGGTCGTCCGAGGTGGGCGGGGTCTGGCGGTATGGCAGGGTGGGCGGATGCGAATAGCTGTGGTGGCCGGGCCCGATCCAGGGCATGCGTTTCCCGCGATCGCGCTGTGCCTGCGATTGCTGGCCGCGGGCGACGAACCCGTGTTGTTCACCGGGCCGAGATGGCTGGATCAGGCGCGCTCGGCGGGGCTCAGCGTGCGCAAGCTCAAGGGTCTCGCGCCGCGCCCCACCGACGACGACGCCGACGCGGGGGCCCGGATCCACGAGCGCGCCGCCCACATCGCTACCGAGAACCTGCCCGAACTCAGCGCGATGCTGCCCGACCTGATCGTCTCCGACGTCCTCACCGCGGGCGGCGGGATGGCGGCCGAACGGCTGGGCCTGCCGTGGGTCGAGTTGTCACCGCACCCGCTCTACCTGCCGTCGAAAGCCTTGCCGCCCATCGGTAGTGGCCTGGCGCCGGGGGAGGGTATGCGTGGCCGGATGCGCGACGGTGTCCTGCGCACGATGACCGCGCGCGCGGTCCGCAACGGACATCGTCAGCGTTCGGCGGCCCGCGAAACCATCGGCCTGCCCGCCGAGGACCCCGGTCCCGCCGCGCGCCTGGTCGCCACCCTGCCCGCGCTGGAGATGGACCGCCCGGACTGGCCTGCCGACACCCACGTCGTCGGGCCGCTGCTGTGGGAACCGACCGATGCCGTGCTTGCGCTGCCCCCCGGCGATGCGCCGTTGGTGATGGTGGCGCCGTCGACCGCGCACACCGGCGTCGCCGATATGGCCGATATCGTCCTGTCCGGCCTGGCCGGACTCGGTGTGCGCGCGGCCATCTCGACCCTCGATACGCCGCCCGCCGATCTTCCCGACTGGGCCACCGCCGGCCTGGGCCGCCAGGACGAACTGCTCACGCACGCCGCGGTCGTCGTCGGCGGCGGTGGCCACGGCCTGCTCGCCAAATCCCTGTCCGCGGGCGTCCCGGTGGTGACCGTCCCCGGCGGCGGTGACCAGTGGGAACTCGCCAATCGGGCGGTGCGACAGGGCAGTTCGGTGCTCGTGCGACCGCTCACGCCCGAGGCGGTCGGTGCCGCGGTGCGTCAGGTACTCGACGACCCCGCCTATGCCGAAGCGGCTCGGCACGCCGCCGCCGGTCTGGCGGAAGTCGAAGACCCGGTCCAGATCTGTCACGACGCCGCGAAGCGGTAGTTCGACCCCGGTCCGGCCGAGTTCGAGGGCCTGGTCCCGGTCTGTCACGACGCTGCGAAAGCGGTAGTTTGCCGCCGGATCCCGTCCGTCGTGCGTCTCTGGGCGTTCGCTCAGACGAGTCGGAGAGTGGCCCTGAGCAGGGTGCGCGCGGACGATCCTGGGTGTCGCGACGGAGGTGCGCTGAGCGGGGCACTGTCGGCTCTGGTCCGGCGCGAGTATCTTGGGCAACGTGCGATTGACCGAATTCCAGGAGCTGATGCACACCGAGTTCGGCGTGGCGCGCGCCGACGCCATGCTGACCGATCACGTGATACCCCAGCTGGGGCGCACGGGGGCGGTGGCGATCGACAATGGTGTCGACCCACGCGACGTCTGGCGGGCGCTGTGTGCCGACTTCGACGTACCTCCGAACCGGTGGTGACCAGGAAATGGCCGTGACAGCGCAGAACCCGGACACGCGACCGTATCGGTTCGACGAGCGGCTGCGGATGATCCCGGTCGACGCCGAAACCCTCGCGGCCAGGGTCGCCCTCGCCGACCCGCACGATTTTCCCGGCCTGCGCAGGCTCGGCATCGCGCTGATGCTGCTGGGGCGCTACGACGAGGCCCTCGACCGGCTCGATCAGGCCCTGGAACTGGCCGACACCGAGCGGCGCCGGATCACCGTCTGGATCAACCTGGCCGATGTCTACCGCTATCACGGCGAGCCGGGGCACGCCGAGATCCTCTACCGCCGGGCGCTGCACGCCAGCCGCGCGCTCGACCCCGAGCTCGTCTCCTTCGCCGCCCACCACCTGGGCAAGTCACTGGCCGAACAGCACCGTCCGCTGGAGGCGCGCGAGCTGCTCAACGAGGCCATGCGGCTGCGGGTGGCCGACGGCGATTCCGAACTCATCGAGTCCACCCGCGCGGCCCTCGACCATCTCGACGAGCTGGCCGTGCCGCTGCCGCCGGTGATCGAGGAGCTCCTCGGGCCGGTGCCGGAGTGGTCCGACGATCACGAGGGCTGTGACGGGAACCTGGTGCGGTCGGGTGAGTACTGGATCAAGCGTGGTCCGCGGGCGGTGGCCGAGCACGCCCGGCTGACGTGGTTGCGCGACAACGGGATCGCGGTGCCGGACGTGGTCGCGTTCGCCGAGGATGTTCTCGTTCTCGCGGATGCCGGTGGATCGCTCGCCGGACAGACCGATCCGGCCGAAGTCGGTGCCCAGATGGGCCGCGCCCTGCGGTCGTTGCACGATCTCCCGGTGCCGAGTTGCCCCTTCGCGGGTGGTCTGGATCTCAGCCTCGCCCGCGCCCACCGCCATGTGGTCGAGGGCTTCGTCGACCCCACGGATTTCGACGACGATCATCGCGACCTCTCACCTGCCGCGATACTCGAGCGCCTGCGGGAGCGGCGCCCGGCCACCGAGGATCTGGTCGTCACGCACGGCGATTTCACGCCGGGCAATGTGCTCACCGGCGGCTTGCTCATCGATGTCGCGACGCTGGGCACCGGCGACCGCTATCGCGATCTGGCGCTGGCCGAGCGCGACCTGGCCGGGGACTTCGGCACCGAGGCGGTCGCGGCCTTCTACACCGCCTACGGCCTGACCGAACCCGACCGCGTCAAGCTCGACTACTACCGGCTGCTCGACGAACTGTTCTGACGAGGCGCTGCTCAGCTGGTCTTGGCGTAGTGGCGCGCGGCCTTGGTGCGGTTGCCGCAGGTCGCCATCGAATGCCAGCGGCGGGTGCCGTTCTTGGACGTGTCGTAGAAGAACAACACGCAGTCGGGATGCGCGCATTGGCGGATCCGCTGCGGTGCCTGCGCGATCAGGTGCAGCAGATTGTCGGCGGCGAGCCAGCCGGGTAGCCACGCCGGGTCGTCGACCTCGGGGATGTCCTGTGGCCCCTCGTCGGTGAGCTCGCGCCGGATTCGCCCGTGGTCGAGGACCTTGTTCAGTGCGGTGTGGTCGGCGCGAGTGACGGCGTCGTGCACGGCTGCGCGCGCGGTGTGCAGCGCGGTGAGGGCGTGGTTGTCGGCGGGTACGCGATCGGCGAGCCCGAGCAGCTCCAGCCAGGTGCGCAGCCCGTCGAGATCGGCGAGCAGGTCGCCGGGTTCGGCGCCCGCCCACCGGGTGTTGAGCAGGTCGAGAGCAGGGGGTTCGCCGGTGTGCGGACGGGGATCGCGCATGCCCGAGGTTATCAACACACCCCTCCTAACTGTCTAAAAGTATTTCAAGGGTTGACGAAGCGGGTGGGCTCATTCTATGTTCTAACTGTTCAACAACCGATAGACAGTTACACATTCCGGGAGGAAACCATGACCACCGTCGCCGCACCTGTGCTCACCACCGGTCATATCGGACTCAACGTCGCCGACCTCGACCGTTCCGTCGACTTCTACCGCCGTGGCCTCGGCTTCGAACAGCTCGGTACCGGCGCCGACGGCGAACGGCGCTGGGCATTCCTCGGCCGGGGCGGTGCGCTGGTGCTCACGCTGTGGCAGCAGAGCAGCGGCGAGTTCTCCACCAGCACGCCGGGCCTGCATCACCTGTCGTTCCAGGTCGACGACGTCGACACGGTGCGGGCCGTCGAGTCGGCGCTGCGCGCGGTCGATGCCGAGTTCTTCCACGACGGGGTGGTCGCCCACGGTGAGGGCGCGTCCTCCGGTGGCATCTTCTTCGCCGATCCCGATGGCATTCGCCTCGAGGTGTTCGCGCCGCTGGGCGCCGATACCGCTCCCGCGCCGGCCGGACCCGCCCCGACGTGCGGATTCTTCTGACCCACGGGCAATTCACGTCGTAAACAGGGAGGGTGAGGATGTTTCACTCCGGAGAACTGGCTGTGCAGCAACGCCTGGGGCAGGCCGACGCGGCTGCTCGCGTCGGCCGTTCGATCCGAACCGGGATTCCGGCGGTCGCCGCGTCCTTCCTGGCCGAGCAGCCGATGGTGGTGCTCGGTGCCGCCGATCCGGCGGGGCGGCTGTGGGCGAGCCCGCTCACCGGTCCCGCCGGGTTCGTGCACGCGATCGATGACGCGACCATCGACATCGACACGCTGCCCGAGACGTCGGATCCGCTCTCGGCGGCGATGGCGGGTGACGTCGACGTCGGGCTGATCGCCCTGCAGCCGCAGCGCCGCAGGCGGATGCGCGTCAACGGCACATCGGTGGTGCGCGACGGTGGACTGCGGATCACCACCGAGCAGGTCTACGCGAACTGCCCGAAGTACATCTCGCGCAGGCAGATTCGGGAGGTGTCCGCCGCCGGGGAGCCCGGCCCGGTGTGGCGTGGCACGGCGCTCACGCCCACCGCGGTCGAGATGGTGGGGGCCGCCGACACCTTCTTCGTCGCCACCGCCGACAGTGACGGGCACGCCGACGCCTCACACCGCGGTGGCAATCCCGGTTTTCTGCAGGTGCTGTCGCCGACCCGGTTGCGCTGGCCGGACTATCGCGGCAACTCGATGTTCATGACGCTGGGCAACCTCGCCGTGCAACCGCGCTGTGGGTTGCTCGTCGCCGACTGGTCGACCGGCGCGCTGCTGCAGCTCACCGGCCGCGCCGAATTAGTCTGGGACAGCGCGGCATTCACTACCGGCGCGCAGTGTGCTGTCGACTTCACCGTCGAGGAGGCGATCGAACGGCCCGGTGCGCTCGCTGTGCGCTGGGGGCCGCCCGAGCTCTCCCCGAACAACCCCTGATCACATCGAAAGGTCTTCCATGCGTCCGCCATTGCCACCCTTTGATCTCGACTCCGCGCGCGCGAAGGTGCTCGCCGCCGAAAATGCCTGGAACACCAGGGATCCCGAACGCGTCGCCGCCGCGTACACCGAGGATTCGGTCTGGCGCAACCGCGACGAGTTCTTCACCGGCCATGCCGCGATCGTCGACTTCCTCACCCGTAAATGGTCGGCCGAGAACGGCTACGCGCTGCGCAAGGATCTGTGGGCTTTCCACGACAACCGCATCGCCGTGCGCTTCCAGTACGAATGGCACGACGAATCGGGGCAGTGGTGGCGCAGCTACGGCAACGAGCAGTGGGAGTTCGCGGCGGACGGGCGGATGGCACGGCGCGAGGCCAGCATCAACGACGTGCGCATCGAACAGTCGCAGCGGCGGATCTTCGGGCCACGCGCCGAGGGCGACGACTCGGTGCTGCCGCAGCGCTGACGACCGGTATCGCTCCCGGATTGCTGGTCGGAGCGGCTGCTTCGCGTGTTGCCGGGCGCGTCGCTTGACTCGAATGGGTGTTCGACTAACCTGGGCGCCAGAACTTGTCGGTGCCGGCCTCTACTGTGGGCGCCAACCAGAGAGACACTCACCTCGAGAAGGGGCACACATCATGGCACCGCAGGCCTACGATCGCGACAAAGCGCTGGAACTGGCACTGGCGCAGGTGGAGAAGAGCTTCGGTAAGGGCGCGGTCATGCGTCTGGGCGAGGAGACCCGCCAGCCGATCGCGGTCATCCCGACCGGCTCCATCGCGCTCGACGTCGCGCTCGGTATCGGTGGGTTGCCGCGCGGTCGCGTCGTGGAGATCTACGGCCCGGAATCCTCGGGTAAGACCACCGTCGCGCTGCACGCCGTCGCCAACGCCCAGGCCGCGGGCGGTGTCGCCGCCTTCATCGACGCCGAGCACGCCCTCGACCCCGACTACGCCCGCAAGCTGGGCGTCGACACCGACGCGCTGCTGGTCTCCCAGCCCGATACCGGTGAGCAGGCCCTGGAGATCGCCGACATGCTGGTGCGCTCCGGCGCCATCGACATCCTCGTCATCGACTCCGTCGCCGCCCTGGTGCCGCGCGCGGAAATCGAAGGCGAGATGGGCGACAGCCACGTCGGCCTGCAGGCCCGCCTCATGAGCCAGGCGCTGCGCAAGATGACCGGTGCGCTCAGCAACTCCGGCACCACCGCCATCTTCATCAACCAGCTGCGCGAGAAGATCGGCGTCATGTTCGGCTCCCCGGAGACCACCACCGGTGGTAAAGCGCTGAAGTTCTACGCCTCGGTCCGCCTGGACGTGCGCCGCATCGAGACCCTCAAGGACGGCAGCGACGCGGTCGGCAACCGCACCCGCGTGAAGGTGGTCAAGAACAAGGTCGCCCCGCCGTTCAAGCAGGCCGAGTTCGACATCCTCTACGGCCAGGGCATCTCCAAGGAGGGCTCGCTCATCGACATGGGTGTCGAGCACGGCTTCATCCGCAAGTCCGGCTCCTGGTACACCTACGAGGGCGACCAGCTGGGCCAGGGCAAGGAGAACGCCCGCAAGTTCCTGCTGGAGAACACCGACGTGCGCGACGAGGTCGAGAAGAAGATCAAGGAGAAGCTGGGCATCGGCGCCGTCCTGACCGCCGAGGCCGACGCGCCCGCCGACTTCTGAGCCGATGACCACGCCGAGCCCCGGCGGCCACCGCGATTCGGCCGACCCGGTCGAACAGATGCGCAGGCAGCTGGCTCGCCTCGGTATCGAGGTCGAGCCGGAGCCGGTCATACCGCCCGCGGTAGGGCGCGGCAGGGGCACGGCCGATGAACTCGTCCGGTCGGCTCGTGACACACGAGCCGACCCGGACGCGGAGAGGATTCGGTCGGGTGCGGGCGATCCGCAGCGCGCGCACCCGACCGGATTCACCGATGGTGACAAACCACCGCGTTTCGCTGCGCGGGTTGGTGATGATCATGAAGAGTGGGGGAGCGAGGGTCGGCGACGACCCCGCGGCGCACGACGCGAACGCAAGTCCGCGCGGCGCGACGAAGTCTCCCTGTCGACCGTCGTCGGTGGTGACGACGGACGGCAGGCGGATCCGGTGGCGGCCGGATCCCAGCCGGGAGAGCCCGACAGGCGGGCCGGCGCACGCCGGCTCGCCCCGGGCGACCGTCCCGATGCGACCTTGGAACAGGCCAAGGACGTGTGCCTGCGATTGCTCTCGGTACGTGCTCGCAGCCGCGCGGAATTGGAGAAACGACTCGGCGAGAAGGGCTTCCGTATCGAGGTGACCGAGGCCGCTCTCGAGCGGTTCACCGAGATCGGCTTGATCAACGACGCCTCGTTCGCTGAACAGTGGGTCCACGAACGACACACCTACTCCGGCCGGGGCAAGAAGGCTCTCCACCGTGAATTGCGCGAGAAGGGCGTCGCCCCGAGCGACGCGGAAGAGGCGTTGTCGATGGTCACCGACGACGCCGAAAACGCTCGCGCCGCCGACCTGGTCCGCCGAAAACTACGCACCCTTCCCCGGGAGATAGAACGCGACAAGGCAGTCCGCCGACTCGTCGGCATGCTGGCCCGCCGCGGCTACGACCAATCCACCGCCTTCGCCGTCGTCACCGCAGAGTTGGACGAAGCGGGGTTCGAACGCACCGCGCCCCGCCCCCCTCGTGCTGCCGGCGAGGGGGAGCAGGCGCCACCTACCGACGCGGCAGGTGGCTCGTGGCGGACACGCCGTTCGCTGTCGCGCAGTGCTGGTTTTTCGGACGCCGACGAAACCGCCGGTGAGACGGACGAAGCGGATAGCGCCCGCCCCTCGCGCCCGGCTCCCGGCGACGAACAGGCCGCGATCGACCTGGTTCGGCGCAAACTCCGTTCCATGCCCGCCGATCTGGACCGCACCAAGGCGACACGACGCCTGGTCGACATGCTCGCCCGCCGCGGCTACAGCTCGTCAACGGCCTTCGCGGTGGTGAAAGCGGAACTGTCGCAGGCGGATCGGTGAGGTCCGCGGAGACAAGCGCCGAACTGCCGCGAGGGCGGTACGCGGCGCGTAAGATGATCACGCTCGGCGAAACCTGTTTCAGCGCAGGCTGATTCGCCGCGTCGGTGACGATGCGGATGTGGGGAAGGGATGTTTCACCCGGTTCGGGGTGGGAAATCCGGGGAGCAGGGCCGTAGGCGGCCGCCGAACGACGGGGAGGTGGACCCTGGACGCGTTGTGGTCGTTCGTGGTGAACCGGCGTGAGCAATTGCTGGTCGATTCCTATCTGCATGTGTCGGCGGTGGTGCAGTCGCTGGTGCTGGCGACCGTGATCGCGGTGGCACTCGGGATACTCGTGTATCGAAGTCCGCTCGGGTCAGCTGCCGCTACCGCGATGGCGGGGGCGATTCTGACGGTGCCCTCGTTCGCGTTGCTCGGGTTGCTGATTCCGTTTCTCGGGCTCGGCGTCGGGCCCACGATCGTGGCCCTGGTGCTCTACGCGCTGTTGCCGATCCTGCGGAACACGGTGCTCGGGTTGTCGTCGGTGGATCCGGCGGTGACCGATGCCGCGCGCGGTGTCGGGATGAACCGGTTGCGCCTGCTGACCAAGATCGAACTGCCGCTGGCATGGCCGTCCATTCTCACCGGAATGCGGGTCAGCACCCAGATGATCATGGGCATCCTGGCACTGGCGGCCTACGCGAAGGGGCCCGGCCTCGGCAACGTGATCTTCTCCGGACTCTCCCGCCTCGGCAGCCCGAACGCGGTGCCGCAGGCACTCACCGGCACCGTCCTCATCGTCGTGCTCGCACTCGCACTCGACGGCGTCCTGGTTCTGCTCGGACGGCTCACTATTCCGAGGGGAATTCGTGACTGACATCGAAACCACCAACGCGGCACGCGCTTCCGCGGTCTCCGGGGTCGAGATCGTCCTCGACCGGGTCACCAAACGCTATCCCGAGCAGCCCGAACCCGCGGTCGAGGAGGTCTCCATGACCATCCCGGCCGGGGAGATCGTGGTGCTGGTCGGCCCGTCCGGCTGCGGCAAGACCACCACCATGCGGATGATCAACCGGCTGATCGAACCCACCTCGGGCACCGTCACCATCGGTGGCCGCGACGCGGGCGCGATCGACGCCGACGAATTGCGCCGCGGCATCGGCTATTCGATCCAGCAGGCCGGGCTGTTCCCGCACATGACCGTCGCCAAGAACATCGCCACGGTGCCCGGCCTGCTCGGCTGGGACCGCCGCCGCACCGCCGAGCGCACCGACGAGATGCTCACCCTCGTCGGCCTCGACCCCGGCACCTACCGCAACCGCTACCCCCGCCAGCTCTCCGGTGGACAGCAGCAGCGCGTCGGTGTGGCCAGGGCACTGGCGGCCGACCCGCCGGTCCTGCTGATGGACGAGCCGTTCGGCGCCGTCGACCCGATCACCCGTGGGCTGTTGCAGGACGAATTGCTCCGGCTGCAAAGCGAACTCGGCAAGACCATCGTCTTCGTCACCCACGACTTCGGGGAAGCGGTGAAGCTGGGCGATCGTATCGCCGTCCTCGGCGACCGCTCCCGCATCCTGCAATACGACACCCCCGCCGCGATCCTGGCGGCCCCCGCCGACGAGACGGTCGCCGGGTTCGTCGGCGCGACCGCCACCATCGACCGCCTCGGCCTCACCGTCCTCGCCGACCTCGACCTGGACCAGGGCATCACCGCCACCGACGACACCACCCCCGCGGCCTTCACCGCCGCCCTGCGGGACGCGGACCGCGCCTGGGGCATCGTCCTCGACGCCCAGCGCCGCCCGCTCCGGCGAGTGACGACCGACGAACTCGCCCACGCGGATTCGCCGCGCGACCTCGGCACCCCGATCGGCGCCACCCTCCCCGCCGACGCCACGCTGCAAGACGCGCTGGCCGCGCTGCTCACCGAACGCACCGCTTCCGCCGTCGTCGTCGACAACACCGGGACCTACGCCGGAACAGTCACCGTCGACACCCTCATCAACCACCTCGCCGCCACCGAATCGGCGCCGGCATGACGACCGAATCGCATCGATGGCCGGCCTCCTACGAACCTGCGGTGCCCGCAGGCTGTGCCGCGCATGATCGTGGTCCACACAGGGTGTGCCTGGTTCTCGCCGGCTCGGTGTCGGCGAGCCGAACCAACCAGATCCCGGGTGTCCGTGGTGTCGGAGCACAGTGGTCAGCGCTACGGTCACTGGTCGAATCGGACCGGGTGAGGAGATCGATATCGTGACGAATTCTGTTGCCACCTCTTCGCGTTCGATCGTCGACGTCCCCGCCGCGACCGCTGCCCCCGCCACCCAGCGTCGCGCGGAATACCTCCGCCTGCTGGCTCAGCCGGTGATCGTGCTGATCCTCACCGTCGGGGTGCTGGTCTGGGCGTTCCGGCGCGATCTCACCGTCACCCAGCAGGCCAGCATCAGCGTGCGCAATGTCGCCCAGGTGACCTGGCAGCACATCTTGATCACGGCGGCGGTCGTGCTCATCGTCGTGGTGCTGGCCGTGCCGCTCGGGACACTGCTCACCAGGCACCGATTCCGCCGTCTGGCCCCGATTTTCGTCGGCATCGCCAATATCGGGGCATCGGCGCCGGCGATCGGCCTGATCGTGCTGTGCTACCTGGTCACCCGCACCACCGGGTTCTGGGTGGGTGTCGCGCCGATCGCGTTCTGCTCGCTGCTGCCGGTGCTGCGCAATACGATCCTGGGCTACCAGGAGGTCGACCCCGCCCTGATAGACGCGGGCCGGGGACAGGGCATGTCGGCGGGACTCGTGTTGCGCCGCATCGAGTTCCCACTCGCGGTGCCCTACATCCTGGCCGGCCTGCGGACTTCGTTGGTGCTGGCCGTCGGCACCGCCACCCTGTCGTTCATGGTGAGTGCGGGTGGACTCGGCATTCTCATCGACACCGGTTACAAACTGCGCGACACCGTGACTCTGACGCTCGGCGCGGTGCTCGCCGTCGCGCTGGCGCTGTTCGTCGACTGGCTGGGCGCGCTGGCCGAACAGTTTCTCGGTCCGAGGGGGTTGCGGTGAGATTCACCGGATTGTTGCGCGGACTGGTCCCGGTGCTGAGCGTCGTGGTCCTCGCGAGTTGCGGTCTGCAGTCGGGCGGTTCGGTGCCGCTGCCCGTGGGACCGGGCAGTATCGAGCCGGTGCCGGAACTCGACGGTGTCGCGGTCACGGTGGGCTCCAAGGACTTCACCGAGGCCAACATCCTCGGCTACATGATCGAATTCGCCTTGACGGCCGCGGGCGCGAATGTGCGTGACCTGACCAATATCCAAGGCTCCAACAGCCTGCGCGACGCGCAACTGAACGGCCAGATCGACATCGCCTACGACTACACCGGCACCGGCTGGATCAACTACCTCGGCAAGGAGAAGCCGATCCCCACCGAGGCGGCGCAGTTCGACGCGGTCCGCGACGCCGACCTGGCCGAACACAACATGGTCTGGGCGGCGATGGCGCCGATGAACAACACCTACGCCCTGGTCACGAGCAAGGGCACCGCCGAGGAAACCGGCGTGCGCACGCTGTCGGACTACGCGAAACTCCTCGCGAAAGATCCCGCTGCGGCGGCCACCTGCGTCGGCACCGAGTTCAACGTCCGCCCGGACGGCTATCCCGGTCTGGCTGCCGCCTACGGGATCGACCCGGGCAAGGCCCAGCGCCAGATCGTCCAGGACGCGCTCGTCTACCAGGCCACCGCCGACGCGAAGCAGTGCCGCTTCGGCTCGGTCGCCGCCACCGACGGCCGCATCCCCGCGCTCGAACTGGTGCTCCTCGAAGACGACAAGGCGTTCTTCCCGAAGTACAACGCGTCGCTGGTCATGCACCGCGATTTCGCCGACGCGCACCCCGAGGCCGTGCAGGTGATGGCGCCGATCTCCGCCCGCCTCACCAACGAGGTGATCACCGAACTCAACCGTCAGGTCGACATCGACGGTCGCGAACCCGCCGATGTCGCCCGTGACTGGATGGTCGCCGAGGGCCTCGTCACCGCCGGCTGACCCACTGTGCCGGTTTGCCGAACTGTTACCAGTATCTGCCCGAGATGTCCGGAACGCGTGGGTCGCTCACACCAACGCCTCAGCTTCTCGGTCCATGATGGACGGCGGTAGAGACACCGGAAACCAGGACGCGCAGCGGTGGGGGTGCCCGCGTCCAGACTGGGAGGCTGACGCATGACCATCGAATTCCGCAAGGTGACAGTCCTCGGGACGGGGGTGCTCGGATCCCAGATCGCCTTCCAGACCGCCTTCCACGGGTTCGACGTCACCGCCTACGACATCGACGACGCGGCGCTCACCGCCGCACGCACCCGATTCGATGGACTCGCCGCGGTGTATCAGCAGGACGTGGCAGGCGCCGATGCGAGCAACACCGCGGCGACCGCGGCGCGCATCACCCTGACCACCGATCTGGCCACCGCGGCGGCCGAGGCGGACCTCATCATCGAGGCGGTGCCGGAGGTACTCGAGATCAAGCGCGACCTGTACGGCAAGCTCGGTGCGCTCGCGCCCGAACGCACCGTGTTCGCGACGAATTCCTCGACCCTGCTGCCCAGCGACATCGTCGACTACACCGGGCGCCCCGATCGGTTCCTGGCGCTGCACTTCGCCAACCACGTCTGGAAGTTCAACACCGCCGAGGTGATGGGCACCGAGCAGACCGATCCGGCGGTGTTCGCGGCCGTGGTGGAGTTCGCGAAAGCGATCGGCATGGTGCCGATCGAATTGCACAAGGAGAAGGCGGGTTACGTCCTCAACTCGCTGCTGGTGCCGTTCCTGAATTCCGGAATCGAGCTCGCCGCGGGCGGATACGCCGAGCCCGCCGCGGTCGACGAGACCTGGCGCATCGCCACCGGCGCACCCATGGGCCCGTTCCAGATCCTCGACATCGTCGGCCTGACCACTCCGTACAACATCCTGATCAACGGCAGCGACGCCCACAAGAAGCTCGCGGCCTGGCTCAAGGAGAACTACATCGACAAGGGCAAGCTCGGTGCCGCCACCGGAGAGGGGTTCTACCGCTACAGCGCATAGTCCCGCTCGACTTTCCGGAACGGACAGAGGAGACGGATGTACTACAGCAGTGGCAATTACGAAGCGTTCGCCCGGCCGCGCAAACCCGAAGGGGTGGAAGCCAAATCGGCCTGGTTCGTCGGTGCCGGGCTGGCCTCGCTCTCCGGCGCGGCGTTCCTCATCAGGGACGGGCAGCTGGCGGCCGACAAGATCACCGTGCTGGAGCGGCTGGCTCTGCCCGGCGGCGCGCTCGACGGCATCAGGGAACCGAAGAAGGGGTTCGTCATTCGCGGCGGGCGCGAGATGGAGAACCACTTCGAATGCCTGTGGGACCTCTATCGTTCGGTGCCGTCGATGGAGATCGAGGGCGCCAGCGTGCTCGACGAGTTCTACTGGCTCAACAAGGACGACCCGAACTTCTCCCTGCAGCGGGCCACCGTGAAACGGGGCCAGGACGCGCACACCGACGGCCTGTTCACGCTCACCGATCGCGCGCAGAAGGACATCGTGAAGGTGTTCCTCGCCACCCGCGAGCAGATGGAGAACAAGCGCATCGACGAGGTGTTCGGCCCGGACTTCCTGGCCAGCAACTTCTGGCTGTACTGGCGCACCATGTTCGCGTTCGAGGAATGGCACAGCGCGCTGGAGATGAAGCTGTACCTGCACCGGTTCATCCACCACATCGGCGGCCTGCCCGACTTCTCCGCGTTGAAGTTCACCAAATACAACCAGTACGAGTCGCTGGTGCTGCCGCTGTACCGGTGGCTGCTCGACCAGGGTGTGCGATTCCGCTTCGACACCGAGGTCACCGACGTCGACTTCGACATCAGCGGGCCGCGCAAGCAGGCCACCCGGCTGCACTGGGTGTCCGAGGGCGTCGAGGGCGGGGTCGACCTGACCGCGGACGACCTGCTGTTCGTCACCATCGGCTCGCTCACCGAGAACTCGAACGAGGGCGATCAGCACACTCCCGCCCGGCTCGACGAGGGACCTGCCCCGGCCTGGGATCTGTGGCGGCGCATCGCCGCCAAGGACCCCGCGTTCGGCCATCCGGAGGTCTTCGGCGGCCACATCCCGGAGACCAAATGGGAGTCGGCCACGGTCACCACCCTCGACGAGCGCATTCCCCGCTACATCCAGAAGATCTGCAAGCGAGACCCGTTCAGCGGCAAAGTGGTCACCGGCGGCATCGTGACGGCGAAGGACTCGTCCTGGCTGATGAGCTGGACGGTGAACCGGCAGCCGCACTTCAAGCAGCAGCCCGCCGATCAGATCGTGGTGTGGGTGTACGCGCTGTTCGTCGATCGGCCCGGCGATTTCGTGAAGAAGTCGATGCAGGACTGCACGGGTGCGGAGATCACCCAGGAATGGCTGTACCACCTGGGTGTTCCCGAAGCCGAGATCCCGGAGATGGCCGCGGACGCCGCGACGTGCGTCCCGGTGATGATGCCGTATGTCACCGCGTTCTTCATGCCGCGCCAGGCCGGTGACCGCCCCGACGTGGTGCCCGCGGGCGCGGTGAACTTCGCCTTCATCGGCCAGTTCGCGGAGACCACCCGCGACTGCATCTTCACCACCGAGTACTCGGTGCGCACCGGTATGGAAGCGGCCTACACGCTGCTCGGTGTCGAGCGGGGAGTGCCGGAGGTCTTCGGCTCCACCTACGACATCCGGTCGCTGCTCGCGGCGACCAGCAAGTTGCGCGACGGCGAGGAGATGAGCCTGCCCGGACCTGAGTTCGTCCGCAATCGACTGCTGAAGAAGCTCGACGACACCGAGATCGGGCCGCTGCTGCGCGAATTCGGCCTCATCGGCGAGGACTAGGAAACGACAATCGGGGCCCGATCCGGACGGATCGGGCCCCGATTGTCGTGGGTGGGACTACTTCTTGGTGATGTCCACGCCGGGCGCGGCGTCGGCGAGGATCGAGTCGGCGGCCAGCACCGCGCCACCGCTCTTCTTCCGCGACCGCAACCGCTTTTCCAGTGTGGTGGCCAGGAAGCTCAGCGCCATGTTGAGCGAGATCATGATCAGCGCGATGACGATCAGCGCGGGGATCGTGTTCTGCAACGACGCGCCTTCTTGCTGACCCGACCGCACCAGCTCCACGTAGGTGATTTGGTAGCCCAGCGCGGTGTCCTTGAGGACAACGACCATCTGCGAGACCAGTGCGGGCAGCATGGCCGTGATGGCCTGCGGCAGCAGGATCAAGCGCATGAGCTGGTTCTTGCGCAGCCCCAGCGCCACGGCGGCTTCGGTCTGTCCCTTGGGCAGCGACTTGATGCCCGCGCGCACGATCTCGGCGATAACCGCGGAGTTGTAGATGATCAGCGCGATGACCACCGCGGCCAGCGCGAGCTGATCGGACGGGAACAGGTCGTAGTCGCCGAACACCGCGAACAGGAAGATCATCAGGATCAGCACCGGGATCGCCCTGGCGAACTCGACGATCGTGCCCGCGACCCAGCGCACCCACGCGTGGTCCGACAGGCGCAGGATCCCGAAGATCATGCCGAAGAACACCGAGCCGATGATCGAGATCACGGCGGCGGTGAGGGTGCCTTCCAGACCGGGCAGGAGATAGGTTTCCCAGATCTCGGACTCGAGGAACGGCTTCCACTTGGCCGCGGTGAACTGGCCCTTGTCGGCGAACGCGTCGTAGAGCCACCAGCCCGCGCCGACCAGCACGACGACGACCAGAACCGAGTACAGGTTGTGACGCAGCCGCGCGCGGGGCCCCGGAGCGTCGAACAGAACCGAAGCGCCGCTCATCGTGCCACCTCGTATCGCTTGGCCAGCCAGCCGAACAACAGCCCGGTCGGCAGGGTGAGGACGACGAAGCCGAGCGCGAAGATCGCACCGATGGTGAGAATGGCGGCTTCGTTCTCGATCATCGCGCCCATCAGGTACGCGGCTTCGGCGACGCCGATGACGGAGGCGACCGTCGAATTCTTGGTCAGCGCGATCAGCACACTGCCCAGGGGCGCGATCACGGCCCGGAAGGCTTGGGGCAGCACGATCAATCGCAGGTTCTGGGCGAATCCGAAGCCCAGCGACCGGCCCGCTTCGGACTGGCCGAGCGCGACGGTATTGATGCCCGAACGCAGCGATTCGCAGACGAAGGCGGCGGTGTAGACGCTCAGGCCGATGATCGCCCAGCGATAGTTGATGACCTTGATCTCGTCACTGCCGAGTTTCCACCCGAGGGTGCTGTACAGGCCAAGCGAGGTGAATACCAGGATCAGGGTGAGCGGAGTGTTGCGGAAGACCGCTACATACGCCGCGCCGACCCAGCGCGCGACCGGAATCGGGGATACGCGCATGCCGGCGACGACGGTACCGATGACGAGCGCACCGATCGCCGAGAAGAAGGTGAGTTTGATGGTTACCCAGAACGCATCGAGGATTTGGTTGTCATACCTCGAGATCAGGTCGAACACGGACGCGCGTCCTCCGATCGGTGTGAAAGCCAGCAGGACAACACCGCATCGGTGACCCGGGAAACCCCGGGCCACCGATGGTCAGTGGTTGATCAGTAGCGGTCGACGGTCGGCGGTGCCGGCACCGCGATACCGGTACCCGCGAAGTTCTTCTCCTGCGAGGCCTTCCACGAACCGTCATCGATCATTGCCTGGATGGCGTCGTTGACCTTGCCGCGCAGCTCCGAATCGCCCTTCTTCAGGCCGATGCCGTACTTCTCGGTGGTGAAGGGCTTGTTCACCAGCTTGAAGGTGCCCGGCGACTGCGCGGCGTAACCGGCCAGGATGACGTTGTCGGTGGTGACCGCGTCGATCGCGCCGCTACGCATCGCCTCGATGCACAGCGAGTAGGTGTCGTAGGTCTGCAGCTGCGCCTGCGGGTAGTTCTTCTCGATGTTCTGGGCCGGGGTGGAGCCCTTCACCGAGCAGACCTTCTTGCCCGAGAGGGAATCGGGGCCGGTGATGTCGGTGTTGGCGGCCGGGACGAGCAGGTCCTGGCCCGCGATGTAGTAGGGGCCGCCGAAATCGACCTTCTCCTTGCGCTTGTCGTTGATCGAGTAGGTGGCCACGACGAGGTCGACCTGACCGTTCTCGATCAGCGTCTCGCGCTGCGCCGACGGCGATTCCTTGAAGGTGAGGTTCTCCGGCTTCACGCCGAGCTTGTCGGCGACGTACTTGGCGACGTCGACGTCGAAGCCGCTGTAGGTGCCGTCGGTATTGCGCAGGCCCAGACCCGGCTGGTCGAACTTGATGCCGATGGTGAGCTTGCCGTCCTTGGCGTTGTCCAGCGCCGACTTGTTGTCACCGCCACCACAGGCCGCGGTGACGGTGGCTGCCAATACCAGTGCCGCTGCGCCGATTCCGACGCGCATCGCACGATTGATCCTCATGGGTTTCCTTCTCCTTGTGACAATGGTGCTGCGAGTCAGTGACTGAGAATTTTGCCGAGGAAGTCCCTGGCGCGTTCGGATTTCGGTGCGGTGAAGAACGTTTCGGGCGCGGCGTCTTCGACGATCTCGCCGTCGGCCATGAACAGCACGCGGTCGCCCGCACGGCGGGCGAAGCCCATCTCGTGGGTGACCACGAGCATGGTCATGCCTTCCTTGGCCAGCGCCACCATCACGTCGAGCACCTCGTTGACCATCTCGGGGTCGAGCGCCGAGGTCGGCTCGTCGAACAGCATGACTTTGGGATCCATGGCCAGTGAGCGGGCGATCGCCACGCGCTGCTGCTGGCCGCCCGAGAGCTGGGCCGGGTACTTGTCGGCCTGGTTGGCGATGCCGACCCGCTCGAGCAGGGCGAGGGCGTGCTTGCGCGCCTCGTCCTTCTTCTTCCCGCGGACCTTCGTCGGCGCCAGCATCACGTTCTCGAGGATGGTCTTGTGCGCGAACAGGTTGAACGACTGGAACACCATGCCCACCTCGGCGCGCAGCGCGGCGAGAGCCTTGCCCTCGTCGGGCAGTGCGACGCCGTCGATGGCGATGTCACCGGAGTCGATCGGTTCGAGGCGATTGATCGTGCGGCACAGGGTGGATTTCCCCGAACCCGACGGGCCCAGGACGATCACGACCTGCCCACGGGGCACTTCGAGGTGGATATCGCGCAGGACATGGAGCTCACCGAAGTGTTTGTCCACGTTGCGCATCGAGATCATCGGCGGAGCAGCGGTGGTGGCTGCGGCGTCGGCGTTCCCGTTCGCGGGTGCGGCGTCGTCGGTCATGGTCAGAAACCTTATGTCCATTCTGGAGAATTGCCCGGCTTTCGAAGACATGCCGTGACGGCACGCCGAAACGACACCTGCTGGTAACCCGGCGGCTGCCCGTTACCTTTGCGTATTATCGCGCGAACGCAACCGTGACGCGCATCACACTCAGGGCTGCCCGTACCCTGGACAGGTGGATTCGACGGTTCAGGACGCGACTGAGGGCGCGACGCAGCACAGCTCTGTGGCGCAGCGCAGCTATGAGGTTCGCACATTCGGCTGCCAGATGAACGTGCACGACTCCGAACGCCTGTCCGGGCTGCTCGAGGACGCGGGCTATGTCAAGGCCGCCACCGGAGAGACGCCCGATCTGATGGTGTTCAACACCTGCGCGGTGCGCGAGAACGCCGACAACAAGCTCTACGGCACGCTCGGTCAGCTGGTCCCGGTCAAGCAGGGGCGCCCCGGCATGCAGATCGCCGTCGGCGGCTGCCTGGCGCAGAAGGATCGCGAGACCGTGGTGCGCAAGGCGCCGTGGGTCGACGTGGTGTTCGGCACCCACAACATCGGTTCGCTGCCGGTGCTGCTCGAGCGGGCCCGTCACAACGAGCAGGCGCAGGTGGAGATCCTCGAATCGCTCGAGGCTTTCCCGTCGACGCTGCCCGCCAAGCGGGAGTCGGCGTACGCGGGCTGGGTGTCGATCTCGGTGGGCTGCAACAACACCTGCACGTTCTGCATCGTGCCCGCACTGCGTGGCAAGGAAGTGGATCGTCGTCCCGGAGACGTGCTCGCCGAGGTGCAGGCGCTCGTCGACCAGGGCGTGCTCGAAGTGACCCTGCTCGGACAGAACGTCAACTCCTACGGCGTGAACTTCGTCGATCCCGAGCAGCCGCGCGACCGTGGCGCGTTCGCGCAGCTGCTGCGCGCGACCGGACAGATCGAGGGCCTCGAACGCGTGCGGTTCACCTCCCCGCATCCCGCGGAGTTCACCGACGATGTGATCGAGGCGATGGCGGCCACCCCGAACGTCTGCCCGCAGCTGCACATGCCGCTGCAATCGGGTTCGGATCGGGTGCTGAAAGCGATGCGCCGTTCTTACCGCAAGGAGCGTTTCCTCGGCATCATCGACAAGGTGCGCGCCGCGATGCCGCACGCGTCGATCACCACCGACATCATCGTGGGCTTCCCCGGCGAGACCGAGGAGGATTTCCTCGAGACCCTCGACGTGGTCCGGCGCGCCCGCTTCACCAGCGCCTACACCTTCCAGTACTCCAAGCGTCCCGGAACTCCGGCCGCCGACCTGCCCGATCAGCTGCCCAAGCAGGTCGTGCAGGAACGCTTCGAACGCCTGATCGCCTTGCAGGACCAGGTCTCCTGGGAGAACAACCAGGCGCTCATCGGCACCGAGGTGGAACTGCTCGTCGCCGAGGGCGCGGGCAAGAAGAACGCGGTGACCGCGCGGATGAGCGGTCGTGCGCGCGACGGCAGACTGGTGCACTTCCGGCCCGGCGACGTGACCGGCATCCGGCCGGGCGACATCGTCACCGTCGACATCACCGAGGCGGCGCCGCACCATCTCATAGCCGACAGCGCGGTGAAATCGCATCGACGTACCGCCGCCGGTGACGCGCACGAACGCGGCATCACGCCCAAAACGGCGCCGATCGGTGTCGGTCTCGGGTTGCCCCGGATCGGCGCGCCGATCATCGAGACGGTCGAGAGCGGCTGTTCGACGGGGTGCTCGTCGTGAGCGACGACGAATCTACTACCGGTCGTAGTGGGTCGGATGCGAACGGCGCGTCCGATGATGGCACAGTGGGACCCGCCAACGACCAGCCTGTGGACAGGAGCGGACACGCGGTGAACCCGGCGCGCAACGACGAGGATTTCGAACAATTCCGCGGTGAACTCGACGCGGTCGAGCGCCGCATCGCCGGTGAGATCGACCCCGGCGCGCGAGCGCTGGTGGTGGCGGGCGCGGTCTTCGCGCTGCTGATCTCGCTGGTCCTGCCGACCGCCGGTACGGCGCGCGGCTTCGACGTACTGCTCGCCACCGATGCGGCGGGGGTCGAACACATCGGCCTGCCGTCGCGGATCTTCGTGTGGCTGGTCATCGTCTTCGGTGTCGGCTTTTCGCTGCTGGCGCTGACCACCCGTCGCTGGGTTCTGGCCTGGATCGCGTGCGCGGGGTCGGCCGTGGGCTCGGTGTTCGGTGTGCTCTCGATCTGGCACCGCCAGACCCCGGGCCTGGGCAACTACCAGGGCGCGGGTCCGGGGATCGGCCTCATCCTGGGCACCCTCGCGATCATGGTGCTCACCTTCCACTGGGTTCGGGTGGTGTGGAGCCGCACCGCCGTGCAACTGGCCGCGGAGGAACAGCGTCGCACCGCGGCCCGCGAAGCCGAGGATCGCGACCGCAAGCGACTCAGCGGCGAATAGTCCTGCGAGACAAGAAAACCCCCGACCGAATCGGCCGGGGGTTTCTTTCTGTCGCGCTCACAGATTGCTGACTGCGCCCTCTGCGGCTTCGGCCCATTCGCGCCACTGCTGTGCCTGCTCGAGCGCCTTCTCCGCATCGCGCTTCTTGCCCGCCGCGGTGGCCTTGGCGGCCTGCTCCTCGAACTGGGCGACCCGCTCACGGAACTGCGCGGCTCGCGCTACGGCCTCGGGATCGGAACGACGCCACTGCTGATCGGCCGCGTCGCGAACCCGCTTCTCGATGGCGCGCAGCTTGGCTTCGAGTTCCTGCATGCGCTCGCGGGGGACCTTGCCGATGGCGTCCCACTTGTCCTGCAGCTCGCGCAGCGCGTTGCGGGCGGCGTCCACGCCGTTGGCCGGGTCGATGTGCTCGTAGGCGGCCAGCAGTTCCAGCTTGGCGGCGGCGTTGTGATCGAACTCGGCGTCGCGTTCGCTGACCGCCGCGTTGCGGGCGGCGAAGAACACATCCTGGGCGCTCTTGAACCGTCGCCACAGCGACTCGTCGGCCTCGCGCGGTGCCCGGCCCGCGGCCTTCCACTCGGTGAGCAGGTCGCGGAACACCGCGGCGGTGCCGGTCCAGTCGGTGGAGTCGGCCAGCTCCTCGGCGCGCACGCACAGCTCTTCCTTGCGCGTCTTGGCGGTGGCGCGTTCGCGGTCGAGGTCGGCGAAGTGGGCGCCGCGCCGGCGGTTGAACGCCTCACGGGCCTTGGAATAGCGCTTCCACAGCGCGTCGTCGACCTTGCGGTCGACCCCGCGGATCGACTTCCACTCGTCGAGGATCTCGCGCAGCCGGTCGCCCGCGGCCTTCCACTGGGTGGATTCGGCGGCGATCTGCTCGGCCTCGGCGGCGAGGGCTTCCTTGCGCTCGGTGTGCTCGTGGCGGGCGCGGTCCTTCTCCTCCTTGGCGTGCGCGGCGGCTTCCTCGGAGTGTTCGGTAATGACCTGTAGCCGAGCGGCGAGGCCGTCGATATCGCCGATGACGGCCGCCGTCGGCAGCGTCTCGGCCAGTGCCAGCGCGGCGGCCTTGGTCTTGCGGGCATCGGCCCCCGCGGCCAGCCTGGCCTCGAGCAGCGCGACCTCGGTCGCCAGATCGTCGAAGCGGCGGCCGAAGTGCGCCAAGCCCTCGGCGACGTCGCCCGCCTGCCAGGAGCCGACGATCCGTTCGCCATCCGCGGTCCGCACCCAGGCGGTGCCGTCTTCGTCGACGCGACCCCACTTGCCCGGGTCGGTGGCACTGGGCACGATCACGGCGTGCGGATGCGGTTGATCGGGGCCCGGCGCCGGTTTCACGGCATGGGGTTTCGGCGGACGCGGAGCATTCCCGCCGGGCTTGGGGGTACCGGACGGTCGCGGGGCCGGACCTGGGGTGGGCTTCGCGGTTCCGTTGCTGTCGGTCATTGCTCTCCGTCCCTGCCGCGCGTCACGGCTGCCTGGTTACGCCCTAGCACATCCCATTGAACCCGGTTCGAGCCGCGGAAACCATCGATCCGGAGGATCGAATAGCGGATTTCCTGGGATTTCGTCCCGGACGACGTGGGTAGTCGCACCTGAAAACACTAGCAATCTCGGCGGGCATCCCTACGCTGGACACTCGCAGACCGCCGCGCGCCCGCGCCGCGCCGGATGTGGGCCCCGGTGCGCGCTGCGGCTACGGTTACCGCGTGTTCTCGATAGCGGCCCTGGTCCCGTCGCCGCCGATGCTGGTGCCCGAACTGTGTGGGCGAGTCCCGGTGTCCGGCAGCGATCCCGACGATCCGACCGTGGTGCTGCGCGCGGCCGCCCTCGACGCCGCCGCGGCCCTCGCCGAGGCCGCCGACCGGTGGGTCGTCGTCGGAGTCGGTAGCCATGACCTGACCTACGGTTCGGCGACCCGGGGGACCTTCCGTGGGTTCGGCGCCGACGTCGTCGTCGGGCTCGGCCCGGCGGGCGAGGACCCCGGTCCAGCAGACGCTCAGCTTCCCCTTCCGGTACTGGTCGCCGGATGGTTGCGGGAGCAGGCCGCGCCCCGGATCTCGGTGCGGGCCCGGCTGTTCGCCGCGGGCACGCCTGCCATCGATTGCGCCGCGGCGGGCGCCGCGCTGCGCGCCGAACTGGACAGCGAGCAGGACCCGTGCGCGGTGCTCGTCGTCGCGGACGGTGCCGCGACGTTGACGGTCAAGTCGCCCGGCTATCTCGACGAGCGGGCCACCGCTGTTCAGCACGACCTCGACGCGGCGCTGCGCACGGGTTCGCGGGCAGGCTTGGCCGCGCTCGAGCCGGACCTGTGCGCGGCGCTGCTCGTCGACGGACGCGCCGCCTACCAGGTACTCGGCGGTCTGTTCGCCGCCGATTCGGCCGATCCGCGGGTCCGTACCCTGTACCAGGGCGCACCCTATGGCGTCGGCTACGACGTGAGCGTGTGGCAACCGGGTGGACGGGAAGGGATCGACGAGTGACGAGCAGACCGATCGCGGTCGTCGGTCCCACCGCCACCGGGAAATCCGACCTCGCCCTCGATCTCGCCACCGAACTCGGCGGCGAGATCGTCAACATCGACGCGATGCAGCTCTATCGCGGGATGGATGTCGGCACCGCGAAACTGCCGCCCGACCAGCGACGCGGTATCCCGCACCACCTGCTCGACGTGCTCGATGTCACCGAGACCGCGACCGTCGCCGCCTACCAGAGCGCGGCCCGCGCCGTCGTCGAGGACATCATGGCGCGCGCGAAGACCCCGGTCATCGTCGGCGGTTCGATGATGTACGTGCAGGCGCTGCTCGACGAGTGGGATTTCCCGGCCACCGATCCCGAGGTCCGCGCCCGCTGGGAAGCGCTCCTGGAGGAGGGCGGGGTGCAGGCGCTGCACGCGGCGCTGCGCGAGGCCGACCCGGTCGCCGCGGCGACCATTCTGCCCACCGACGGGCGGCGCATGGTGCGCGCGCTCGAGGTGGTCGAGCTGACCGGTCGCCCGTTCGCCGCCTCGGCCCCGACCATCGGCGCCCCGCGCTGGAACACCGCGATTCTCGGCGTCGACCGGGAGACCGTCGCCCTCGATGCCCGCATCGAGACCCGCACCGCCCTGATGTTCGAACACGGTCTGGTCGACGAGGTCCGCGGTCTGATCGACCGGGGCCTGCGCGAAGGCCAGACCGCCCGCCGCGCGATCGGCTACGCCCAGGTGCTGGCCTACCTCGACGACGAATACGACCTCGGCCACGCCCGCGAACGCACCCTGATCGGCACCCGCCGCTATGTGCGACGGCAGCGGTCGTGGTTCCGCCGTGACCCCAGGGTCTCCTGGGTCGACGGGGCCGATCCCGAGCTCGCCGCGACCGCGCTGGCCCTGCTCTCCGAAGCGAATACCGACCCGATAGGACGGACAGCGCAGTGACGCGACGAGTGAGTACCCGCAACGCCTCGGTGCAGGTGTGGCAGGCATACCTCAACAACCGGACAAAACGTCATCGTGACGGCCGGTTCCTCGTGCAAGGCGTGCGCCCGATCACGCAGGCCCTGGCCAATGACTGGCCGCTGGAAACCCTGCTCTACCGGCTCGGTGGCCCCGAACTGTCGAGCTGGGCGCGCGAGATCCTCGACACCGCCGACGTGCCGCAGGTGGGCCTCGTGCCCGAGCTCATGGCCGATCTGGGAGAGAAGGCGGCGAGCGCACCGGAGATCGTGGCGGTCGCGGTGTCGCGACACCGCGATCTGGCCGACTACGCACCCGGTGAGCCAGGGGAGGACGCCCCGGTGGTCGTCGTGTTCGATCGCCCGAACTCGCCCGGCAACCTCGGCACCTTGATCCGCTCGGCCGATGCCTTCGGCGCTTCCGGGGTGATCGTCACCGGCCACGGCGCCGACCAGTTCGACCCGCAGGCCGTGCGCGCCTCGACCGGCTCGCTGTTCGCCGTGCCGGTGCTGCGCGCGGCGGGCCCCGGTCAGGTGCTCGAATTCCGCGACCGCCAGGCGGCGCGCGGCATCCCCACCCGCATCGTCGGCACCGATGAACACGCGCCGGGCACCATCTACGGCCACGACTTCACCGAGGCGACGATCCTGGTCGTCGGCAACGAGACCACCGGCATGAGCTCGGCCTGGGCCGACGCGTGCGACGACCTGGTCACCATCCCGATGGGCGGCACCGCCAGTTCGCTCGGCGCGCCGTCGGCGGGGGCGATCAGCCTCTACGAGATCGCCCGGCAGCGGCGTACCTTCGCCCGGTAGTGAAACCGTCGACGGCGCAGAGGAGAATGGCCGACGTGTCCGACATCGAATTCAGCAAGGGCCACGGCACCCAGAACGACTTCGTGGTGCTGCCCGACCTCGAGGTGCGCCTCGACCTGACGGCCGACCGCGTCGCCGCACTGTGCGACCGGCAGCGTGGCCTCGGCGCCGACGGCGTGTTGCGCGTGGCGAAGGCCGGTGCGTTGCTCGCCGCCGGTGTGCTGGAAGCGCTGCCGGAGGGCGTCGGCGCCGAGGACTGGTTCATGGACTACCGCAACGGTGACGGGTCGATCGCCGAGATGTGCGGCAACGGCGTGCGGGTCTTCGCGCACTACCTCGGTGCCACCGGGCTCGAACAACGCACCGAATACGTCGTCGGCAGCCGTGCGGGCGCCCGTCCGGTCGTGGTGCACGCCGCCGGTCGGACCGACGGTGAGGTGACGGTGGACATGGGCGTCGTCCGCGAACTCGGCCCGTCCACCGCGACCCTGGCGGGCTGGGCCCTGGCCGGAATCGGTATCGATGTCGGCAATCCGCATCTGGCCTGCGTCGACGACAGTCTGACCGTCGACGCGCTCGCCAAACTCGACCTGAGCGTTTCCCCCGGCTTCGACCCCGACCTGTTCCCGCACGGGGTGAACGTCGAGATCCTCACCGCGCTCGACGCGGACAACAGCGTCGACATGCGCGTGTACGAACGCGGCGTCGGCGAAACCCGTTCCTGTGGCACCGGCACCGTGGCCGCCGCCGCTGCCGCGCTGACCGCCGCCGGTGTGTCGATCGGCACCGAGTCCGGCGAGGTCACCGTGCGTGTGCCGGGCGGGCAGGTGCGTGTCGGGATCGCCGACGGACGTGCCTGGTTGCGCGGTCCCTCGGTCCTGCTGGCCTCGGGAACGCTGTCGCAGTCCTGGTGGGACGCGCAGTAGCACCGATAACCGCGTGCACGCTGTCACCCGGACGTGGCAGCATAGAGAACGTATGACGAAACCAGTAGAACCCACAGAATCCACATCGGCCGAGCACACCACCGCGGCCGATCCCGACGTCGCCGCCGATCGCGGTGACGTCGATGATGCGCTGGCCCGCCACGCGGCCCGCATGAAACAGCCCGGTTGGGCGGCCGATCCGACCGTCGGCGAGATGCAGCTCGACGAGCGCTCGTCGCTGCGACGCGTCGCCGGGTTGTCCACCGAGCTCACCGACATCACCGAGGTCGAGTACCGCCAGCTGCGCCTCGAGCGCGTGGTGCTGGTCGGTGTCTGGACCAGCGGCAGTTCGGCCCAGGCCGAGGGGAGCATGGTCGAACTGGCCGCGCTCGCCGAGACCGCGGGCTCGGAGGTCCTCGAGGCGCTGATCCAGCGCCGCGACAAGCCCGACCCGGCCACCTACATCGGCTCCGGCAAGGCCGAAGAGCTGCGCACGGTCGTTCTCGACACCGGTGCCGACACGGTGATCTGCGACGGTGAACTCACGCCCGCGCAGCTCACCGCGCTGGAGAAGGTCGTCAAGGTGAAGGTCATCGACCGGACCGCGCTGATCCTCGACATCTTCGCCCAGCACGCCACCTCTCGCGAGGGTAAGGCGCAGGTCGCGCTGGCGCAGATGGAGTACATGCTGCCGCGCCTGCGCGGCTGGGGTGAGTCGATGTCTCGTCAGGCCGGTGGCCGGGCGGGCGGCGCCGGCGGTGGCGTCGGCACCCGCGGTCCCGGTGAGACGAAGATCGAAACCGATCGTCGCCGGATCCGTGAACGGATGGCCAAACTGCGCCGCGAGATCCGGGAGATGAAGACCGCCCGTGACACCATGCGCGCGCGCCGCACCGAGAGCGGAGTGCCCTCGATCGCGATCGTCGGTTACACCAACGCGGGCAAGTCCAGCCTGATGAACGCGCTCACCGGCGCCGGCCTGCTCGTGCAGAACGCGCTGTTCGCCACCCTGGACCCGACCACCCGCCGGGCCGCGCTCGACGACGGCCGCGAGATGGTGTTCACCGACACCGTCGGCTTCGTCCGCCACCTGCCGACCCAGCTGGTCGAGGCCTTCCGCTCGACCCTGGAAGAGGTCACCGGCGCCGATCTGCTGCTGCACGTCGTCGACGGCGCCGACCCGCTGCCGCTCGAACAGATCAAGGCGGTCCGCGAGGTGATCACCGATGTGATCAGGGAGCAGGGCACGCCGGCGCCGCCGGAACTGCTGGTGGTCAACAAGATCGACGCCGCCGACCCGAACGAGCTCACCCGGTTGCGCGGCATGTTGCCGCAGGCGGCGTTCGTCTCCGCGCAGACCGGCGCGGGCGTGGACGAGTTGCGTGAGCGGCTCTCGGAGGTGCTCGGCGGACTCGATGTCGACATCAGTGTGCTGCTGCCCTACAGCCGTGGCGACCTGCTCGCCCGCATCCACGCGGACGGCCGGATCGTCACCGCCGAGCACGAGGAGGGCGGTACCCGGGTTCGCGCGCGCGTGCCGCACTCGTTGGCCGCCGCCCTGTCCGAGTACGCGCACTCCGGTCCCGCGGAACCGGTGCTCAGCTGATCTTTTTCGCTGATTTGCCCGCCGGTTGCGGACAAATGTCGATGCGACACAGGGATTTTCGAACGCTATGGTCGAATATCGACAGCAGGAGGGTGTTATGTCGAACGACCATCAAGGTACGGAAAAAGTGACGGAGAACAGGGTTGCGGTGGGCGACCCTGTTCTCTCGGATGGGGCGCCGCTGAACCCGGCGCCGAGTGAATGGGACATCCGCGCGTTCGAAGCGGTGCTCGCGCCGCTGCGGGCGTGGACCAGCCCGAAGTTCTACGGTCTGGACAATATTCCGGCCGAAGGGCCGGTGCTGATCGTGGCCAACCACAATCTGCTCGGCGGGATCGACGCACCGCTGATCATGCCGGAGATCCTGCGCCAGCGCGGCAGGCTGGTGCGCGGTCTGGCCGAGCATGTGCTGATGGTGCCCGGCGTGCGGGATTTCCTGCATCATTTCGGTGCGGTGCGCGGTACCCGCTCGAACTGCCTGGCGCTGCTCGAGCGCGGGGAGGCGGTGGTGGTGTTCCCCGGCGGTGGCCGGGAGGCGATCCGCCGCAGCGGCGAGAAGTACGAGCTGAAGTGGGAGGGCCGCACCGGTTTCGCGCGGATGGCGATCCAGGCGGGGGTGCCGATCGTACCGCTGGCGATGATCGGCATCGACGATGCCTACGACATCGTCGTCGACGGTCAGCACCCGGTGATGTCGCCGCTGCGCTGGACCTGCCGCCTGCTCGGGATCAATCCCGAGTTGAGCCCGCCGCTGGTCAAGGGAGTCGGCCCGACGCCGCTGCCCCGCCCGGAACGGTTCTACTTCTCGGCGGGTGCGCCGATCGACCCCGCACCGTGGATGGACGCCGACGACATCGACGGTGCGTCCGCCGATCTGCGTGATGTGGTGCGCAAGGGCCTCGAGGAAGAACTGCAGTTCCTGTTCAACGAGCGCGACCGCGACAGCGGGCGCACGCTGGTCGGCCGCCTGCGCAACGCGCTGCCCTGGTGACCGCAACCGCCTGATCGGCTGGATCGGCGCCGCAGGGCAGACGCGCTCGTGCGGGTGCGGAATGCCCGCGGCGCCGATATCGTTACCCCAGTTATGCGGACTAGGGTCCGGATAACGAGAGGGTGGCGATGATCGTGACGGAACAGGTCCAGGTCGTGCCCGGCGCCGACCGCAGGCGCTGGCGCAACGAATGGCTCGACTCGCGCCAGTCGTTCCCGGTCACCGGCAACTTCGTGCTCGAGGACTCCGCGCACGGGCTGCTGCTCGTGCACAACGAGGACATCGTCGACCCGGGCGAGGGCTTCGACACCCATCAGCACCGCGACACCGAGATCCTCACCTGGGTGCTGGAAGGCACCGTGGTGCATCAGGATTCGGTCGGACACTCGGGGGTGATCCGTCCCGGCCTCGCGCAGCGGATGAGCGCGGGCGCTGGCATCCTGCATTCGGAGCGCAACGGGGCGGGCTACCGGGAGAAGGAGCGCCTGCACGTCGTGCAGATGTGGATCCCGCCGGACGCGACGGGTGTCGCCCCGAGCTACCAGGAACTCGACATCGAGGGTGACCTCGCCCGCAACGCGCTGGTGCCGGTGGCGTCCGGTATGGCGCGCCATCGCGGCGAGGCGGCGATCGGGATCGGTAACCGCCACGCTGCCTTCCACGTCGCGCGGCTGGACCCCGGCCAGGCGATCACCGTCCCCGATGCGCCCTACGGTCACGTCTTCCTCGCTCGTGGCACCGCCGACTACGAGGGCTACGGCACCCTGGAGCAGGGCGACGCCGTCCGCCTGACAGCGACCGGCGGCCACCGCGTCACCGCGGTGACCGCCGCCGAGTTGCTGATCTGGGAGATGACCGCGACCGCGCGCCGCTAGACCTTGCGGATGACGGTGACGACCTTGCCCAGGATTTGCGCGTCGTTGCCGGGGATCGGCTCGAAGTGCGGGTTGTGCGGCATCAGCCACACGTCCTTACCGCTGCGTTTGAAGGTCTTCACCGTGGCCTCGCCGTCGATCATCGCCGCGACGATGTCGCCACCCTCGGCGACATTCTGCTGACGTACCACCACGAAGTCACCGTCGCAGATGGCCGCGTCGACCATCGACTGGCCGACGACCTTGAGCAGGAACAGTGATCCCTCGCCGACGAGTTCGCGCGGCAGCGGGAACACATCTTCCACGGCCTGCTCGGCCAGGATCGGGCCACCGGCGGCGATCCGGCCGAGGACCGGGACGAAGGTGGGAGTCGGGCGGCTCGGGTCGACCTCGTCGGTCTGCTGGGACAGCGTGGTGACCGAGCGAACCGCCTCGTCGAGTCCGCGGACATTCACCGCGCGCGGCCGGTTCGGGTCGCGACGGAGGTAGCCCTTGCGTTCGAGGGCGCGCAGTTGATGAGCCACCGAGGAGGTAGAGGTGAGGCCGACCGCGTCGCCGATCTCACGGATGCTGGGCGGGTAGCCCCGTTCGGTCACCGAGGAGCGGATGACATCGAGGACCGTGCGTTGACGCACGGTGAGATCCGTCCCGGATCCCGATGTGACGGTGCCGGTGCCGGTGCCGCTTTCGTCACCCGTGTCGTCTGTGTGGGTCACCGTGTCCCGCCCTTCCAGTTGTCGAATTCGCCATCTCGAGGCTAGTCGTGCCACGCCGAACTATCAAACATCTGTTCGAGCATGTCGGGCGTTTCGTGCTGACAGCGGCGCGGGGATCTGGTAGAAATCGAACATCAGTTCGTCGCACAGGTGTTCGAACGGCGGGAGGCATTGCCGCCTCACCAGTACTTTCTCGCAGCAGCGGAGCACACCACCCCGGAGGTTCTTCCGATGAGCACAGCAACCAGCGCCCTGCGTTCCACAGACCCCACCGCCGCTCCGGAGCCCGTGCTCCGCCGCCGCCGGTCCGCCCGCACCCCACGACCTTTCGCCGTGGTTCGATCGGCGATGTCACGCTCGACGGGCATCGAACGCCAGGCCGTCGAAGCCTCGTCGACCGCGCCCATCGCAAGCCCCGCCTCGCCTCGCCCGGTCGCGTCCGCGTCCGCGAGCGTGGCACGCAGTATCGTCCGCTCCGGCGAGTTGAGCCCACCCGCGAACGGCCTGCCCGCGACCGAAGCCGCCGACATCGTCGGCGTCCCCCGGCGGATCGACCTCACCGACGCCGAACTCGATCTCGCCTTCGCCACCGTGCCCCGCAGCGCACCGGCGCGCCGTTCCCGTGAGATCGTTCGCCC
Organism: Nocardia sp. NPDC056541; assembly: GCF_042794235.1. Lineage (NCBI taxonomy): Bacteria > Bacillati > Actinomycetota > Actinomycetes > Mycobacteriales > Nocardiaceae > Nocardia > Nocardia sp. NPDC056541. The sequence goes on from NZ_JBHTUD010000002.1 coordinate 41,516, forward strand.
GCCGGCGGCGGATCGCGGCCCGCGGCACCGCGCGCCGCACAGCGATCTCGCGCTCTATGCCCGCGGTCCCGTGCGTACCGGCCGCGCGCGGGGCGTCCACCCGCTGCATCGAGTCGAGCAGGCCAAGGCCGGGTTCGCCGCGCTCGCCGTGACGGCGCTGGTGACCGCGCTGATCGTCGTCGCCTTTCTCGGGCTCGCCCACGTGCGCGCGGGTAGTTTCGCCGACCACGTCGACTCGACGACGCCCGGAATTTCGGAGCAGGCCGGGTTCGGGTCCGGAGCGGGGTCCGAGCCGGGGCGATGAGTCGAAAATCGCTGCGCGGAAGCATTTTCAGCGCGGGTTCCGGCAGTGTGCGAGATCATCTGTATCGACGAATCACACCCTGAAACTAGAACACGTTGCTACGGTGACGAGCATCCTGAATCGGGGCGGGGGCCCCGGTCGAACCCGGATGCGAGGTCTCGGTGCGCCGCTGCTCGATCGCTCTACTGCTCGGTGTGGTGCTCGGCGCCCTACTGGCACCCGCCGCGCACGCGGCTCCCGGCTACACCGAGTACCTCGATCTCCCCGCGCTCAACGGTGTGGGCGAATACGGTGGCGGGCTGCACCCGGCGCTGCCCTCGGCGCAGCAACCCCTGCGGGACGCACTCACCCAGGCGCGCGACGACGGCATCGACCCCGCGCGGTACGCGACGCTGCTGCACCAGTACTGGCTCGTCGTCGCCACCGACAATGCCGCGATCGACCTCGAAGCCTGGGCGCCCGAGCGTGGCGTCGCGGCCAATTCCGCCACCTTCAGCCAGGTGTACGTGAACTACTTCCGCCTCGCCGCCACCCGCTCCGATCTCTACTGGGCGGGCATGGCGGGCATCGCGGGCGCGTCCTTCGCCGCCGGCTTCTTCGACGTCGGTGACGTCGCCGCCGGTGTGTCCGTGGGCGGAATCCACGAACTCGGCAACGCTGTCGCCGACCTGTTGCGTGCCACCCCGCCGGAACTGCTCGCCGGCGTCCCGGCCGATATCAGCGGTCTGGCGGCCCTCGGCCCTCGGCTGACCGCCGCCGACCTGGCCTGGTATCAGACCCGGCTGATGATCATGCAGAAGCACATCTTCATCGACCTGGTCCCGATGCACGAGGCCTATCTCGCCGACGGGATGGCGGGCATCGAGGAGATGTCCGCGGCCGGCCTGCTCGACGACGGCATGCGGACGGCCTGGGCCGGGATCGACGGCGGCACCGAAGCGGGTCGCGGCGACGCGCTGGTCGCGATGGCCGATCGGGAACAGAACCAGATCATCGCCGACCAGTGGGATGTGACCGCACGCGGTCGTGCCGGGATGGGTCGGGTGCTCACCTACGTCACCACGGTCGCGGGCAAGCCCGCCGTCCCCGGCACCCGCGCCCCCGGCGTGTACGCCCCGGTCACGGTGTGGTCGCCGATCGCCGCGGGGCGGCCGCTGGGTCTGCGGACGCCACTGCCCGCGTTCAACTGGGCCGACCGGGAGACCCGCTGGGACTACATCGCCGCCGACCTGCTGCCGCGTCATCTCGACCTCGCGACCGACGCGGCACGCGCGGGGACGGTGTATCGCGAACCGTTCACCGTCATGCTCGACCGGGGCCGGATGCTCGCCCGGCTACCCGACATCATCGCGGACCTGGCCACGCAGTGGCAGGTTGTGCCATCCTGACCGGTATCCTGTCAAGAGCCATGGAATAGAAATGCGCATCGACGAAGGAACCCTCGGATGCATTGCCCGTATTGCCGACACCCCGACTCGCGCGTCGTCGACTCGCGGGAAGTCGAGGAGGGCACCGCGATCCGCCGCCGTCGTTCCTGCCCGAGCTGTGCGCGCCGATTCACCACCGTCGAGACCGCGATCCTGTCGGTGGTCAAGCGCAGTGGCGTGACCGAGCCGTTCAGCCGCGAGAAGGTGATCGTCGGTGTGCGCCGGGCCTGCCAGGGTCGTGAAGTCGACGACGACGCCCTGAACCTGCTCGCTCAGCAGGTCGAAGACGCGGTGCGCGCCAAGGGATCTCCCGAAGTGCCGAGCCACGAGGTCGGCCTCGCCATCCTCGGCCCCCTGCGCGACCTCGACGAGGTGGCCTACCTGCGTTTCGCCTCGGTGTACCGATCCTTCACCAGCGCAGCCGATTTCGAACGCGAGATCACCGAGATGCGTGCTGCGCGCGCGGTCGCCGCGACCGACTGATCCACGCCTCGGCAGCGCATGTCTCAGCGCCGGATCGAGGTGATCGCCTTCTCGATGCGTTTGCCCGACACCGGATACGGCGTACCCAGCTTCTGGGCGAACAGGCTGACTCGCAGTTCCTCGATCATCCACCAGATCTCGGTGACGTCGCGCGCGTTCTTGCGCGCCGGGGGTAGCGCGGCGACGAGCTTGTCGTAGGCGGCGAGCATCCGGTCCACCTCGACCATCGCCTGCCGGTCGCGCACCGCCGAACCCGGCAGTGACTCCAGGCGCTGGGCCGCCGCGAGGAGGTAGCGCGGGAGTTCGCGCAGCCGCACCCGGCCCCACTCGGCGACGAAGCCGGGGAACAGAAGGTCGTCGAGCTGCTGACGCACGTCGCCGGCGATATCGGCTTCGAGGGTGTCGGCCAGCGCGGCACGCGCCTGCTGGGCGGCAGCCAGGACGGGCACGACAGTACGGATCAGCGCGACGACCGCCGTGGACAGTTGCGGACGGACGGCGGCCACCAGTTTGTCGAACTCCTCCGGCGAGCGCACCGGGCCGCCTGCCTTGGCGATCAGTTCGTCGGCGGCGGCGATCCGGCAGTCCTCGACCAGCTTGTCCAGGGAACCGTCGGGGTTCTGGCTCAGCGCCAGCCGGTCGCGGGCGGGCAGTCCGGCGGTGACCGCCCGCGTCGAGGTGGGGATCGCGGCGAGCAGCAGGGTGCGTACGCCCGCTCGCATCGCGGCTGCCTGTTCGCCGGGCGAGCTCAGGACACGCACCGCGACGCCCTCGCCCTCGGGCACCAGTGCCGGGTACCCGGTCACGGTCTGGCCGGCGACTTCGCGGCTCACGGTCGGCGCGACCGAACCGAGCGACTCCGAGGTCCACACTGTCGCGGGCGCACGCTCGGCACCGGCGGTCGCCCGCGCGACCGACGCCGAAACCTGATCGGCCAGTGTCGCTTTGAGCTGTTGCAGGCTCTTGTTCTTGGCCAGTACCTTGCCGCTCAGATCGACCGCGGCGAAGGTCATCCGCAGGTGATCGGGCAGTGCGGTGGGGGAGAGGTCGTCGGTGGTGATGGTGACCGCACCCAGCCGGGACAGTTCCCGTGCGAGCCCGGTGCGCAGCGGTTCGGCGCGCGGTGTCAGCCCGCGCAGGGCCGCCGACGCGAAGTCCGGCGCGGGAACGACCGCGCGCCGCAACGTTTTCGGCAGCGTTTTGATGAACGCGGCAGCCAGCTCCTCACGCATACCGGGCACCAGCCAGTCGAAGCCGACCGCCCGCACGTGCGCGAGCTGTTCCACCGGGATCCGCGCGGTGACGCCGTCGTCGTCCTGGCCCGGCTCGAACTGGTAGGTGAGCGGGAAGCTGAGTTCACCCTGGCGCCAGGCGTCGGGGAAATCGGTCGGGTCCAGGGTGGCGACACCGGCATTGACCACGGTGTCGGTCGAGAAGTCCAGCAGTGCGGGGTCATCGCGCTCGGCCTTGCGCCACCAGCTGTCGAAATGGCGCACCGACACGACATCGGCGGGGACGCGCTTGTCGTAGAACTCGAACAGCACTTCGTCGTCGACGAGGAGGTCGCGGCGCCGTGCCCGATGTTCGAGGTCGGCCACATCGTCGATCAGGGCGCGATTGCGGGCGAAGAACCCGTGCCGTGTCTGCCATTCGCCCTGCACCAGGGCATGGCGCAGGAACAGTTCGCGCGACAGTTCCGGGTCGATGCGCCCGAAGTCGACGGGACGTCCGGTCACCAACGGCACGCCGTACAGTGTCGCGCGCTCGTAGGCACGCGCCGATCCGCGCTTGGCCGACCAATGCGGTTCGGAGTAGGTACGTTTCACCAGATCACCGGCGAGCCGTTCGGCCCACTCCGGCTCCACTTTCGCCGCGATCCGCCCCCACAGCCGCGAGGTCTCCACCAGTTCGGCCGCCATCACCCAGCGCGGCGCCTTCTTGGCCAGCGACGACCCGGGGAAGATCATGAACTTCGCATTGCGGGCCCCGAGGAACTCGCGCGATTCCGCCTCGCGCACGCCGATGTGCGAGAGCATGCCCGCCAGCAGCGACTGGTGGATCTGTGCGCTGGGCCACGGCATCGCGTCGTCGGCCGAATCCGAGGACCCACCACCGGATTGCTGCCCACGCGTGGCTGTGTCACCGCCGCGTCGAGACCGTCCACCTGTCTGTCGCGAGTCGGTGCGCTTGGTATCGGCCCGACCGGCGGTGGCGTTCGTTTCGGCCGCACCGGCACTCGGCTCTGCCACCGCGCGTTGGCTGTTCCCGCGTCCGCGGCCACGGCGTCCGCGATTGCCAGAGCCGTCGGCACCGCCGGCTGTGGTGCGGGAGTCCGTCGGTCCTCGGCTCGTGCCCGCGTCGTTCCAGCCCATCCCGCGGGCGATGGTGCGCAACTGGCCGTGCAGGTCCTGCCACTCCCTGATGCGCAGGTAGTGCAGGAACTCGTCGCGGCACATCCGCCGGAACTGGTTGGACGACAGCGATTTGCGTTGCTCGGTGAGGTAGTCCCACAGCCGCAGGTAGGCCAGGAAGTCCGAGCCCTCGACGACGAAGCGCGCGTGCTGGGTGTCGGCCGCCTGCTGGTGCTCGACGGGTCGTTCGCGCACATCCTGGATCGACAGCGCCGCGACGATGATCAGCACCTCGTCGAGGCACCCGTTGCGCTGGGCCTCGACGAGCATGCGCGCCATCCGCGGATCCACCGGCAGCTGCGCCATCTCCCGCCCGATCGGCGTGAGTGCCAGATGCTTACCCGAATCAGCTTCGCCGTCAACAGATTTCGTGCTGCCGTGCGCCAGCGCGCCCAGTTCTTCGAGCAGGGCGATACCGTCGCGGATGGCCCGGCGGTCGGGGGCTTCCACGAACGGGAAACTCTCGATATCGCCCAGCCCCAGCGCCGTCATCTGCAGGATGACCGCGGCGAGGTTGGTGCGCAGGATCTCCGGCTCGGTGAACGCGGGCCGGGCCTCGAAATCGTCCTCGGAATACAGCCGGATACAGATGCCGTCCGCCACGCGCCCACAGCGACCCGATCGCTGCCGCGCCGAGGCCTGCGAGACCTCTTCGATCGGCAGGCGCTGCACCTTCGTCCGCATCGAATAGCGTGAGATGCGCGCGGTACCGGGGTCGATCACGTAGCGGATACCGGGCACGGTCAGCGAGGTCTCGGCGACATTGGTGGCCAGCACCACCCGGCGACCGGTGTGCGGGGCGAACACCTTGTGCTGCTCGGCGGCCGACAGGCGCGCGTACAGCGGCACGATCTCGGTGCGGGGGAGTTTCAGGTCGCGCAAAGCGTCGGCGGTGTCGCGGATCTCGCGTTCGCCCGACAGGAATACCAGCACATCACCGTCGCCCTCGGCGAACAGTTCCACGACCCCGTCGGCGATGGCGTCGGTGGGGTCGCGGTCGACGACCCGGGTGTCCTCGTCGTCGTCGGAGCCGGGCAGTTCCAGCGACAGCGGCCGGTACCGCAACTCCACCGGATACGACCTGCCCGACACTTCCACGATCGGCGCGGGTGTGCCGTGCGCGTCGGCGAAATGGCGGGCGAACAGTTCGGGATCGATCGTGGCCGAGGTGATGATCACCTTGAGATCGGGCCGCTGCGGCAGCAGCTGCTTCAGATACCCGAGCAGGAAGTCGATATTGAGGCTGCGTTCGTGGGCCTCGTCGATGATGATCGTGTCGTAGCGGCGCAGCATCCGGTCGCGCTGGATCTCGGCGAGCAGGATGCCGTCGGTCATGAGTTTGACCAGCGTGCGATCCGAGGCCTGATCGGTGAAGCGGACGGTATAGCCGACCACGTCGCCGAGTTCGGTGCCCAGTTCCTCGGCGATGCGTTCGGCCACGGTGCGCGCGGCGAGCCTGCGCGGCTGGGTGTGACCGATGGTGCCGCGGATTCCGCGACCGAGTTCGAGGCAGATCTTCGGGATCTGGGTGGTCTTGCCCGAGCCCGTCTCACCGGCCACGATCACGACCTGGTTGGCGGCGATGGCGGCGGCGATGTCGTCGCGGCGCGCGGAAACCGGCAGTTGTTCGGGGTAAGTGATCTGCGGAAGCGCCGCGCGGCGATTGGCCACGCGGGTCTCGGCGGTGGCGATCTCGGCCTCGACGGCGGGCAGGTCGTCGGGGCGCGCACGGTCGAGCTTGCGCCGGAGCCGATGTTCATCGCGCAGCGAGACCTCCGCCAGGCGGGTGCGCAGCGCGCGGGTTCCGGTGCTAGCTGTCCTGGTCATTGCGCCTACCAGCCTAGCGAAGCCCGCCACCGGTTTTCCCGCGCGTCGCCCGCTCGCGCCGTCGCGGAGACCAACGACACACCACGGCACCCGCCCGTCACCGTCCGCGCGTCCGGTCGGCACCGCGCGACGCGATGACCGTGCGCACACGAACTCCCGGTCAGCGGGGGTCCGTCATGCGAGGATCCGGGCATGAGCGGTCAGCGGGCACCTCGGGTCGCCAGGCGGGCCGCCCGACCATGCGAAAGGGGCACAGCATGAGCGATTCGGTGCGAACGGCGTGGTGGATCAGGGCCTGTCGGCTCGGTTTCGGGCTGCTCGGAATCCTCGCCCTGGTCTGGATCCCGGTGCGGAACCTCGACTCGGCGACGTTCTCGCTCACGAACTATCTGAGCTACTTCACCATCGAGTCCAACATCTTGGCTGTGATCGTGCTGCTCGTCGGTGGCCTGACAGCGCCGCAGAGCCCGCGCTGGCAGATATTTCGCGGCGCGGTCACCCTGTACATGCTCATCACGATGGTCGTCTACGCGGTTCTGCTGGCCAATGTCGACGTGATGCTCACCGACAAGTGGATCAACGATGTCCTGCATCGCATCGTGCCGCTGGTCCTGCTGCTGGACTGGCTGTTCGTCGCGATGGCGCAACGCCTGCGCCCCAGCCTCGAACTGATCGGCCTGTGGCTGATCTTCCCGGTCGCCTACGGCGTCTACAGCCTGATCCGCGGCCCGATCGTCGACTGGTACCCCTACCCGTTCATCGACCCACGGACGCAGGGATACGTGTCGCTGACGATCGGGTTGGTGGTGTTGCTGGTGGTGTTCGTCGTGCTCGCGGTCGCGATGGCCGGCTTGGGAGATCTGCCCGCTCGGTGGCGCGAACGCAAGTCAGCAGGCTGACCCGGCGGCGGGCCAGGTGCGCGCCTGTCGGCGCAGTGGGGTAAATGTGGTGCCATGAATGCGCTCTGGCATGGATTCGCCGATATGGGTGCCGTCGATCGTGACGGTGCGTTCGTTATCGCTCGCGGCGAGGGCGCCTACGTCTTCGACACCGCGGGCAAGCGGTACCTCGACGCCACCGCCGGGCTGTGGTTCGCCAACGTCGGACACGGCCGTGGCGAGATCGCCGACGCCGTCGCCGACCAGTTGCGCACCATCGCGCACTACTCCAACTTCGGCGACATCACCGAAGCGCCCACCCAGGAACTCGCCGAGAAACTCTCGTCGATCGCCCCTGTTCCCGGCAGCAAGATCTTCTTCACCTCCGGCGGCTCCGACTCGGTGGAGACCGCGGCGAAACTGGCCCGCCGCTACTGGCACGAGCAGGGCCGCACCGACAAGAAAATCCTGGTCGGGCGACGTCTGGCCTATCACGGCATGCATTACGCGAGCACCGCGCTCGGCGGTCTGGCGCCGAACAAGGAGGGCTACGGCGTGCTGGTGGACGACACCCGCACCGTCGAATGGAACGACGCGAAATCCCTGCTCGCCCTGATCGAAGAGGTCGGCGCCGAGCGGATCGCCGCGTTCTTCTGCGAACCGATCATCGGCGCGGGCGGGGTGTACCCGCCGCCGCAGGGCTACCTGGCCGAGGTCCGCCAGATCTGCCGTGACCACGACATCCTGTTCGTCGCCGACGAGGTCGTCACCGGTTTCGGACGCATCGGCGGTTCCTGGTTCGCCTCCACCCGCTTCGACCTGCAGCCCGATCTGATGACCACCGCCAAGGGCCTCACCTCCGGCTACCTCCCGATGGGCGCGGTCTTCATCGCTCCCCACCTGGCGGAGCCCTTCTTCGCCGGCGGCACCTGGTTCCGCCACGGCTACACCTACGGTGGCCACGCCGGCGCGGCCGCCGCGGCCCTGGCCAACCTCGCCATCGTCGAACGCGAGGGCCTCCTCGAGGAAGCCGCCCGCCTCGAATCCACCCTCCACACCGCGTTGGCGCCGTTGGCCGACCACCCCCGCGTCGCTGAGGTCCGCAGCGGACTCGGCGCGGTGGCGGCCGTGCAGCTCGCCGACCCGTCCGAGGGCCCCGCCCTGGTGAAAACCCTGCGCGAACACGGCATCTCGGGCCGGGCCGCCGGTGCGGGTGCCATGCAGATCTCGCCGTCGTTCGTCATGACCGACGCCCAGGTCGCCGAGCTCGCCGACGGATTCGCCCGCGCCCTGGGCTGATTCGGGAGTCGATCGACACCGGGCCCGTCGGCGAAACTCGCTGGCGGGCCCGGAGTCGTCCGGGCTAGCCTGCTCTGTTCTGATCGAACAGGGGAGGACCTGCGTGCAAGCATCGGTGACCGTGACACCGGACCAACTACCGGAATTGCTGCTGCATGTCGCGGTGGTGCGGCCGGTGTTCCTGTGGGGTGCGCCGGGAATCGGTAAGAGCTCGCTCGTGCGGACCTTCGCCGATTCGCTCGGCCTGGAGTGCGTCACGCTCCTCGGCACCCAGCTCGCCCCCGAAGACCTGATCGGTGTCCCGCAGATCGTCGATGATCGCAGCCGCTTCGCACCGCCGGAGCTGATCGCGCGACCGGAGCCCTACTGCCTGTTCCTCGACGAACTCAACGCCGCCTCACCGGAAGTGCAGAAGTCGTTCTACTCGCTGATCCTGGACCGCCGGATCGGGACCTACGAATTGCCCGCCGGTTCGGTGGTGATCGGCGCGGGCAATCGCGCCACCGACAACGCGCTCGCCCGGCCGATGGCCTCGGCACTGGTCAACCGGATGGTGCACCTGCACCTGCGCGCCGATGTCGACGACTGGCTGCAGTGGGCCACCACCCACGACATTCACCCCTGGATCATCCGCTACCTCACCCAGCGCCCCGATCACCTGTGGTCGGCGCCGCCCAAAACCGAGGCACCTTTCTCCACGCCGCGCGGCTGGCACATGCTCTCCGACGCCCTGCACTCCTGCGGCGACGACATCGACGACACGACCCTGCAGGTCCTCGCCGCGGGCACGCTCACCCTCGGCCACGGTTCCGGCTTCCGCGCCTTCGTGAAAACGATCCGCCACGCCTACGACCTGGACGCGGTGCTCAAGGGTGACGCCGGGTGGCCGCGTGACCCGGCCGACCGTGACCTGCTCTATTTCCTGTCCGAGACGATGCGCGTCCGGTTGATCAAAGATCTCCCCGGCGACCGCGCGCACACCTCGCCGACGGTGCAGCGCTTCGTGATGCGCGCCAAGTCGCTGCTGGTGGAACTCGCCGAGATCTCGGTGGAGTGCGCGCAACTGGTGATCGCCTCCGATGCCGAGGGGATGCCGGTACTGCCGTCGTGGTTCCTCATCGAGGTGTCGCGGGATCTGCCGCGCCTGGCCGCGCGGCGCTGAGCATGGCACACAGGCGGCGCACGGTCGCGGATCCGTGGCAGCAGGCGGTCGACGACGGCTGGAAGGCGGCGTGCGCCCACCCGGCGTTACGGCCGCTGGCCACCCAGCTGTACCGCCTCGACGAGCGGACTCCTCGTGCGGTGTGGGCGCGGCTGAGCGGCAGCTACGTGGGCTATCACCCGAAACGCCGGGCCACCGCACAGGAATGGGCATGGGTGTTCGCGCACTGCCTGCTCCACGCCGGATTCGGTCACCTCGATCCGCGAAACACGGTGCCCGCCAACATCACCGGCCTCGATCCGGGCGACCCCGAGGGCAGGCGCGACGTGCGCGCACCGCATCCGGCCTACCGCGCGGCGTGCTGTGCCGCCGTCGACACCTACCTGACGACGATGAAGATCGGCACCCGCCCCACCGACATCCCGCCGACGCCCGAGTTGGCCGACGAGCACGCTGCCGCCGCCCGGTGGCGCGATACGGCAGTGCCGGATGCCTTCGCGCGCACCGGGTTCGCCGACTTCCTGCTCACCTCGGCCGAGACCGCGAAACGCGTCGACAACCCCGCCCGGTTCGCGCGGGGTATCGCGGCCGCCGCCCGTGCGGCGCTGGCCACCGCGGGCGGTGAGCGCACCGCCGACGGCGTACTGCGCCACCGCACCCCGTGGGACAGCGCGCTCGGTTGGTTCGTATCGTCGTTTCCGTTGCTCGGGGCCCTCGCCGCGGGCATGACCGTCGTCGCCGACGCGGAACTGGCACGCAGCTGGAATATTTCGATCGCCGCGGTGAATGCCGAAGCCGCCGAGATCTACGTCAACCCGCTGATCGGATTCGGTGAGGAGCAGTGGCGGTTCGTGCTCGCCCACGAAATGCTGCATGCCGCACTGCGTCACGGCGAACGCGCCGACTGGCGCGACCACTACCTGTTCAATATCGCCTGCGACTATGTGGTCAACGGCTGGCTGGTCGAGATGAATGTCGGTCAGATGCCGGAGGGTCTGCTCTACGACCCGGCGCTGAAAGGCTGTTCCGCCGAGGAGATCTACGACCGGATCGCCGTCGACCTGCGCAGGCTCCGCAAACTCGCCACCCTGCGCGGACGTGGCCTCGGCGATGTCCTCGGTGAACCGCTGGCCCACCCCGGCAGCGCGGGCCGTTACGTCGACCTCGACGAGTACTACCGCAGCGCGCTGATGACGGGGTTGGCGTACCACACCGGCAGTGGCCGCGGATATGTCCCGGCCGCGCTGGAACAGGCGATTCGCGCGCTCGACCAGCCACCGCTGCCGTGGGATGCGCAGCTGGCCCAGTGGTTCGACGAACACGTTCCCACCATCGACAAGCGGCGCAGTTATGCTCGCGCCTCGCGCCGACAGGCCTCGACACCCGGCATCCCGCGACCGGCGTGGGTGCGCCCCGAGGAGAACGTGCGGTTGCCGACCTTCGGGGTAGTCCTCGATACGTCGGGTTCGATGGACGTAACCCTGCTCGGCAAAGGGCTCGGCGCGATCGCGTCCTACGCGCTGGCCCGAGACGTGCCGCGAGCCAGAGTCGTCTACTGCGATGCGGCCGCCTACGACGCGGGCTACCTGCCGGTGGAGGAGATCGCCGCGGGCGTGCGGGTGCGCGGTCGCGGCGGCACGATCCTGCAGCCCGGCATCCGCCTGCTCGAACGAGCCGAGGACTTCCCGGTCGACGGCCCGATTCTGGTGATCACCGACGGGCAGTGCGACGCGGTACGGATCCGCCGCGAACATGCGTTCCTCGTCCCCGCGGGCGCTTGCCTACCGTTCGCCCCCCGGGGCCCGGTCTTCCGCCTGCGCTGAGCCGACAGCGTGGCGTGGCCGACGCCGATCCGGGATCAGCGAGGATCGAGCCGCAGGGTGAAGAAGCGGCTCAGCGGGTCGATGGAGTAGCTGCCGAACGGGCCGCATTCAGCGAACCCGTGGCGCAGATACAGGCGGCGGGCCGGGGCGAAGAAGTCCTCGGCGCCGGTTTCCAGGCTCAGCCGCCGGTACCCGCGTTCTCGGCTCACCGCGACCAGATGGGCGAGCACGGCGGCGGCGACACCGCGGCCGGTATGCCCGTCGGCGGTGCGCATGGACTTGATCTCGGCGTGCTCGGCGTCGAGTTCCTTCAGCGCGCCGCATCCGACGAGGTCGTCGCCGGACCATGCGCTCCACACCGTGACCGCGGGATCGCGCAGGGCGGCGAGGTCGAGGGCGTGCATGCTGCAGGCGGGGGTGGTGTCCGCCATTTCCGCGTGGTGGGCGGCCAGCAGGCCCCGGATTTCCGCGCCGGTGAGATCATCGGCCACCACGCGAAGCTGGTCGACCGCAGCAGTCGGGTTATCGGTCATAGGTCCAGTTTGCCGATCGATGCCGCGGCCCATCGATCCGGGTCGGCCACGGTGGCAGTGAGCTCGCCGTGCTGAGCGAGCGGTGCCGAGGGCACGGCGCGAGGGCCTCGCGGTGGTGTCCGCTTCCGCGAGGCATCTGGACGAGGCACGCCCCGACCGCGGAAAACGCCCCGGGGCACCAGCACGGGTGCGAGCATGGTGACGCGGGTGTCGACTCGAAAGTGGTGGGGTGTGGCCGATTTCGTGCAGCAGTATGCGTTCGTGCGGTGGCCGGTGGTCGCCGCGTTCGTCCTGGCATCGCTGATCGTGGCGACCCGGCTGACCGGGCGAACCCGGTCGGCGCACCGGATCGATACCGCCTCCGACAGCGCGCACCTGCTCATGTGCCTGGTGATGTTGGCCATGCTGGTGTTCCCCGCCGCGACCGACCCGCACGCGATGCGCGCGATACTCACCGCCCTCACCGTGGCGTTCGCGATCCTGCTCGCCGAACGTGTCATGGAGTGGCGCACCGGTTCGGCACCCGACGGTGTGTTGGCGCTGGGCTATCACACCCTCGCGGCTGCGGCGATGCTGTACGCGATGGCCGGGCACGGGGCCGTGCACGACCCCGGTGGGGCGCGCTGGCCCGCCGTCGGGCTGGCGGTGCTGTTCGGCCTCGATGCGCTGCTCGTCCTCGGTACGGCCGGTCACCGGTCACGCTGGCACCGCGTCGTCCATCCCGCCGGTTCCCACCCGCTGACCTCGGCGCTGGTGCCCCATGTGGTGATGGACATCGGGACCGCGTTCATGCTGATCGCCGCGATCGGCCGGTGAATACCGATCCACAACCGCTCGCGCTGCGAATTGCCTTAGTGCGGGCAGGAATTCGACGATGAGTGGGCAGCGCGGTCCCCAACCGCCGCCGGGGTCGCGCGGCGCCGGTCCGCGGATACCCCCGATCGTGGCCGGTGCCGACGATCGCGAGGAGATGCGCGCGCTCTACCGCGCCACCGGCGCCGCCGCGTTCGGGCTGGCCCTGCGGGTGCTGCACCGCCGCGGTGCCGCCGAAGATGTGGTCCGCGAAGGCTATCGACGGGCGAGATCGGCGCAGTGGATCGCCGACGAGGACGACGGCGGCCGGGAACCCGATTTCCCCGCCGCGGAATCCGGGGACGACCACACCGAGCCAGCTCCGCTGTCGCGTCCCGGGCCGGACCTCGGGACACCGTGGGGGCGTTCGGCGTTCGTCGCGACCGAACAACGATCAGACCTGGCCCCCCACACCTACGGTGCGATGGATGTCGCCTTCGGTCGCGGCGCCGTCTACTCCCATAAGGGTTCCCGCCTGCCCGACCACGCGAGCACCGAGGCAGGCTCTCGCTCCGAGACCCCGGATCGCCTCGGCACCGACCACCCGGACCGACGTTACGAGGGCACAGACGACGCAGTCCATGGTCTGCCCGGCTCCCACACGGACCACCCATCCGAGGTCACCGAGCCGGGCAACACCGGTACCGACCATCTGAACGCCGACCACGCCTTCGGCCACATCGATGTCGATCGGTCGGGCGCGGTCGGCATCGACACCGAATGTCTCGGGACGGATCGTTTCGGCGCGCCCTCCCGGATCGCCCACGACGGCCCGGCCTTCACCCCCGACCAATCCTGGCTGCTGGCCCAGATCCATCGTCTCGCGGTTCAGCGCGCGCGTCTGGACCGCCGTGGCGGCGACGACATGCCGTGGCTGGCGGCCGCGGCCAGACTCGGGTTCGACGACCCCCTCGACAGCCACTGCGAGATCTTCGTCCTCGCCTACTACGGCGGCCGCACCTACCGCGCCATCGGCCGTGAACTGGGCCTGCGGGTACCGATGGTGACAAGGCTGCTGGGCGAGGGCATCGAACGGCTCGCCGAACAGCGGATCCCCCGGTGGACGGCCAGGCAGTCGTGGTGCCCGCCCGGCTCGGTCCTGTCCCTGGCCGACGCCTACGCGCTCGACGCGGTCGCCGAACTCGAACACCACCACATCGAGAACAGGCTCACCGCCACCACCCCGAACAGTCTGTCGCAGTTCGCCACCCGCGTGCGCGGTGTGCACGAAGTGCTCGCGCTGCTGGCCGCCGACGACCAGCACACCCCGCCCCGCGCGCTCGAAACCCGCATCCTCGCCGACCTGGGCGCCGCGCCACAGCGACGCGGCCAGTGGGTGGCCAGACCGCCCTGGTTGCGCCGCTTCGGCGGTCAACCGGAGAGTTAGAGCACCACCACGTGGTCTTCGGCGACCCGTCCGCCGAGGCGAACCCACCCGTCGGAGTCCCACTCGGTGTAGAGCTGCGAGCCCTGCCCTTGGGTGATGATCAGCCCGCGGCGCAACTGGGCGGTGAGCGCGACCGCCGCCGCCCCGGTCGCCTCGTCCTCCGCGATGCCCATGGCGGGCGCGAACATCCTGGCGCGCAGCGCGCCACGTGACTCGTCGGTCCAGGCCCAGAAGAAATGCTGGCCGTCGGTGAAGTCGACGGGGGCCAAGGCTGCCAGCTCCTGCACCGAATCCAGTTGCTGGAAGGCGAACTTCGGTGCCCACTCGGCGCGCGCGGTGATCCAGGTCAGACCGTCGGTTCGGTTGACGGCCACGGGCCCCGCGGGCACCCGCAAGGTGTGCACCGGCGTGCGTTGTACGTCGAGCCACCACGCGGTGCCGACGGTGGGATGCCCGGCGAAGGGCAACTCGACGGCCGGGGTGTAGATGCGGACGTCGGCGATGCCGTCGATCGGATCGGAGACGACCGTGGTTTCGCTGAACCCCAGCCGTGCCGCCAGTTCCTGCTTGTCGAGGGCGACGACGTCGCCCGCGCGGGCGATGCCGAGCGCGTTGCCGAGGTTTCCGGCCGGATCGGTGAACACTCGGACGACCTCGACCTGGACGTTCGGGGCATCGGGCACATCATGTGCGTTCATGATCGCGAGCCTACCGGGCCGCTGTGCGAGGCCCACCGACCCGCGAGCCCGCCAAGACACGTCCGCTCCCAGCACGGCAGCGGCCCCGATCCGGAATCCGGATCGGGGCCGCCGGGCCTCGAAACAGGCGCGAAACCGACGAATCAGACGGCAGCCGAAGCCAGCGCCTCGGTGGACGCGACCGCCTGGCCGACACCGGCGACGATCGCCGCCGCACGCAGTGACTCGAAGATCACCTCACGCGACACACCGGCCTCGCGCAGCGTCTTC
The DNA here is from genome assembly GCF_042794235.1 of Nocardia sp. NPDC056541. Taxonomy (NCBI): domain Bacteria; kingdom Bacillati; phylum Actinomycetota; class Actinomycetes; order Mycobacteriales; family Nocardiaceae; genus Nocardia; species Nocardia sp. NPDC056541. The sequence goes on from NZ_JBHTUD010000002.1 coordinate 56,870, forward strand.
TCGTGCGCCTCGAGGCAGTGCGCGCAGCCGTTGATCGAGGACACCGCGAACGACCACAGCTCGAAGTCGGCCTTGTCGACGCCGGGGTTGCCGATGATGTTCATCCGCAGGCCCGCGCGCAGATCGTCGTAGCGACCGTCCAGGAACGCCTTACCGCGGTAGAACACGTTGTTCATGCCCATGATCGACGCGGCGCCCAGCGCGGCGTCGTAGGCCTCGGCCGAGAGCACGTCGGCAGCCTCTTCGGCGACCTCACGCAGGGTGGTCGCCGAGCGCGTGGCGGCGGCCGAAGCGAGCAGGGTGCCCCACAGTTGCTGCTCGTTGAGCACCGTGGTGCGGGCCAGCGAGGACAGATTGAGCTTGAGGTCCTTGGCGTACTCGGGAAGAGAGTTCTTCAGGTTCTCGATGCTCATGACAGTGGGGCTCCTTCAGGGTGTTTCGGTGGGGAAGTGGTTCAGACGCTGGCGGTGAGCAACTCACCCGCGTTGATGGTCGGGTCGCCCTTCTTCCAGTTGCAGGCGCACAGCTCGTCGGACTGCAGGGCGTCGAGCACGCGCAGCACCTCGTCGACGTTGCGGCCGACCGAACCGGCGGTCACCGAGACGAACTGCACCTCGTTGTTCGGGTCGACGATGAAGGTGGCGCGATCGGCGACGCCGTCGGCGTTGAGAACGCCGGAGGCGGTGGCCAGTTCACGCTTGAGGTCCGACAGGATCGGGAAGGGGAGGGTCTTGAGATCCTCGTGCTGTGCGCGCCACTGGAAGTGCACGAACTCGTTGTCGACCGAGGCGCCGAGCACCTGCGCGTCACGATCGGCGAACTCCTCGTTCAGCTTGCCGAACGCGGCGATCTCGGTCGGGCACACGAAGGTGAAGTCCTTGGGCCAGAAGAACACGATGCGCCACTTGCCGGCGTGGTCGTCGCTGGTGATCTGGGTGAAGTAATCGTCGGGCTGCTGCGCGTCGACCTTGGAGAGGTCGCCTCCGATGACGGCCTTGAGGTTGTATGCCGGGAACTGGTCGCCGATGGTCAGCAGAGCCATGCTTCGTCTCCTCATTCGTGGTGTGGTTGATGTCAGCCTACTGAAAGGTAAAGCCGATTGCTGGTCGTACACTGATAGGCGTGAGTGATCAGACTTATCAGCCAACCCTGTCGCAGCTGCGTGCGTTCGTGGCCGTCGCCGAATACCGGCATTTCGGCACCGCCGCAGCGCGTTTGACTGTGAGTCAACCCACGTTATCGCAGGCACTGGCATCACTGGAAAACGGACTCGGGCTCCAGCTGATCGAGCGCAGCACCCGCCGCGTGCTGGTGACCGCCGCCGGAATGCGACTGCTGCCGCAGGCCATGGCGACCCTGGAAGCCGCCGATCGATTCGTCGCCTCGGCGACCGGCGACACCCTCGGCGGCACGCTGCGCGTGGGCATCATTCCGACCGTCGCCCCGTACGTGCTGCCCGGACTGCTGCCCGAGTTGCGCCGCAAACTGCCAGGGGTGCTACCCCAGGTGGTGGAGGACCAGACCGCGCGGCTGCTGGACGGGTTGCGCACCGGTGTGCTCGACGTGGCGGTGCTCGCCCTGCCGACCGAAGCCAACGGCCTGGTCGAGATCCCCCTCTACAGCGAGGAATTCGTGCTGGTCACGCCCCGCGGGCACGAGCTGGCCGGCCGCACCGACCTGGCCGCGCCCGCGCTCGCCGACCTGCCGCTGTTGCTGCTCGACGAGGGCCACTGTCTGCGCGATCAGACTCTGGACCTGTGCCGCTCGGCCGACGTGCAACCCGGGACGGTCGGCGATACCCGTGCCGCCTCGCTGACCACCGTCGTGCAGTGTGTGGCCGGCGGGCTCGGGGTGACGCTCATCCCGGAGATGGCCGTGGCCGCCGAGACCGCGCGCGCGAATCTGGGCACCGCCCGCTTCACGGCCCCCGCTCCCGGTCGCACGATCGGGCTCGCGTATCGAGGGTCTTCCGCGCGGGCCGCGGACTACGAATACCTCGCGGCGGTCATCCGATCCAAGCGCCCTTTCTGATCTGCGTGCTGCTCGGACAATGCTTGTGTGACAGTGGGCTCGTTATCGAGCCAGGCGAATTGTCATAGTTGCGGAATAAATTTCGCAAAATGGACTTTTCTCCGCTCGCCACCGGAGGGCGAGCGGATTTTTAGCATCGCAAATCAAATAACTTCTCGGTGATCCAGCGATGTGTCGGTTGCTTCGATCAGCGCTAGAATCATTGCAGTTAACTATTGGCATTCACGTGTTCGGGAATGCTGCAGCCGGGGAGTTCGGTCCACAGCCCCCACGACACGGTATAGCGATCGGAGCGGTGCGGCAAGTGTCTGCGCCACCTTTGTGGATCGATTCCGAATCGTGCTGAATTCGGTACCCGATGCATGTTCCGCGGGTGATCCGACTATGCGCGGACGGCCGAAACGGCCCACCGGAGAGGATGTCGAACAGGGGCAGGCCAGGTCGGGATGCCGATCGCCACGGCGGCGACGTCCTAAACGTCCTTTCTGTGTTCGTGACCATGTTGAAAGGTTCCGGCAATCGGATTCGGCAACTTTGTGGCTATATAATCGACATCTTGAAGTGAGCTGTAAGAGGGGAGGTCGAAATGGGCCGAAAGAGTCGCATCGATGACAGTCAGGACCGGTCGAAGCGGTTGGAAATCGGCTCATTCCGCTATTCCCAAAAAAAGGATTCCGGTAACGGTTCCGGCGCTGGGTCCAACGGCAGCGGACACCCGTCATTCGAAATCTTTCCGCTGACGGCGGCGCAGCGGGGGATCTGGTTTGCCCAGCACCTCACCGAATCGTCACCGATTTCTGTGGCCCAATACGTCGAGGTCGTCGGAGAGGTGGACGCCGAACTGCTTGCCGAGGCCTGCAGAACCGCCAGTCGCGAGTTCGGATCCGGGCATACGCGACTGATCGAGGTCGATGGAGAGCCCTGTCAGTTCGTCGACGAGGACCGTGGAGGTCCGGTATCGGTCGTGGACCTGCGCCATCATGCCGATCCGGTGGCGACCGCGCGCGCGATGATGGCTCAGGACTATTCCGCTCCGCTGGACATGCTGAACGACGACCTCGTGACGAGCATCGTGTTCCGGGTCGGCGAGGACCATGTCCTGTGGTACCAGCGCGCGCACCACATCGCGCTCGACGGATTCGCCGCGGTAACGATGCTGCACAGGATGACCGAGCTGTACAACGCTTGGGTGAAGTCCGAGGAACCGGCATCGTGCGCGGCGCAGGACCTGGAGGTCATCGTCGAGCAGGACCTGGCGTACCGGGGTTCGACACGTTTCGACAACGACCGCAACTACTGGCTGGAGCATCTGGCAGGCGCGCCGCCCGCCGTCAGCCTGGCCGGTCGCGTCGGCAAGCCCACCATCCATCCGGCGCTGGTCAGCACAGAGCTGCCCGACGCCACCGCGCGTCTGCTGACAAGCGTCGCGCTCGAACATGGTCAGAGCGTGGCTCCGACCATCGTCGCGGCGTTCGCCGCCTATCTCGCGCGGATGACCGGAAGCGACGAAGTGATGCTGAGCCTGCCGGTTTCGGGTCGGCACTCCGCCGTGCTGCGCCGTTCCGGGGGGATGGTGGCGAATGTGGTGCCGCTGCGGGTGCGGGTGGCCGGCCGCAACGTCGGTGAACTGATCGCCGCGGTGCAAAGTGAGTTGACGAGTGCACTGCGGCGGCAGCGCTACCGCCAGGAGGACATATTCCACGATATGGGGATCGCGCGCGACGAGGCGGCGTCCTTCGGGCCTGCCGTGAACCTGATGCTGATCGAGAACGAGGTTGTGCTCGGCAACACGACAGGCCGCCTCAACGTCCTCACCTCAGGCCCTACCGCCGACCTTTTCGTCAATATCTACCCGGGTGCGGGCAAAGACAGTACGCATATCGACTTCCAGGGAAATCCGAACGCCTACACCCCGGACGAGCTCGCGGGTCACCACCGGCGGTTCCGCATGTTCCTGCACGAGTTCCTCGCCGGGGGAGCGGAATGTCGAGTCAGCGGATTGTCGCTGCTCGACGTACACGAGCGGTCCACCCTGCCGCGGGTGCGGGGGCCGAGCGGAGTCGAAACACGGCTGCTTCCCGAGATTCTGACCGAGAGCGCGCGCCGGGATCGCAGTGCGTGCGCGATCGTCTCGGCCGGGCAGACGATGACCTACGGCGAGCTGGACGACAGATCCTCCCAGCTGGCCCGGCATCTGATAGCTCTGGGTTGTGGCCCGGATGCGGCGGTGGCGATCATGCTGCGACGCTCGGTCGAATCCGTGGTGGCGACATGGGCGATCGCGAAATGCGGGGCCGCGGTGGTCCAGCTGGCCCCCGAGTACCCGCGCAAGCGGGTAGAACACATGGTCGCCGACAGCGGCGCGACCGTGGCGATCACGATCGACGACTTGCGCGACCGAGTCCCACCGGCCACGCGGTGCGTGGTTCTCGATGATCCCGCGACCCTGGGGGAAGGCGGCGCCGACAGCGGGCCGATTTCCGACGACGACCGTATCCGGCCACTGCGCCCGTCCAACATCGCCTACATCACCTATACCTCGGGATCCACCGGAACGCCGAAAGGCGTTCAGGTCACGCACACCGGCCTCGCGAATCTGATTGCCGACCGCGCCGCCACCTACGGAATAGACGCGACCTCTCGGGTGTCGTATGCGCTCTCGCCCAGTTTCGACGCCTCCATGGAACAGTTTCTGACCTGCTTTGCGAGCGGATCCGCGCTGGTGATCGTGCCGCCCGAGGTGACCGGCGGCGAGCCGCTCACGCGACTGCTGGCCGACGAGCACGTGACCCACCTGACCCTGACGCCCACGATGCTGGCGACCGTGGACCCGCATCCGGCGACCGACGTGCGCGTGCTCGTGGTCGGCGGCGACGTCTGTCCACCGCACGTCATCGAGCGGTGGGCGTCGTCGTTGTCCATGTACAACGAATACGGTCCCACCGAGGCCACCGTGACCGCCGCCGGCGGCGTGCTCGGACCCGGTCACGCCCACCTGGTCGGTGGCCCCCTTCGTGGCGTCGCGGCGATGGTGCTGGACCGAACGCTCCAACCGGTGCCGAACGGCACCGCGGGCGAGCTGTATCTCGCCGGGCCGGGATTGGCCCGCGGATACAGCCATCTGTTCGTCGAAACCGCCGCCCGGTTCGTCGCGGACCCGTACGGCGGCGCGGGCGAGCGGATGTACCGCACCGGCGACATCGCGCGCTGGACCGGCGACAACGCCGAGATGGCGCTGGAATTGCTGGGACGCGGCGACTTCCAGGTCAAGATCCGTGGCTACCGGATCGAACCGGGTGAAATCGACACCGCGCTCACCACACACGAGGACGTGGATCTTTCCGTGACGGTGCCGGTGCACAACAACGCGGGCACGACCGTGCTGGCGTCGTATGTGGTCCCGGTCAGCGGCCGTCGGATCGAACCGCTCGAACTCCAGCGCTTCGCCCGTGATTCGCTGCCGCCGCAGATGGTTCCGGCGGTGATCATCGCGTTGGACAGCCTCCCGGTGAACGCCTTCGGCAAGCTCGATCGCAGCGCTCTGCCGAAGCCGGAGTTCGGGACCGCGCCGGTCGGCCGGCCGCCGGCCACCGCCCGGGAGAAGGCGATCGCACGGCTGTTCACCGAGGTGCTCGGCGTGCCTCTGGTCGGGGCGGACGACAGCTTCTTCGCCCTGGGCGGCGACAGCATTCTGTCGATCCAGCTGGTGGCGCGGGCCAAAGCCGATGGCCTGAGTTTCTCCACACAGGATGTGTTCGTGCACAAGACCGTTGCGGGCTTGGCGGCCACGGCGACGAAATCAAGCGATACGCCCGAGTTGGCCGAGTTGCCCGGCGGCGGCGTCGGGCCGCTGCCGTTGTCGCCGATCATGTGCGCAATGCTGGATCGGGGTCATTACGACCGATTCGCGCAGGCCGCGCTCGTGCAGCTGCCCGATGGGGTCGATCGAGCGGGCCTCGTGCGCGCAGTGGGATCCCTGCTGGACCGCCACGACATGCTGCGCGCGGTCTTGCGCGGCGATTCGGTTGATAGCTACGTCGAGGTACTCGAGCCGAACGCGGTCGACCCGGACGCCGCGCTTGTCGATGTTCGCCTCGATCGACGGGACGCCGCCGAGGTCGACCGCCACCTGCAGCAGGCCGCCGATCGATTGGACCCGGGCAAGGGTGTGCTCGTTCAAGCCGTCTGGATGCGGGATCTCCACGGCTCGGGACCCGACCTGATGTGGCTGGTGATTCACCATCTCGCCGTCGACGTGGTGTCGTGGCGCATCCTCCTCGCCGACCTCGCGCGGGCCTGGGCGCAGATCTCCGACGGCGGCGAACCGGATTTCGGCCCGATCACCACCTCGTTCCGGCGGTGGGCGCACGGCCTGGTCGAGTGGGCGCCGGGCAGACGGTCGGCGGAGCTCGACAGGTGGAACGACGTCCTCGCGCGGGGTGATCAGCTTCTCGGATCGCGCCGTCTGGTTCCGGATCGTGACGTCGGCGCCACGGCGGGCCGGGTCCACCAGCGCATTCCGGCAGCGGTCACCGAGGCGGTTCTCACCACCATTCCGGACCGTTTCCACTGCAGTGCCAACGATCCGCTGCTCGCGGCGCTGGTACTGGCACTCGGTGAGTGGCGGCGCAGGCGCGGTACGGAGGCGACCGCGGGCGAGCTGATCTCGCTGGAGGGACACGGCCGTGAGGAGCGGGCCGTGCCCGGCGTCGATCTCAGTGGCACCGTGGGCTGGTTCACCACCCGCTTCCCGGTCCGGATCGACTGGGACGGTGTCGATCTCGATGACGCGCTGGCCGGCGGCGCAGGTGCTGGACTGGCGATCAAACAGGTGAAGGAGCAGTTGCGCGCGGTGCCGGACAACGGCATCGGCTACCAGGTGCTGCGTCATCTCGATCCCCAGGGCCGCGCCGAGCTCGCGGACTTGCCCGAACCTCAGATCAGCTTCAACTACCTCGGGCGGGTCAGTGTCGCTGAACGCTCGATGCCCTGGGCGCCCACCACCGAGTTCACCGCACTGACCGCGACGAGCGATCCGGGGATGGCGCTGCCGGCCGTGCTCGATGTCAACGCGATCGCCGAGGAAGGTCGCGACGGGCTCGAACTCGACGTGACCTGGGAATTCGCCTCGCAGATATTGGGTGCCGAGGAGGTCGACGAGCTCACCGGGCTGTGGGCTCGCGCGCTGGGGGCACTCGCCGACCACGTCCGATCCGACACCGGCTACGGCTTCACGCCCTCCGACTTCCCGCTCACCGCCGTATCGCAGGACGATGTCGACCACTGGCTGGGGAAATACCCGTCGATGATCGATGTGTGGCCGCTCACCGCCTTGCAGTCCGGGCTGCTGTTCCACACCATCTACGACCGCGACGGCGACGACGGCTACATCGTGCAGGTGGCGCTGACCTTCGCCGGGCAGGTGGACGGTGCGCGGATGCGCCGCGCCGCGCAGGTGCTCATCGACCGGCACGACAGCCTGCGGACGGCGTTCGTCGAGAGTGTCGATGGGCCACGGCAGATCGTCCTGCGCGACACCGAAGTCGATTGGGGCGAGTCGAATCTCGCCGGCATCAGCGATGGGGGCAGGCGGGCGCGAGCACTTCGGCGACTCGCGAGGGCGGCAGTGGCTCCGTTCGACCCGGCCCATCCACCGCTGGTGCGTTTCCACCTGGTGCGCACCGGCGTCGATACTTTCCAGTTGCTGGTCACCAACCACCACCTCGTGCTCGACGGCTGGTCGATGCCTCTGCTGATCCACGAGCTGCTCTCCTTGTACACCTCCGATGGCGACACCGCCGAGCTCGCGCCCCCTCGTTCGTACCGGGAGTATCTGCGGTGGCTGCAGGCGCAGGATCGCGACGCCGCAATCGCCGCGTGGCGGGAGACGCTCGCCGGAATCGACAGTCCGACACGGGTCACGGGCAGGCCGGATCGGTCCGTCGCCGCGCACGTCGGTGAGGTCGACCTGAACCTGGACGCGGCGACCACCGCAGCGCTTCTCGATCTGGGCCGCTCACACGGCGTCACCGCCAACACGGCCCTGCAGGTGGCATGGGCACTACTGGTGGCCGCGCTGACCGGACGGTCGGACGTGGTCTTCGGCAATACGATCGCGCACCGCCCGCCGCAGATTCCGGATGTCGAGCGCATGGTCGGGCTTCTCGTCAACACGCTGCCCGTCCGAGTCCGCCTCGACCCCGGCGAAACCGTCGGCGACCTGCTCGTCCGCGTGCAATCCGAGCAAGCCGCCATGCTGGATCATCAGTACATCGGCTTGGCGGAGCTGCAACGGGCCACCGGCATCACCGACATGTTCGACACCGCGACGGTGCTCGAGTCGTATCCGCTCGACCGGGAACTGCTGGCGCGCAATCTCTCCGACGCCGGCTTGCGGTTCGTCGAGATCGACGCACACGACGCCACGCCGTATCCACTGAGTTTGCAAGTGTCCCCGCCGCGGTCGAGTCGCGACCGGCGATCGGATGCCGCCGACGAGCCGAGCACCTACACGGTGACGCTGAAATTCGCCACCGACCGATTCGATTCGGCCGAGGTCCGTACGCTGCTCGAACGCTTCGAGCTTCTTCTCACGCAGATCGTCAGGAATCCCGCCCGCAACGTCGCCGCGATCTCCTCCTGCTGGGATTCCGAACGCGCGGAACTGCTTTCGGTCGGCAGCGAGGAGCCGCCCGCCGCGGAGCTCGTGCTGCGCGACATCCTGTGGGAGACCGCGCGCAGGTATCCGGATGCCGTGGCCCTGCGGTGCGGCGACACCACGTGGACCTATCGTGAGCTGGAGCGCCGCGCCGACGAGTTCGCACATCTGCTGGCCCGCCATGGTGCTCGCGCCGAGTCGATCGTCGCGTTGGCCGTTCCCCGTTCGGCTGAACTGGTGGTCGCCATCTGGGCGGTGGCGAAGACAGGCGCCGCCTTCCTGCCGTTGGATCCCGGCAATCCCGCCGCGCGGATCGCGGAGTTGTTGTCCGACTCCCGGACCGGTCTCGGCGTGACGACCAGCGATGTCGCACCGAGCCTTCCGGACACCGTCGACTGGTTGACGCTGGACGCTGCGGCTACGGATGCTGACGAAAATCTTCCCCGTCTGTCCGAAGTCTCGGCCGGGGCCGATCGGCTGTCGGCCGACAACGCGGCATACGTGATCTATACGTCCGGATCGACCGGCAAACCGAAGGCGGTCCACCTCAGCCATCGCGGCCTGGCCGACCTCGTCGCGGCGCAGGTCGACGCCTTCGGTGTCGGTCCGGGTTCGGTGGTGCTGCAGGTCGCGTCGCCGGGCTTCGACGCCTGCTTGTCGGAGTTGCTGTTGGCGCACGGGAGTGGCGCCGGTCTCGTGGTGTCGCCGCCGGAGGTGTACGCCGGGACCGACCTCGAGGAATTGCTTCGGTCGCAGCAGGTGTCGCACGCGATCATCACCCCGTCGGTGCTGAAAACCATGGATCCGTCCCGGACACCGTCGTTGACATCGCTCGCGGTCGTCGGCGAAGCGACCGAGCCGGACACCGTGAACCGGTGGGGGCACGGCCGACGGCTGATGAATCATTACGGACCGACCGAGTGCACGATCTGGGCGACGGGGTCGGACGCCCTGGTACCCGGCGAACTGGTGACGATCGGCGGCCCGATCCGAGGCGCGTCGGCGATGGTTCTCGACCGGTGGCTGCGACCGGTGCCGGTCGGTGTCGTGGGCGAACTCTATATCGGTGGGCCCGGACTCGCCCGCGGGTACGTCGGTCGACCGGGTGTGACCGCGTCGCGCTTCGTCGCGGATCCGCGATCGCTTCGCGGCGAACGGATCTACCGCACCGGTGATTCCGTGCGCTGGGTGCGCGGTCGCGCCGGATTGGCACTGGAATATCTGGGTCGAGGCGATCAGCAGGTCAAGATCCACGGTCTGCGGATCGAGCCGGGGGAAATCGATGCGCACCTGGCTCTGCACCCGGAGGTGGCGAGCGTCGCGACCGTCGTGGTGAAGGGGCCTGCCGACGAACCGGTGCTGGTGTCCTATTTCGTCTCCGCCTCGGGCGCCGTGGTCGACGTGGTGGCACTCGGCGACGATCTGTCGCGCACGCTACCGCGCTATATGAACCCCGCGGCGATCGTGCAGCTCGAAGAGATGCCGCGCACACCGACCGGAAAACTCGATCGGAAAGCATTGCGGCAGAGGTCCTTCGATGCCCACGCCGCGGACGGCAGAATGCCGTCGACGCATACCGAACAGGTCATGGCGAAACTCTTCGCCGACGTGCTCCATCTCGACACCGTGTCCGCCGACAGCAATTTCTTCGCGCTCGGCGGGGACAGCATCGTCTCGATGCGACTGGTGGCGCTGGCGCGATCCGCCGGGCTCACGCTCACGCCGCGAGATGTCTTCGAAGGCAAGACAGTTGCCGCCCTCGCCGCGATGGCCGACGGCGATGGGGCCCCGCCGGTGGAACGCGCCTCGGATTCTCCGCTCGTCGCCCTCACCCAACCCGACATCGATCGGCTCGAGCAGCAATACCACGGCCTGTCCGACGTCTGGCCGTTGTCGCCCATGCAGTCCGGTGTGCATTTCCACTCGACGTTCGACCCGGATGCCGGGGACAACTACACCGTCCAGACGATGATCGGATTTTCCGGCGAGGTCGACGGTGAGCGCTTGCGCCGTGCCGCGCAGGCCGTGGTCGACCGGCACGACATCCTGCGGGCCGCCTTCGTCGAGACCGCGGGCGGGCCCCGTCAGATCGTGCTCGACCATGCCGAGATCGGATTCCGGGAGATCGATCTCGCCGGTGACCGCGACGCGGAATCCCCGGCCGACCCGGCAACGATCGCCGCGGCGGACGCGGCGGCGGGATTCGACCTGTCGGCTCCTCCGCTCCTGCGCTTGACGCTGATCCGTCTCGACGCGGGGTCCTTCCGGCTGCTCGTCACGAATCACCATGTGATCCTGGACGGCTGGTCGATGCCGCTGCTGATGCGAGAACTGCTCGACTACTACGGGTCTCCCACCCATATCGACTCCGCCGGACCCGCACCCTCCTACCGCGACTATCTGTCCTGGCTGGGGCGCCAGGACGCCGCCGCATCCAAGGCGGCATGGGCACAGGCCTTTTCGGATGTCGACGCACCCACCCGGGTGTCGCGCGACGTGCTCGCGACGGGTTCGGTATCCGCCGCCGAAATCGAGGCCGAGCTGACGGCAGATCGTTTCGGAGGTCTCCGTCGAGTGGCAGCCGAGTCGGCCGTCACCATCAATACGGCGGTCGCCGCGGCCTGGGCCCTGAATCTGCGCGTCCTGACCGGTGAGACCGATGTGATCTTCGGATCCGCGGTGTCGGGACGGCCACCGGAGTTACCGCGGGTCGAGCAGACGCTCGGCATGTTCTTGACCACGATTCCCGTGCGAGTCCCGCTCGAACCCACCATGACGGTGCGCGAGTTGCTGACCGGCATTCAGGAGCGGCACGCTCGCATGCTGGATCATCACCACATCGGCCTGCCCGAGATTCACCGCAGCGTCGGTCTGCCCGAACTCTTCGACACCGCCGTCACCTTCCAATCGTTCCCCGTCGACCGGACGGCACTACAGCAACTCATCGAGTCGGCGGGCCTGCGGGTGGACGAACTCAGCGGTGTCGACGCGACGCCGTACCCGCTGAGCCTGGTCGTGGCGCCGAAACAGTCCGTGCACGGCGAAGCACAGGCACTGCGGATCACCCTGCGATTCCACGACCGCGCGTTCGACACCGCGGCGGCGCGCCGGATCCTCGACCGCTTCGTCGAGTTGCTCGGCCGGATCGCCGTCGACGCCGACCTACGGCTGGGTGAGCTGCCGCTCGACCAGGAACCGGGGCCGTCGTGGCCGGTTTCGGGTGCGGAACCGGAAATCCCGGACACGCTGGACCGGATCCTCACCGCGTGCGCTACCGCCGAACCCGACGCCATCGCCGTGCGATGCGGTGCGACCGCCATGACGTACCGGCAGCTCGACGAGCGATCCGCACGTCTGGCCCGGGTCCTGCTGCGGCACGGCGTCCGGCGTGGACAGGTCGTCGCCTCGGTGCTTCCGCGATCCCTGGCGGCGACGGTGACCCTGTGGGCCGTGGCGAAGACCGGTGCCGCAGTCCTGCCGATAGACCCGACCCTGCCGCCGGAGCGGATCGACTTTCTGCTGTCGGATTCGAAAGCCGTGCTCGGGCTGACCGACTCCTCCGCCGGGGCGCACTTTCCCGATGGCGTCGACTGGCTGGTCCTCGACCAGGAGCAGATGCTCGACGCCGCGGATTCGGTTGCCGCGGTGCCGATCACCGATGCCGAACGCGGCGGTCCGATCCGGCGGGATCAGACCGTGTACGTGAGCTACACCTCCGGGTCGACCGGTATGCCCAAGGGTGTGCTCGTCAGCCATCGCGGCCTGGCCGATATCGTCGCGGCGCAGCGGCGGATTCTCGGCGTCGACCCGAGTTCGGTGGTGCTGCAGGTAGCCTCGCCCAGCTTCGACGCCTCGGTGTTCGAGTTGTTGATGGCGCACGGCTCGGGCGGCCGACTGGTCGTCTCGCCTCCCGATGTCTACGCCGGACCCGAGCTGGCGGATCTGATCGGTCGCGAACATATCTCGCACGTGGTGATCACTCCCTCTGCGCTGGCGACAGTCTCGTGTGACGGTCTCGACGGGCTGCGCGTGCTGGCGACAGCCGGTGAGCCGGTCGGGCCGGAACTGGTCGATCGGTGGGCGCCGCACCGCACCATGGTCAATCTCTACGGGCCGAGCGAAAGCACGATCTGGGCTACCGCCAGCGACGCACTGGCGCCCGATGCCGCGATCACGATCGGCAGGCCGGTCGGCCCCGTCGCGGTCGTCGTGCTCGATACCTGGTTGCGGCCCGTGCCACACGGTGTCGAGGGCGAGCTGTATCTGTTCGGTCCCGGCTTGGCCGACGGGTACGCCGCCAGGACGGGGTTGACCGCGTCGCGGTTCGTCGCGTGCCCGTTCGCGGAGCCGGGTCAGCGCATGTACCGCACCGGTGACGTGGTGCGCCGTGGCGTCGACGGCGAGATGGAATTCTTGGGGCGCAACGATTTTCAGGTGAAGGTGCACGGCACCAGGATCGAGCTGGGGGAGATCGACGCGGTGCTCGATGCGCGGGCGGATGTGGCGTACGCGGTCACGGTGCCGCGCCGCGACGGCGCGCGAGCGGCGGTGCTGGCGTCCTATGTCGTGCCCGCGCCGGGGACGCAGGTATCGGGCGAGCAGTTGCGTGCGGCACTGGCCGAGGTGCTGCCCCGGTACATGGTGCCGTCCACGGTGATGGTGCTGGACGAGGTGCCGCTGACCGTCAACGGGAAGCTGGATCGCGAGCGGCTGCCCGAGCCGGTGTCCGTCACGCGAGAATTCCGGGCGCCGTCGCCGGGGTTGGAAGAGTTGGTCGCGCGGACATTCGAGCAGGTGCTCGACGTGGACCGGGTGGGAGTCGACGACGACTTCTTCGCGCTGGGCGGCGATTCCCTGAGCGCCTCGATGGTGGTGGCGCGCCTCGGCGCTGCCCTGGATACGCGAGTGCCGGTGCGGTCGGTTTTCGAGGCGCCGACCGTCGGCGGATTGGCCGGTCTCGCCGCGGCGCTCAGCGGTGGGGGCCGGTTGCCTCTGCTGCCGGGAGCCCACCCCGACTCCGTGCCGCTGTCGCTGGCCCAGCAGCGGATGTGGTTCCTGAACCGGTTCGAGCCGGATTCGGCGGTGCACAGCATTCCGGTGATGCTGCGGCTGTCCGGACGGCTGGACACCGAAGCGCTGGCTGCCGCGCTCGCCGATGTGGTCGCGCGCCACGAAGTATTGCGGACGATATATCCAGAAGTCGCCGGTGAGCCGCGCCAGGTCGTTCTCGACGAGACCGCGGTGCCGGTGCGGGCGGTGCGAGTGCCCGCGGATTCCGTCCAGGAGGTGGTGGGCGAGTTCGTGCGGCGTGGATTCGATGTGACCGTCCGGGTGCCGATGCGCGTGGGCTTGTTCGAGCTGGGCGCCGAGCGCGACAGTGACACAGGAGAATTCCTGCTGGTGCTCGTGGTCCATCACATCGCGGGCGATGGTCAGTCGATGGGGCCGCTGGCGCGTGACGTGATGGTGGCCTATGCCGCGCGACTGGCCGGGCAGGCACCGCTGTGGGAGCCGCTCGCTGTGCAGTACGCGGATTTCGCGTGGTGGCAACGGCAGATGCTGGGGGCCGCGGACGATCCGGCGTCGTTGATGTCGGAGCAGTTGGAGTTCTGGCGCTCGACGCTCGCGGGTGCACCGGACCGGCTGGAACTTCCGGCGGACCGCCCACGCCCGGCCGTCGCATCGCTGTCGGGAGGCCGGGTACCGGTGGAGATCGGTGCGAGCCTGCACGAGCGGCTGGTCGCGCTGGCACGGTCGCGAGGGTCGTCGCTGTTCATGGTGATGCACGCGGCGCTGGCAGCGGTGTTGGGGCGGCTGAGCAGCAGCGATGACGTCGTGATCGGCACCCCGGTCGCGGGACGGGGCGAGCCTGGTCTCGACGATCTGGTGGGGATGTTCGTGAACACGCTGGCCTTGCGGACCCGCGTGGATACGGGCGAGCCGTTCGCCGAGTTGCTGATGCGCACCCGGCAGACGGACCTGCTGGCGTTCGAGCACGCGGACGTGCCGTTCGAGCGGGTCGTGGAGGAGTTGAACCCGGAGCGATCGGCGGCACGACATCCGTTGTTCCAGGTGGCCTTGGCGTTCCAAAACGTGTCGACGATCGAAGTGGTGCTGCCCGACGTCCGGGTGGCCCGGGCAGAGGTGGATACCGAGGCGATCCAGTTCGATCTGCAGCTGGTGCTGTCCGATTCATCCGCGCAGGGTATGTCGGGAATGTTGACCTATGCTCGGGATCTGTTCGACGAGGTGACCGCAGCGGCGATCGTCCGGCGGCTGGTGCGGGTACTGGAAGCCGTCGCCGACGATCCGGCCGTAGTAGTCGGCGATATCGACTGGCTGGAAGCCGACGAGCGCTCGTCGCTCACCTCGCGGGTCGGGGCGCACACCGTGGCGGCGCTGGAACCGTCCGGATTGCTGCCGGAGGTGTTCACCTCGGCCGTCCGGGACAACGGCGACGGTATCGCCGTCGTCGCGGGGGATGCCACGCTGTCGTATACGCAGCTGGACGAACGATCGAGCCGGCTGGCGAGGGTGCTGATCCGCCGTGGCGCCGGACCGGAGAATCCGGTGCTGGTGGCAGCAGCGCGGTCGGCGGAGTCGGTCGTCGCGTGGTGGGCGGTGGTGCGGTCGGGTGCGGCATACGTGCCGGTCGACCCGAGCTACCCCCACAGCCGGATCGAGCAGATGGTGTCGGATTCCGGTGCGACGCTGGGGGTTACGGTGTCCTCGGTGCGTGCCCAGCTGCCCGATTCGGTGGACTGGATCGTGCTCGACGACCCGGCCGTCGCCGCGCGGATCGACGCGGCGGCGAGCGGCCCGATCGGCGACGACGAGCGGACGCGGCCGTTGCGAGCCTCGGATGTCGCCTACGTGGTCTTCACCTCCGGATCCACCGGAGTGCCGAAGGGCGTCGCCATCACACATTCCGGCATCGCCGGCTTCGTCGCCGGGCGGCGTGCCGACCGAGAGCTGCGGCACACGTCCAGGGTGTTGCATTTCGCGTCGCCGTCGTTCGACGCCGCGGTGATGGAGATCCTGATCGCGGCCAGTCGAGCCGGTGCGCTCATCGTGGCGCCGACGGGGATCTACGGCGGCGACGAGCTGGCCGAGTTCCTGCGCGTGCAGCGGGTCACCCACGCCTTCATCACCCCGGCCGCGCTCGCGTCGGTGGATCCGGCCGGGCTCGACGACCTGCGGATGGTGTTGTCCGGTGGTGAGGAGGTCCCGGCGGATCTGGTGAGCCGATGGGCGGGCACCGACGTCGCGGGCGCCCGGGAGTTCCAGGTGCTGTACGGGCCGACCGAGGCCACGATGCTCGCCACGGCGACGCGCGCGCTGCAACCGGATGGTCGGCCGACGATCGGCGTCCCGCTGCCGGGGATCCAGGCACTGGTCCTGGATGACCGGCTGCGGCCGGTGCCGGTGGGGGTGGCCGGAGAGTTGTATCTCGCGGGTCCGGCGCTGGCGCGCGGGTACCTGAACAGGGCGGCTCTCGACGCGGTGCGGTTCGTGGCGCTCGCGTTCGGGGAACCGGGACGCCGCATGTACCGGACCGGTGATGTGGTGCGCTGGAAGACCGACGGCGATCTGGAGTTCTTGGGGCGCAACGATTTCCAGGTGAAGATCCGTGGTTACCGGGTAGAGCTGGGCGAGATCGACGCGGTGCTGAACGCCCAGGCGGAGGTGGCCTACGCGGTCACGGTGCCGTGGCGTGCGGGCACCGGTCCGGCACAGTTGGTGTCCTACGCGGTCCCCGAAACCGGCGCGAGCATCTCGGGCGAACAGTTGCGCGCGGCGTTGGTCGAGGCGCTGCCGTCGTACCTGGTGCCCGCCGCGGTGATGATCCTCGACGCGATCCCCTTGTCGCCGAACGGAAAGCTCGACCGCGCGGCCCTGCCCGCACCCGTCGTCCAGGCCAAGCGGTTCCGGGCACCGGTGTCACCGGCGGAGGAAATAGTGGCGGGCGTCTTCGCCGACGTCCTCGGCAACGACGGTCCCGTCGGCGCCGACGACGACTTCTTCGACCTCGGCGGCAACAGCCTGGTGGCCACCCGGGTAGCCGCGCGGATCGGTGCCGCGCTCGACGTGACCATCCCGGTGTCGATGATCTTCGAAGCGCCGACGGTCGAGAGGTTGGCCGCGCGCGCCGAATCGCACGCCGATACCGGTCGGGTAGCGCTGACCGCGCAGCCACGGCCGCGGCGAATTCCCCTGTCGTACGCACAGCAGCGGATGTGGTTCCTGAACCGGCTCGAGCCCGGCTCGGCCGCCTACAGCATTCCGATGGTGCTGCGGCTGTCCGGACAGCTGGATCTCGACGCGTTGCGCGCGGCGATCGAGGATGTCCTGGATCGGCACGAAGTACTGCGGACCGTATACCCGTATGCCGACGGCGAGCCGTCGCAGGTGGTCCTTTCCGCCGCTGACGCGTATCCGCCGCTGACCGTGACCTCGGTCGCGGAACCCGAACTGGCCGAGTCGTTGTCGGCGTTCGTCTCGACGGTGTTCGATGTGACGGTCGAGGCGCCGGTGCGGGTGCGGTTGTTCGAGCTCGGGCGGGACGAGTGGGTCTTGGCCGTGGTGGTGCATCACATCGCCTGCGACGGGTCCTCGCTCGGCCCGCTGGCACGGGACATGATGACGGCGTACACAGCTCACCTGCTCGGGGAGTCGCCGAGCCGGCCGCCGTTGCCGGTGCAGTACGCCGACTACGCGATCTGGCAGCGGACGGTATTGGGGTCCGAAGACGATCCCCAGTCGCTGCTCCGTGCCCAGATCGACTACTGGACCCTCGAGTTGGCCGAGCTCCCGGTATTGCTGGGGCTGCCGACCGACCGACCGCGTCCGCCCGTGCAGACCCATGCGGGCGCGAGCGTGCCGATCACTGTCGGTGCCGATCTGCACGCGGGATTGCAGCAGGTCGCGCGAGAACACAACACGACGCTGTTCATGGTCTTCCATGCCGCGCTGGCGGCCACGCTGGCCCGGCTGGCCGATACGGACGATATCGCGATCGGCACTCCGTTCGCCGGACGCGGCGAGCCCGAACTCGACGATCTGGTCGGGATGTTCGTCAACACCCTGGTGCTGCGGACCCGGTTGACGCCGGGGATGACGTTCACCCAGCTACTCGAACACCAGCGGGGGACCGATCTGGCCGCGTTCGGACACGCCGATGTTCCGTTCGAGCGGCTGGTGCAAGAGCTGAACCCGGTGCGGTCGCACGCCCACCATCCACTGTTCCAGGTGATGCTGGCATTCCAGAACGTCGGCGGGGCCCAGTTCGAACTTCCGGGGCTCTCGGCGTCCGCCGTGACGGCCGACACCGACATCGCGCTGTTCGATCTGCTGATCACGATGTCGGATTCCTATGACTCCGCCGGTGACCCGGCCGGCATCAGCGGCGGGGTGATCTACGCGAGCGACCTCTTCGACGCCACGACAGCGACAGCGATCGTCGATCGCCTGCTGCGATTGCTCGGCGAACTGGTGACCGATGCGACACAGCCGGTGCGCGAAGTGGATCTGCTCGGCGACGATGAGCGCGAAACCATCCTGACGCAGTGGAATTCGACCGATCACAGCCTCCAGCCGGAGGAGACGCTCCCCTCCCTCTTCGCTCACTCCGTGCTGGCGCGAGCGGATCGGCCCGCGGTGACAGCCGGAGAGCAGACATTGACCTATGCGGAATTCGCGTCCCGCGTCAATCGGTTGGCGCGGTGGTTGATCTCCCGCGGAGTGGGGCCGGAGTCGTTGGTGGCGCTGCGGATGCGGCGTTCACTGGACCAGGTCGTCACCATCTACGCGGTGCACGCCGCCGGGGGCGGATACCTGCCGGTCGATCCGGACCTGCCGGCCGACCGCATCGACTACATGCTGTCCATCGCCGCACCGGCGCTGGAGCTGTCGTCCCTCGATGGGCTGGAGCTGTCGGGATTCGACGACGGGCCGGTCACCGACGCCGATCGGCTCGCGCCGCTGCGATCGCACAATGTCGCGTACGTGATCTTCACGTCGGGGTCGACCGGTCGACCGAAAGGCGTCGCGGTATCACACTGTTCAGTGGTCAACCAGGTGCGGTGGGTCAACGAGACCTACGCGCTGACGCCGAAAGACGTCGCCCTGCTGAAGTCCCCGGCTACGTTCGACATGTCGGTGTGGGAGTTGTTCGCGCCGCTGGCGGCGGGCGCGCGGCTGGTGATCGCGCGAGCCTACGGGCATACCGACCCGGCCTATCTCGCCGAAACCATCGCCGCCCAGCGGGTCACGGTCGCCGCGCTGGTGCCGTCGATGGTGGCGGTACTGGCGGACATGGCGCCCGCGCAGTCGCTCGAGTCGGTGCGGACGCTGCTGGTGGGCGGTGAGGCATTCGACCCCGAGACGGTGGCCGCGGCACGGCGAATGGTGCCCGGGGTCGAGTTGCACAATCTGTACGGGCCGACCGAATGCACCGTGTGCTCGACCGCGCATCGGGTGAGCGAAGCCGAGAGCGCGACCATGCCGATCGGCTCACCGGTATGGAACACGCGCGCATACGTCCTCGACGACCGGTTGCATCCGGTACCGCCCGGCGTCGCCGGGGAGCTGTACCTGGCGGGCACCCAGCTCGCGCGCGGCTACCAGTCACGCCCGGGCCTCACCGCGGAACGGTTCGTGCCCGATCCGTACGGTGACGGCAGGCGCCTGTACCGCACCGGCGACTTGGTGCGCTGGCGCCGGACCGGCGAATTGGATTACCTGGGCCGCACCGATTTCCAGGTGAAGCTGCGCGGCCTGCGCATCGAACTCGGCGAAATCGAGGCAGTACTCTCCGAGCACCCCAGCGTCGCGCGGGCGATCGCGGTGGTGCGCCCCATCGGTACGATGGAGCACCTGGTCGGCTACCTCGTGCCTGTCGCGGGCGCGACGGTCGATACCGCGGCGGTGGCCGCGCACGCGGCGACCAAACTGCCCGACTACATGGTGCCCGCCACGATGATGGTGCTCGACTCGGTGGCCTTCCACTCGTCGGGCAAGCTGGACCGTCTGCGGCTACCGGAGCCGGTGCTCTCGGTAGCGGAGTTCAGGGAGCCCTCGTCGTGGCTGGAAGGCGAGGTCGCACGGGCCTTCGGAACGGTGCTCGGCGTGGATCGGGTGGGCGCCGACGACGACTTCTACGCATTGGGCGGTAACTCGCTGAAGTCGGTGCAAGTGGTGAGCGAGTTGCGCAAGGAACTCGACTACGAGGTGCCGATCAGCTGGATGCTGTCCGATCCCTGCCCGGCCGACCTGGCCAAGCGGATCGAATCCAGAATCCGCTCCGGTTCGACCGTCGACGGGACCGATGCCGGCTTCGACACGCTGTTGCCGATCCGGACCGATGGTGACCGAGCGCCACTGTTCTGTATCCACCCGGCCGTCGGCCTGTCGTGGTGCTACCGCACACTCGACCGCTACCTCTCCGACGGCCGACCGATCTACGGCATCCAGGCGCCACAGATCGGCGGTGAGATCCCCGGTCCTACATCGATCGAAGAAATGGCAGCACGCTACTTCGACGAGATTCGCGCGGTTCAGCCACAGGGCCCCTATCACCTGCTCGGCTGGTCACTGGGTGGTGCGATCGCCCATGCTATTGCCGTCGAGATGCGCGCCGCCGGTGAACAGGTCGCGCTGCTGGCACTGTTGGACGCCGAAGTCGGCGGTGTCGACGAGTCGACGCTGCGCGCCGTGACGGCCGGCGAGCTGATCAGCAATCTCGGCCCGGTCATGGGCGTCGATTTCATCGACCCCGATGCGACAGCCGAGGAGGCTGCCGACCTGATCGAACGACATCTGGGAAGCAGCCTCGGCATCGACGCGGCACGGATCCAGCGCCTGACCGATGCCTACAACCTGGCGGTCCGGGCAGCCGGTGCGTGGCGTCCGGCGGTCTTGGACAGCGACATGCTCTATTTCACCGCGACACGCGACCGGCGATCCGACGTCGCGGGTCACGAGGGATGGGCGCGGGTGGTCCGCGGGCAGGTGTCGAGCTTCGATATCGACGCAGCCCACCTCGAGATGACCCAACCAGGTGCGATCGCCGAGATCGCCCGGATTCTCAACGCGCGACTGGATCAATGACCGTGTGAGGTCCGCCCACACGCTCCGGTTGCGAGACCG
Source organism: Nocardia sp. NPDC056541 (assembly GCF_042794235.1). Taxonomy (NCBI): domain Bacteria; kingdom Bacillati; phylum Actinomycetota; class Actinomycetes; order Mycobacteriales; family Nocardiaceae; genus Nocardia; species Nocardia sp. NPDC056541. Next base: position 77,706 of record NZ_JBHTUD010000002.1, read on the forward strand.
ACCTGGTCGCCTGCTATCTTGAACGTTGTTCAATTGTGTAGCGAAGGATGTCCGCCGTGCCCGAAGTCGAGAAATCCCCGAAGTGGGCAGCCACCTTCACCGCACGGGACATGGCGCAGATCGCGGTGTTCGCCGCCCTGATCGCCGCGCTCGGCCTGCCCGGCGCGATCACCGTCGGGTTCAGCGGGGTACCGATCACGCTGCAGACGCTCGGAGTGATCCTCACCGGTGCGATCCTGGGTGCGCGTAAGGGCACGGCCGCGGTGGCGGTGTTCATCGCACTGACCATGATCGGGCTGCCGCTGCTGTCCGGCGGCCGGACCGGACTCACCGCCCTGGCCTCGCCGACGGCGGGTTACCTGATCGGCTGGATTCCGGCGACGCTGGTCATCGGTCTGTTGACCGCGATGATCCTGCCGAAGTATCCGATCGTGTTCGGTCTGCTGATCAACGCACTCGGCGGCATCGTGATCATCTACCTGTTCGGCACCGCGGGACTGCTGGTGCGCACCGATCTCAGCTCGTGGGCGGCGGTGTCGACCAACTTCGCGTTCATCCCGGGTGACCTCGCCAAGGTCGTGATCGCCACGGTCGTCGCCAAGGGCGTGCATCGCGCGTATCCCGGGCTGATCCGTGGCTGATCGCCGCGCGTCGTGAGCGAGATCGTCGTCGACGCGGTGGGGCATCGTTTCGGTGACCGGACCGTGCTGCGTGAGATAAATCTGCGGATCACCGAACGCCGGGTCGGCTTCATCGGCGCCAACGGCTCGGGCAAATCGACGCTGGCCCGCATGCTCAACGGACTGCTGAAGCCGACCGCGGGCACCGTCACCGTCGACGGGCTCGACGTCGCCCGCAAGGGCGCGCAGGTGCGGCGCAAGGTCGGCTTCGTGTTCACCGACCCCGATACCCAGATCGTGATGCCGACAGTTGCCGAGGACCTCGCGTTCTCGCTGCGCCGCAGCGGCCTGAGCAAGAGCGATATCGCCGCCCGGGTACAGCGGATGCTCGACCGATTCGGCCTCGCCGCGCACACCGACCACCCGGCGCACCTGCTCTCCGGTGGACAGAAACAGCTGCTGGCCATCGGTTCCGCACTGATTCGCGAGCCCGAGGTGATCGTGGCCGACGAACCGACCACGCTGCTCGATCTACGCAATGCCCGACGGGTCTCGCAGGCGCTGAACTCCCTCGACCAGCAGGTGATCGTGGTGACCCACCAGCTCGGACTGCTCGACGGGTTCGATCGAGTCGTGGTGCTGGACAACGGTTGCGTCGTTTTCGACGGCGCACCGCCGGCGGCGATCGACGCGTATCGGCACCTGATCGAATGATCGGCCTGTACTGCCCCGGCGACTCGCCACTGCACCGGATGCCGGCGGGGGTGAAGCTGGCGCTGTTGCTGGTCTCGATCCTCGCGATGACGGTGTTCGTCCGCGGTCCACTCACTGTGCTGGTCGCCGCGGCGCTGGTGGCCTGTCTGTTCGCGCTCGCCCGCGTCTCCTGGCGGGTGGCCTTCGCCCAGGTGCGCCCGGTGCTGTGGATGACCGCGATCATCGGGGTGTTCCAGCTGCTCACCACCTCGCCGGCGCGGGCCGTGGTGGTGTGCGGGGTGTTGCTCGTGTCGGTGGCCCTCGCGGCGCTGGTCACGGTGACCACACGGGTGAGCGCCATGCTCGATGCGCTCACCCGCGCGCTCGGCCCGCTGCGCCGCGTCGGAGTGAATCCGGAGCGGGTGAGCCTGCTTCTGGCACTGGCCATCCGGTGTGTTCCGTTGCTGGCGCAGATCGTCCACGATGTCGGCGAGGCTCGGCGAGCCCGCGGGGTGTCGTGGTCGGCGACCGCACTGGTCACGCCCGTGCTGGTACGGGCATTGCGCACCGCCGACGCGATGGGCGAAGCCCTCGCCGCACGCGGTGTCGACGACGACTGAGATCGGCGTGGACCGCGCGATGCGAACAGGACACCAGCCGCCTTCCGCGTAGCGCGCGTACGCGCACCTTGCTATTCCTAGACGACCGGTCGTATAGTTCTGCACATGGCACGACCACGGCGCAGCGACGACACGAGAGCGCTTCTCATCGAGGAGGGCGCGGCCGATCTGCTGTCCAACGGCTATCACGGCACCGGCATCAAGCAGGTGCTCGACAAGGTCGGGGTGCCGAAAGGCTCGTTCTACAACTACTTCGACAGCAAAGAGACGTTCGCTCGAGCGGTGATCGAGCATCATTCACTGTGCATCCAGCGCAACCTCGCCGACGCCTTCGGCGCCACCGCCGATCCCCTCGGTGGCGTGCGCGTCTTCTTCGCGCGGCAGACCGCCGAATTCGTGCGCACCGACTTCACCGGCGGCTGCCTGCTCGCGAACCTCGCGGCCGAGCTCGAAGGTAGTGACGTGCTGCGGGAAGAACTGTCGAGTGCCTGGGTGGCCTGGCGTGACAGTGTCGCGGCCGCGTTGCGCGCCGCGCAGGCCGACGGCTCGGTGCGCGGCGATATCGACGCGGTCGACCTCGCCGACCTGCTCCTCGAATCGTGGGAGGGCGCCGTGATCCGGATGAAGCTGCAGCGCACCGTCGAGCCGCTGCACAAGTGCCTGAACCGTCTGCTGGACGACTACTTCCGGCCCTGATCAGGGTCGGGCGGACCGGCTGGTTGCTGCATGTCTATTCCAAGACGACCGGTCGTATCAAATGAAAGGGAAGACACCATGTCCACCATCAAAACGGCCATCGTGACCGGATCCTCCAGTGGGATCGGGCGCGACATCGCTCGTGCCTTCGTTCAGCGCGGCGACAATGTCGTGCTCAACGGGCGTGATGCCGCGAAGCTCGCGGCGGTGGCCCAGGAGTTGGGCGCGCCCGAGCGCACGGCGGTCGTCGTCGGCGATATCGGCTCGCCCGCAACGGGTTCGGCGCTGGTCGCGGCCGCGGTCGAGCGATTCGGTGGGGTGGATGTGCTGGTCAACAACGCGGGCACGTTCGCGGCGAAGCCGTTCACCGAGGTCACCGCCGACGAGTTGACCGGCTACCTCGACGGCAACCTGAAAGGCACCTACTTCACCACGCAGGCCGTGGTCCGGCGGCTTCGTGAGCAGGGTGCGGGCGGCAGTATCGTCAATATCGGCACCGTGCTCGTCACGCACGCGATCGCCGATATCCCCGCCTCCGCGCCGTTGGCCAGCAAGGGCGCGATCCACGCCTTGACCACAAGTTTGGCGGCCGAACTGGCAGTCGACCGTATTCGCGTCAACGCCGTCGCCCCCGGCTTCGTGCGCACGCCGCTGCTGGCGAGCGGTAACGAGGCTGTCTTCGGCGGGTTCGCCCTCCTCGACCGTCTCGGCGACGTCACCGAAACCACCGCGGCCGTGATGTACCTCGCCGACGCCGAGTTCGTCACCGGCCACATCCTGCCCGTCGACGGCGGCTTCATTTCCGGCCGAGCGGCCTGAGTCGGCGAAAAGACCTACTACACAACGGATTCGGGTGCGCAGCGCCCCGAACGCCGGTCATCCTGTGAGAGCTGCACCCATCGAAAGGACATGCTCATGCCGTACGTGAACATCAAGGTCACCGACGAAAATGTCACCACGGAACAGAAGTCGCAGCTCATCAAGGGCGTCACCGATCTGCTCTTCGAGGTACTCGGCAAGGCCCCCGACAGCACCTACGTCGTGATCGATGAAGTGCCGCTGACGGATTGGGGCGTCGGTGGCGTGAACGTCGCCGAGTATCGCGCCCGTCGAGCCGCCACGGAGTGAGTCATCGGTACCGGGCCGGGCGGTGCCCCGGCTCGGTACCCTCACCGGGCGAGAGCGCGGGGCCGACTCACAGTGGACCGTCGAACTCGATCGAGGCATCCAGGGCGAACCAGCCCATGGACGTCAGTGTCGCACCGCGCTTGAAGTAGCTGGGTCCCAGCCACAGACCCGGCTCGATCTCGCGCAACTCGTCGTAGATCCGGTGGGCGGGACCGGGCTTTCCGGCCCGGAGATCGTCGTAGTCCAATCGCACGGCCGCACGTCCATCGACCGAGGATGCGCCGACGGTTGCCACGAAGTTGAGCGCCCGCATGCCGCCGAGCAGGCGGAAGATATTGTGCCCGAATGCCATCCCGCCGTCCACGTGACGAAAGGACTTGCCCACCCAGAAGTAGGTGGGACGGTCCATCAGCGGTCCGAGCAACCGGGAGCCGGTCGCGGGAAAAGATCGCATCACCAGATCGCCGGTCAGCCGGCCGAAATCTGATGCTGTCGTCTCCGGCGCCGCGGTGAACAGCTCCGTGAACGCGGCGATACCCGCCGTGGACAGGGCATCGAGGCGCGGGCGTCGGTCAGATGGCCGGTGGACCGGCATCAGACCGTTCGCGGACAACGGTGTCGGCTTCATGGGCGGACTCGATTCTGTCGAAACTCGGTCCTCGCATGGTGCCAAGCCGCGGCGCGCCCCGGTGCGGTTTCGCCGGACCCATGACAACGGGCCGGGACGCATCACACGTCCCGGCCCGTTGTCGAGGCGGATTCCCTACCGGTCGCGCAGGGCGTACGGCTCGACCGCGCCGCGCTCCAGAGCCCGCGCGTCGATGGTCTCGGCGCGGTAGGGGAGCAGGGCGAGACGGTCGCGCATGCCGCGGACCGGGTCGTCGATCTTCTCGTTCAGGCCGAACAGGAAGGTCCACTCGTGCTCGTCGCTGCCGTAGGGGACCACGGTGGCGAACTGCTCGTGGAAACGACCCCACGAACGCTTCAGCGTCTCGTTGCGCCACATGGTCGCGCAACCGGCCTGCGCCGACAGCACGCCGCCGGGAGCGAGCAGTGCCTTACATCGGGACAGGAACTCCGACTCGTAGAGGCGGTTGTGCTGGGCGTCCTCGACACGCTCGTCGGGCAGATCGATGACGATCACGTCGTAGCGGGTGCCCGCCGCCTGCGCGTTCGCCAGGAAGTCCCAGCCGTCGGCGTAGTGCACATGGACCGGGCCCTCGTGCCGCACCGCGGCGGCGAGCTCGTCGGTGGTGTAGCCGTAGGGCAGGTGCTCGGCACACAGCTCCACTTCGCGCTGATCGATGTCGACATGGTCGACCAGGGTCGCCCCGGCCGCCACCGACATCTGCGAGGCCACACCCTCGCCGGAACCGATGATCAGCACCCGGTCGAGCTTCTCCGCCAGCACGAACGCCGGGACCATCATGGCCTCGTGGTAGGTGACCTGGGAGAACTCGGTGGACTGGCGATCATCGTCGGAGAACAGGGAGATCCCCTGATCGGTCCGCGCGATCACCATGTGCTGGAACGGGGTGTTCGTATCCACGATCACCTCGTGCAGATCCCAGATCCGGGTCAGGCCGTCGCCCACCGGTTCGTAGATCTTCTCGGCGCCGTGGCCACGCTGGACCGTCTGCATCCGAACTGTGGTGGGGGACAACTTGTCTCGGAGCAACTCGACGGCTTTCGTCGCGCCCGCACCGATGCTGCCGCAGGTGAAGACGTCGACGAAGATGTCGCCGGACTCCGGATAAGTGTGAATCGAGGCGTGAGACTCCGACAACAGCGCGAGGACGGTCACCCCCTGCGGATCGAACTTTTTGTGAACGACTTCGCAGATGGTGACGCCCGCCGCGATCAGAGACTCACGCAACGCCGATTCGAGTCGTTCGAGATCGTCACACAGGGCTGTGTCGACGCCACCGAACTCGGCCAGCACGTGCCAACCGGTGAATTCCGCCGTCATGGGCAAACTCACTCTCGCTCAGCGCCCGAGACATGAACGGTCAAGGGCGGAAAACCATTGAAGGACACCGACGAATAACTCGCGGTATAGGCGCCGGTGTGCAGGATCTGAATCCGGTCACCGGCTCGCAACGTGGTCGGCAGAAGGACCTTCGTGCGTTGATACAGTACATCGTCGCCGTCGCAGGTCGGACCCGCGACCACCGCCTCCGACACCGGATCGCCGTCGCGATCGGTGACGAAACGGTAAGCGATGTACTCGTTCTCGGTCTCGGCCATACCGTTGTATCGGCCGATGTCGAGATACACCCAGCGCCGGCCATCCGGCGCGAATCGCACGCCGACGACCTCGGCGTGCACAGTGCCCGCGTTACCCACCAGCGCACGGCCGGGTTCCACGATCAGGCCGATGGCCGCGGGCAGGAACTCGGCGGCGGCACCGGAGATGGCGGCCGCGATCGCGTCGAGTTCGGGGGCGGCGTCGACGTAGGAGATCGGCAGACCGCCGCCCACATTGACCGCCGTGACGTGAATGTCCTTGTCCGCCAACGCCGTGACGATCGCACCCGCCTGCTCGATGCCGATCCGCCATGCGGCGGGGTCGAGCTGCTGGGAGCCGACATGGAAATAGGGGCCGCCGACCCGTAGACCCAGATCCCGGGCGCGCACCAGCAGCCGCAGGGCTTCGGCGGGCGCGCACCCGAACTTGGTGCCGAACGGGGTCCGTGATTCGGGGGCCGAGGACAGGAACCGGCACTCGACCTCGGAGCCGGGCGCGTGCTCGGCGATGCGGTCGAGGTCGTCCTCGGTGTCGAAGGCGTAGCGGCGCACCCCGAGGGCGAAGGCGCGCGCGATATGGGCGCTCTTCTTGATCGGGTTGCCGTAGCAGAGCCGCTCGGGCGCGACACCGAGGTCGAGGCACTGGTCGATCTCGCCGATGCTGGCGACGTCGAATTCGGCGCCCTCGTCGTCGAGCAGGGTGATCAGTTCCGCCACCGGCGCCGCCTTGACCGCGTACCGGATCCGGGTGCCGACAGCGACGGCGGCGTCGAGGGTTCGGTAGTTGGCACGTACCCGCTCGGGGTCGATGACAAGGTACGGGGATTCGGGCACAGGTGAACTTTCGGTCGGCAGCCGGGAGAGACTATCAGCGGCGCCTACCCAACAACGAATCCGTCAAACATTCGTCATATTCGTCATAGGCAACTGGTATTACTCATCCCGCCGTGACTGTGACCTCGTCGAACACGACCTCGCCCGCGGCGTCGGATTCCTCGAGATCCACGATCGCCGTGACCGCCCAGCCGTGATCACCCGCGGGGTCGTCGATCACCTGGCGGACATGCCAGAAACCGGGCCGCTGCTCGATCCCGAACAGTTGTGGACCCCGCGCGTCGGGGCCGGTGCCGATCGTGGCGTACTCGTCGAAATAGGGGGCGAAGTCCTCGGCCCACTCGGGGCCGGTGCCGAGTTGGTCGAGTTCGTACCAGCGGTGTCGCGACGCCAGCTCCACCCGGCGGAACATGGCGTTGCGCACCATGATCCGGAAGGCGCGTTCGTTGGCGGTGATCGGGCGCACCGTTTCGGCGCCGAACGCTATCTGCTGGGCGTCGTTCTCGGCGCCGGGGTTGGTGAGCTGTTCCCACTCGTCGAGCAGGCTCGAGTCGACCTGGCGGATGAGCTCGCCGAGCCATTCGGTGAGGTCGTCGAGATCCTCGGTGCGGGCGGCGTCGGGCACGGTGCGGCGCAAGGCGCGGTAGGCGTCGGCGAGGTAGCGCAGCACGACGCCTTCGGAGCGGGTCAGTTCGTAGTGCGAGATCAGTTCGGCGAAGGTCATCGCACGTTCGATCATGTCGCGCACCACCGACTTCGGTGACGGCGCGAATTCCGACACCCAGGGGTGGCCGGCTCGGTAGGTCTCGAACATCGGATCGATCAGCTCGGCCAGGGGTTTGGGCCAGGTGACTTCCTCCAGGAGCTCCATCCGCTCCTCGTATTCGATACCGTCGGCCTTCATCTCGTTGACGGCGACACCACGGGCCTTGTGCTGCTGGGCCATCAGCAGCTGGCGCGGGTCCTCGAGGGTCGCCTCGATCAGCGAGACGACGTCGAGTGTGTAGGTGGGACTGTCGCGATCGAGCAGGTCGAACGCGGCCAGCGCGAACGGTGACAGTGGTTGGTCCAGCGCGAAATCGCGTTGCAGGTCGACGGTGAGCCGCGCCATCCTGCCCTTCGCGTCGGGCTCGGACAGTTGTTGCACCACACCGGCATCGCGCAGTGACCGGTACAGGCGCAGGGCTCGCAGGATGTGCTTGCGTTGCGCGGGACGCGGCTCGTGGTTGTCCTCGAGCAGATGACGCATCGCGTAGAAGCAGTTGCCCGGGCGGGCGATCACATTGAGCAACATCGAGTTGGTCACCGCGAAGCGCGACACCATCGGCTCGGGCGGGGCGGCGATCAGCCGGTCGAAGGTCTCCTCGCTCCACGAGACGAAACCCTCCGGCGGCTTGCGCCGCACCACTTTTCGCTGCTTCTTCGGGTCGTCACCCGCCTTGGCGATGAGGCGGGTGTTCTCGACCTCGTGCTCGGGAGCCTGCACCACCACGGTGCCCATCGTGTCGTAGCCCGCACGACCCGCGCGCCCGGCGATCTGATGGAACTCACGCGCTTTGAGCCTGCGGGTGCGCACACCGTCGTACTTGGTGAGACCGGTGAGCAACACGGTACGGATCGGGACGTTGATGCCGACGCCGAGGGTATCGGTGCCGCACACCACTTTCAGCAGCCCGTCCTGAGCAAGCTTCTCCACGAGGCGGCGATATTTGGGCAGCATCCCCGCGTGGTGCACACCGATGCCGTGACGGATCAGCCGCGACAGCGTCTTGCCGAAGCCCGAGGCGAACCGGAACTCGCCGATGGCGGCGGCGATCGCGTCCTTCTCGGCACGGGAGGCGAAGTTCACGCTCGTCAGCGCCTGCGCGCGTTCGAGCGCGGCGGCCTGGGTGAAGTGCACGACGTAGACCGGCGCCTGGTGGGTGGTCACCAGCTCTTCGAGAGTCTCGGTGATCGGGGTGCGCACATACGAGAACGTCAGTGGGACAGGACGTTCGGTGCCCGCGACCACCGTGGTGGAGCGGCCGGTGCGCGCCTCGAGATCGGCGGCGAAGAAGTCCACTTCGCCCAATGTCGCCGACATCAGCAGGAATTGGGCGCGGGGGAGTTCGATGATCGGCACCTGCCACGCCCAGCCGCGGTCCGGGTCGGCGTAGAAATGGAACTCGTCCATCACGATCTGCCCGACCTCGGCTGCCGCGCCCTCGCGTAACGCCAGGTTCGCCAGGATCTCCGCCGTGGCGCAGATGATCGGGGCGTCGGCGTTGACCGCCGCGTCACCGGTCACCATGCCCACGTTCTCCGCGCCGAACACCTCACACAGCGCGAAGAACTTCTCGCTGACCAGCGCCTTGATCGGTGCGGTGTAGTAGCTGCGCTGCCCGTTGGCCATGGCGAACAGGTGCGCGCCGACCGCTACCAGAGACTTTCCGGAGCCGGTCGGCGTCGCCAGGATGACATTGGACCCCGACGCCAACTCCATCAGCGCCTCGTCCTGCGCTGGATACAGGGTTGTGCCCTGCTCGGCAGCCCACGCCGCGAACGACTCGTAGAGCGCGTCGGCGTCGGTCCCGGGAATTTCCAGTAGGTCGGTCAGATCCACTCCGACCACCCTAGTGGGTGTGGGGGTCAGTCTTTACCTTCGCCGGAGGTGTCGTCGTAACCACCCTGCTCGGCCAGGAAGCGCTCGAACTCCGCCCCTAGCTCCTCGCCACTGGGCAGTTCACCGTCGGCGGCCAGCAGGCTGGACTGGCGTTCCTGGGCGGTGACGAAGCTGTCGTACTGGCGTTCCAGCGCTGTGACGACCGTCTCCACCTCCTCGTTGCCCGCGATGTGCTCGGCGACCTGCTCACGCACGCGCGCGGCCGCCTCACCCAGCGCCGAGAGCGGCAGATCCAGGCCCGCGTTGTCGGCGAAGTTCTCCAGCAGCGTCTGCGCGGCCTCGGGGTAATCGGTCTGGGCCAGGTAGTGCGGCACGTGCACCGAGAATCCGAGCGATTCGTGGCCGTGCTGCGCCATCCGGTACTCGAGCAGCGACGACGCGCTGCCCGGCACCTGCAACTCGCCCGGCCAGCGCTGGTGCTCGCCGATCAGCGAACGATCCGAGGAGTGCGCGGTGACACCGAGCGGACGGGTGTGCGGGATCGCCATCGGAATCGCCGACAGGCCGATCGTGCGGCGCACACCGAGCTGTTCGGCCAGCAGCCGCACCGCAGTGGTGAACTTCTCCCAGCGCAGGTCCGGTTCCAGGCCCGAGAGCAGCAGGAACGGGGTGCCCGCGGTGTCGCGCAACGCCCACAGGTTCAGTTCCGGTTCCGCGTAGTCGGCGAAATGATCGGTCTTGAACGTCATCAGCGGGCGGCGCGACCGGTAATCGAGCAACTCGTCGACATCGAACGACGCGACCAGCTCCGATTCGAGGCTCTCGCGCAGATGGGTCGTCGCCAGACGCACGGCGTGCCCGGCGTCGGTGAAACCTTCCAGACCGTGCACCAGCACGGGGCCCGCACCGTCGTCCGAGGACAACTGCGGCGCCGGAAACTCCAGTTCGTACATATGCGACTGGTCATCCATCGCGTTTCTCCTTCCTGCGCGGTCCACCATCGCTCGCGGGGTGGGGAAGCGGATCTCCATTGTCCCCCACGCGAGCAGTGCCATCACACACGGCCGGGGACGGCTCGTCCTGTTAGGCAACAGCATGGACACCTCGCGCATTCCCGCCCGGTGCGGAGGACCGGGGTGTGCCGCGCCTCCCGCCCGGCGTGGCGCGACCGGGCCGATCGAGGCGGTGGGGCACAGTGGACGGTGTGAACGTGGCGCAGGCGACACCGGTCCGCGCGGGTGATCCGGGCCTGCGCCGCTGGTGGCTGGGGTTGGTGGCCGTGTCCTTCGCGCTCACCGGGTGTGCGCAGAGCGTCAGCGGGACACCGGTCGCCGAGAGCGCGGTATCGGTGCGGCAGATCGATGGTTCGCTGGCCGAGCTGCTGCCCGCGCCGTCGCAGTTTCCGGCCCGGTATCCGGCGGTCGTGCTGCCCGCGCAGGCTGCGACGGCGGCCGCGGCCGATCTCGACGGAGTGGGGGCGGGCGCGACCGTCAGCCCGGCGAAATGCACACCGGTCGAGGCAGAGCCCGGCGGGGAGCCCGCGGCGGTGGCGGTCGGGACCGATGACGCGAGCCGGGCCACCCTGACCGTCGAGTTGTCGCGGAGCGCCGAACCGGTGTCGTCGCTGCGCGATCGACTCGGTGAGTGCGGGCTGATCCAGGTTCGGCGGGCGGGTGCGGGGTCCACCGTCACGACCGCGCTCGACCGGACCGCGCCGACCGGCACCGACGACGCGATAGCGTTGCGGCGCACCGTGGTTCCCGAAGTCGGCGGTGCGGGGCTGACGCAGACGATGCAGACCTCGATCGGGCAGATCGGCGACGTGCGCATCACGGTGACGTCGATGACCTTCGGTGCGGGACAACCGGATACGGCCGCAGTGGACGAGATGTTCGCCACCACCGCCGCCGCCGTACGCGGTAGCTGAAGCGCCTACCACCAGGCGGTGACAGGTTCGCCCGCCGCGCATGGCCGGGAGCGGGATCGGTCCACAGCTTCGGCGCTACACACAGGGCGGATGAAAGCCCAGGTCGGTGCACCCGGTGTGGGGGAGCCGGCGGGCACCGTGGAGCCATGACGCCTTCGACGAACCCCACCCGCCGGGTCAAGCGCTCCGGACCGTTTCCCCGCGCACTCGGCTGCGCCGAATCCACTCCCCGCTATCCCGGCGGGCTGCCGCGCCCACCGCTGCGGGTCGACGAACCCGGTGAGCTGATCGCCGCCCTGCCCGCGATGCTCGGCTTCGTCCCCGAACGGTCCCTCGTCGTCGCCGTGCTGCACGAGGTGGCGGGCGGTGCGGCCGAGGCGATCGAGGCGGTGGTGCGCTTCGACCTCGACGTGGCCACCGACATCCGGCTGCTCGACCAGTTCACCGCCTGCCTGGCATCGATCTGCCTGCGCGAAGAGGCGACCGGGGTGCTCGCCGTCTTCGTCGAGGACCGTGCCGAGTTCGAGAGCGAGGAGGTCCTGCGCGCGGCCGAATTGATCGATGTACTGGCCGAGGACGGGATCGCGGTCCGCGGCGCCTGGTCGGTTCCCGCGATCGCGGCGGGCGAACGCTACCGCAGTGTGTTCGGCCTGGTCGGGACCGGCCTGGTCGCCGATCCGTCGTCCTCGATCGTGGCCGTGTCACATGTGCTGGAAGGCAAGCAGATTCGTGGCTCGCGTCAGGAGATGACGGCGCTGATGGTTCCCGACGAGCTGCTGAGCGCGCGCGTGCGCGCTCAGCTCGGGCCCGCGGACGCGCGCTACCGGGGTGGGCTGGCGGCGGCGACGCGCGCCGGTAGCGCCCTGGCCTACCAGCGGCGGGCACTGGAATGGGTGCTGTGGCAGATCGCCGACACCGCGTCCGGCGCACCGCGTGCCGCACGCGAACTCGCGCGACTGGCCGCGACCCTGCGCGACCGGCCGATCCGCGACGCCGTGTACGGCCTCGCGGTCGGCGATCACGCCGAGGCCGCCGAGCGGCTGTGGGCGCAGTTGGCCAGGGCGACACCCGGTACCGACCGCGCCGAAGCAGCGTCGCTGCTCGGCTTCAGTGCCTACCTGCGCGGCGACGGACCGTTCGCCGGCGTCGCGATCGGCGCCGCCGTCGAGGCCGACGCCGAGCACGCGATGGCGGTGCTGCTGGAGACCTCGCTACAGACCGGACTGCGGCCCGAACGGCTGCGCAGACTCGCGCTGTGTGGTCACCAGATCGCCGCCGATCTCGGGGTCGACATCGGCCCGATCACCCGGTGAGGCAGGCAGGTCAGCGAGCGCTGTGGGCCTTCGTGCCGAGGGAGCGCAGGAAATCCCAGGCGTCGGAGACGATCTCGTCGAGGTCGTTGTGCTCGGGTCGCCAGCCCAGTTCGGCGACCGCTCGGTCACTGGAGGCGATCAATACGGCCGGGTCACCCGCGCGGCGCGGCGCGTCGATCGTCTCGATCGGCAGACCGGTGACCCGCTCGCACGCCGAGATCACTTCGCGCACCGAGAAACCCGTGCCCGAACCCAGGTTGCAGATCCGGTGTGTGCCCGGCTGCGACGACGACAGCGCGAGCAGATGCGCCTGCGCCAGGTCGCGGATGTGGATGTAGTCACGCACGCACGTACCGTCCGGCGTCGGCCAGTCGGTGCCGTACACCGAAATGGCCTTGCGATGACCCAGTGCCACCTGCAATACGAGGGGGATCAGATGCGTTTCCACCACCCGGTTCTCGCCGAGCCCGGCATAGGCGCCCGCCACGTTGAAATAGCGCAGGCTGGTCGCGGCCAGATCGTGCGCCACCGCGTAGGAGGTGATGGCGTGATCGATGGCCAGCTTGCTGGCGCCGTAGGGATTGGTGGGGCGCGTGGGCGAGGCCTCGGTGATCGGGACCTGCTCGGGCTCGCCGTACACCGCGGCGGTGGAGGAGAACACCAGGCGGGGGGTTCCGGTCTCACGGATCGCCTCGAGCAGCGTCAGCGTTTTCACGACGTTGCCGTGCCAGTACTTCTCCGGCTGCTCCACCGACTCGCCGACCAGCGACTGCGCCGCGAAATGCAGAACACCGTCGAAGGATTCGGCACGCAGCAGATCGGGGGCGGCGACAGCGATATCACCGTCGACGAACCGGGCACCGGCCGGCACACCGTCGGCGTTACCGGTCGAGAGGTCATCGACCACGACCACCTCGTGGCCCTCTTCGAGCAGCACGGCGGCGCAACCGCCACCCACGTAGCCGGCGCCGCCGGTGACAAGAAGTTTCACGAATCAGACCAGCCTCACCTGGACGGCATGCGCCATCTCTTCGGACAGTTCGAAACCGTTGTGGCCCGGCACCGTGATCAGCACCGCACCCGGCTTGGTCTCCACGGTAACGCGTGCGTCGGGCACCACGCCCGCCTCACGCAACCGCCCGATGACCTCCGGGTCGGTCTGGATGTGCTCGGCCAGCCTGCGCACGACCACCGCGTGCAGCGCGCCGTTGGGCAGATCGGAGAGCCGGATCAGCTTCTCCTCGGCGGCGGACACGTCGCCGAGGCCGAGTTCGTCCAGACCCGGGATGGGGTTGCCGTAGGGCGAGGTGGTCGGGTGGTTGAGCACCTCGATCAGGCGCCGCTCCACCTCCTCGCTCATCACGTGTTCCCAGCGACACGCCTCGGCGTGGACGTTCTCCCAGTCCAGACCGATGATGTCGACCAGCAACCGCTCGGCGAGCCGGTGCTTGCGCATCACCGAGACGGCCATGGAACGGCCCTTGTCGGTGAGCTCGAGATGGCGGTCGCCCGCGACGAGCAACAGGCCGTCGCGCTCCATCCGCGCGACCGTCTGGCTCACCGTCGGACCACTCTGCTCGAGGCGTTCGGCGATGCGTGCCCGCAACGGCACCACGCCCTCTTCCTCGAGGTCGTAGATGGTACGGAGATACATCTCCGTGGTGTCGACCAGATCCTTCACCTGATACCCCTTCGTCAGCACGAATTCTACCCACGCGCGAACGCCGGTCCGCCCGTCGGACCAGCGGCCCTATTTCTACTGCATGTCAACGCCGCACGGGGGCTGCTGCTTCCGGCTAGCGTGGCGACCATGGTCACGTCGCCGCGCAGCGAAACCAGTGGGACCGTCGTGTGGACCGAGCGATTCCTCGGCTACACCTGGAGTCCGGAGCATCCGATGAAGCCGGCGCGCCTGCAATACACCATGTCGCTGGCCGAAAGCCTAGGTCTTCTCGATGGTGTCGAGCCGTTGGCACCCGACGCGGCCACCCAGGCCGATCTGATGCGGGTCCACAGCAGCTCCTACATCGAGGCGGTGCGCCGGGCCGGACAGGGCCCGCCGACGCCCGAGGACGTCCTCTACGGGCTCGGAACCGCCGATAATCCGGTGTTCCCGAGGATGCACGAGGCGGCGTCGGTGATCGTCGGCGGCACTCTCGCCGCCGCCAGGGAGATCGCGGCGGGCCGTACCCGGCGGGCTGTGAGCATCGGCGGTGGAATGCACCACGCCATGCCGGATTCGGCGGCGGGGTTCTGCGTCTACAACGACGCCGCGATCGCCATCTCATGGCTGCTCGACCACGGCTTCGACCGCATCGCCTACCTCGATGTCGATGTCCACCACGGCGACGGTGTGCAACGCGCGTTCTACGCCGATCCGCGGGTGCTCACGGTGTCGATACACCAGCATCCGGCGACGTTGTGGCCCAATACCGGCTGGCCCGAAGAGACCGGGGTCGGGGCGGCCGAAGGTACCTCGATCAATCTGCCACTCCTGCCGGGCACCCGGGACGCGCAGTGGCTGAGAGGATTTCACGCGGTGGTGCCCGGTGCGGTCGCCGCGTTCCGGCCGCAGATCATCATCAGCCAGTGCGGTGTCGACACCCACCGCGAAGATCCGCTGGCCGATCTGGAGCTCACCGTCGACGGTCAGCGCGCGGCCTTCCTCGCGATGCGCGACCTCGCCGACGAACACGCCGAAGGGCGGTGGCTGGCCATCGGCGGTGGCGGATACGGCGTGGTGCGGGTGGTGCCGCGCGCCTGGACCCACCTGCTCGCCGCGGCACTGGACCGGCCGCTCGCCCCCGAAACGCCGGTGCCCGCCGACTGGATCGACCACGTGCGGGCCTCCGCGCCACGTGTGCAACCACCGACGACCATGGGTGACGGCGGCGACACCGCCTATCGGGCCTGGGACGGTCCCGGCGGCACACCCGAGATCGGCGACGCGGGCCAGATCCGCGCGCAGCGCGCGGTCGACACCGCGATCACGGCCACCCGGCGGGCGAGTTTCGGCCTGCTCGGGCTCGATCCGGAGGATCCTCGTGACTGAGCCACTGCTACCGGATACCGCCGACACGCCCGCGAATCCGCCTGCCCCGCCTCAACATTGGTACGGCGATGTGCTCGCCGCCGACGGTGGCGTGGTCCGGGTGCGCCCGATCGTGCCCGCCGATGCCGACGCGCTCGCGGCCTTTCACACCGGCCTGTCCGATCGCACCCGGTATCTGCGCTACTTCGGTCCGTACCCGCAGATCTCGCCGAAGGACATGTACCGCACCACCCACGTCGACTACCGCGATCGGGTCGGTCTCGTCGCGGTGCTCGGCACGGCGATCATCGGCGTGGCCCGCTACGAACTGCTCGCCCGGCCGGGCCCACGCGCGGCCGAGGTGGCGTTCGTGGTCGCCGACGAGCACCAGGGGCGTGGGCTCGGCTCGGTGTTGCTCGAACACCTCGCCGGTGCCGCCGCCGAGAACGAGGTGATCGCCTTCGTCGCCGAGGTGCTGGCCGAGAACGAGGCCATGATCACGGTCTTCCGTGAGGCCGGCTACCAACTGCAGCGCAGTCGTGATGGTTCCGAGGTACACCTCGAATTCGCCATCGACCCCACCGAAGCGCTGCGCACCGTGCGGGATTCGCGGGAGGCGGCCTCGGAAGCACGCAGTGTCGGCAATCTGCTCGCACCCGGTTCGGTCGCGGTGATCGGCGCGTCACCGGAACAGACCCGGGTCGGCGGCGCGGTATTCGCGAATCTGCTGGCAGGCGGTTTCAGCGGACCCGTGTTCCCGGTGAACCTGCACCGGCGCTCGGTCCGTGGCGTGCGCGCCTACGCCGCGGTGAGCGAGATCCCCGACGAGGTGGACCTGGCGGTGGTGGCGGTGCCACCCGCCGCGATCGGGGCGGTCCTCGACGATTGCATGGCCAAGGGGGTCAAGGGCCTTGTCGTGTTGACCGCCGGCTTCGGCGAGACCGGGGCAGCCGGGCTGGCCGCCGAACACGACCTGGTCGCCGCGGCGCGCGGGCATGGGATGCGTGTGGTCGGACCCAGCGCGCTCGGCATCGCCAACACCGATCCCGCGGTCGGTCTCAACGCGACTTTGGCCCCGGTGCTACCCCAGCGCGGGCGAATCGGCTTCTTCTGCCAATCCGGCCCCCTCGGCGCGGCGATCCTCGGCGAGGCCGCGGCCCGCAACCTCGGTCTGTCGACGTTCGTCTCGGCGGGAAACCGGGCCGACGTCTCGGGCAACGACCTGCTCCAGTACTGGGACACCGCCGCCGATACCGAGGTGATCCTGCTGTATCTGGAGAGCTTCGGTAACCCACGCAAGTTCTCCCGGTTGGCACGCCGGGTGGCCCGCGGCAAACCGATCGTCGCGGTGAGCAGCGGCCGCCTCGCGGCCGGCGCCGACATGGACCGCATCGTGGTCCGCGATCTCTTCGGTCAGGCCGGGATCATCCAGGTCGACTCCATCTCCGAACTGTTCGACTGTGCCGCGCTGCTGGCCTGTCAGCCGCTACCGAAGGGCCCCCGGGTCGCGGTGGTCGGTAACAGCGCCGCGCTGAACTGGCTGGCCATCGACGCCGCCCGCAGCGAAGGGCTGCGGGTGCACCGGCCCGTCATCGCGGTCGACCGAGGTCCCGGAGCCCGGCCCACCGAACGCGGAGCGCAGGCCGCGCGGCCGCCGGAGCCGGACCTACGCAGCGCTCGGCCGGGCGAGCGCGCCGAGCGAGGCGCGGATCGTGCCGGGCGGACGGCGTGGGGATTGCGCGGCGCCCGGCGGGGAAGCCGGGGCCCGGCCGATGCCGGGACGACCGACCGGCCCGGGGACAGCACCGGGGCGCCGGACCGAAGCAGGGGCAGCGGACCGGCCGACCGGCCCCGGGACAACGCCGGGACGCCTGACCGAAGCAGGGGCAGCGGACCGGCCGACCGGCCCGGGGACAACGCCGGGACGCCCGATCGGACGAGAGGTGGCGTAGGGCCGGCCGACCGGACCAGAGGTAGCGCCGGGTCGTCCCAGCGGACTGTGGGCAGTGCCGGGCCTGCTCACCGGACCGCGGACAGCGCCGGGCCGACCCGCCACACCGAGGGCGACCTCGGCCCGGCCGCACGGAGCGTGGACAGTGCGATCGTGGACGGGCCGGTGGATCTCGGCCCGGAGGCGACACCGGCCGACTTCCGGGAAGCGGTCCTGGCTGCGCTGCGTAGCGAGGAGGTCGACGCGGTGATCGTCGTGGTCGCCCCGCCCGTTCCGGTGCCGATGGAAGGCTTCGGAGACGCCTTGCGGGCGGCAGCCGCGGCGGCGCCGGGCAAGCCGGTGCTCACCACGTTCGTCGCGGAATCGGGCATTCCGCGACAGTTGGCGGTGCGTACCACCGCGGGCGCGCCGGCCCGCGGGTCCATCCCGTCCTATCCGGATCCCGAGCGAGCCGCGCGAGCCCTGGCCAGGGTGGATCGGTACGCGCGCTGGCGGGATCGGCCGATCTCGCCGGTGGTGCGCCCGCCAGGAATCGACACCGCGGCCGCGGCGGCGCTGGTGGAGGGCTGGCTCGCCGAGTCGGGCGGGCGGTGGCTCACCGACGAGGAAGCGGTGCGGCTACTCGGGTGCTACGGCATCGACGTGGTCGAGTTCCGGGCTGTGCGTGATGCCGAACAGGCGGTCGCCGCGGCCGAGGAACTCGGTTATCCGGTCGCGGCGAAGGCCACGGGGGAGCTGTGGCGGCGCCGACCGGATCTGATCGGCGTGCGTCTGGATCTGTGGGGACCGGAGGCGGTCCGGCAGGCCTACACCGACCTGGTGGAGATCTGTGGCGATCCGCTGCTGCACGTGCAGAAGATGGCGACCAAGGGTGTCGGCTGCGTGCTGCGCGTCACCGACGACCCCTCGTTCGGATCGGTCATCCAATTCGGCCTGTCCGGCATGATCATCGACCTGCTCGGCGACCGCGCCTACCGCGCCCTACCGCTGACCGAGGAGGAAGCGACCGCGCTCATCGACGCACCACGCGCGGCGCCATTGCTCTCGGACGGGCCGGGCAGAGTGGGGGTGGACAAAGCCGCACTGGCCGCGCTGGCTCAACGCATCTCGGCCTTGTTCGACGACATCCCCCAGATGCGCGAACTCTCCTGCGACCCCGTCCTGGCCGCCTCGGCCTCGGCGGAGATCATCTACGCCCGAGCACGCATCGGCCCGGAACCGAGCCGCTTCGACACCGGCCCCCGTCGGCTGGCCTGAACGATGGCCGATCGGTCCGGTGGAACGAACAACGCCGACCGGCTCGCGACCCGGAGGGGAGGGGTGCGCGGTCGCCGGTCGGCGTTTCGGCAGACGACCCCGCGGGGCCGTCGAGTTTTCGGATCAGCTGGCGTAGGCGCGCAAGCGGTCGGCGCGGTCGCCCTTGCGCAGCTTGGACATGACCTCGCGCTCGATCTGGCGGACCCGCTCGCGGGACAGGCCGAAGAGCTTGCCGATCTGGTCCAGGGTGCGCGGCTGGCCGTCGTCGAGACCGAAGCGCAGGCGGATGACCTGCTGTTCGCGCTCGTCGAGGGTGGCCAGGACGCTGCGCACGTCGTGGTGCAGCAGGCCGGCGATGACGGCGCTCTCGGCGGAGGTGGCCTCGGAGTCCTCGATGAAGTCGCCGAGGGGAGCCTCCTCGTCGTTGCCGACGGGCATGTCCAGGCTCACCGGGTCGCGGCTGTGGTCGAGCAGATCGGCGATCTTCTCCACCGGGATGCCCGACTCGTTGGCGAGTTCGGCGTCGGTGGCCTCGCGGCCCAGCTGCTGATGCAGTTCCCGCTTGATCCTGGCGAGCTTGTTCACCTGTTCGACCAGGTGCACGGGCAGCCGGATGGTGCGGCTCTGATCGGCCATGCCGCGGGTGATGGCCTGACGGATCCACCAGGTGGCGTAGGTGGAGAACTTGAAGCCCTTGGCGTAATCGAACTTCTCCATCGCGCGGATCAGTCCGAGGTTGCCCTCCTGGATCAGGTCCAGCAGCGGCATGCCGCGGCCCGTGTAGCGCTTGGCCAGCGATACGACCAGACGCAGGTTGGCCTCGAGCAGGTGCGAGCGGGCGGCAGAGCCCTCGCGAACCAGAATCGCCAGGTCACGCTTGCGAGCCGCCGTCAACCGCTTACTGGTTGACAGCAGGTTCTGGGCATACAGGCCCGCCTCGATGCGCTTGGCCAATTCGACCTCGTCGGCCGCCGTGAGCAGTGCCGTGCGTCCGATTCCGTTGAGGTACACGCGTACCAGATCGGCTGCGGGGCTCTGGGCGTCGATATCGGCCTCGCTGGGGCGCAAACGAGTGGTGGCGGGGCTTGTCATGACTTGCCTCCTGTCGGTGGTGTCTCACTCCGATCAACGGACCCGACTTAGAGAAAGTTCCCGATCCCGCGGTCGATAAACCGCTCTGAGCTGCTGGTTCCCACCCCAACGGCTGAGAAGTTCCTGAGAAGAGGGTCCTGGTCGGAACTCGCTGCCACCGCGGGGCGGCTCAGACGGGCCGCACCAGTCCGTGACGGACGAGTCCGGCGACCACACCGAGGGCCTGGGCGGCGAATTCCGGCGTGACCTGCTCTGCTCCGTCGGCGAGGGCGAGTAGTTCGATCAGTTCGTACAACGGCAGCCCGTCGGGCCGCATTCCCGCGACCAGCGCGACCGTCGACTCGTCGACCTCGTGCTGCCAGCGTGGTCCGTCGCCGCGATGAAGCCGGGCCACCTGCTCGGTCCAGCCGAACTCGCCGGGCAGATACACCCGCTCCAGCGCGGTCGCCGGGCTCGGCGCGAAACGGGATGCCCACGCGAGGTTTTCGTCGGAGGCCACCGCGCGCAACCACGCCGACCGCGCGAAGTACCCGGCCACTTCGGTGCCGAGCGGGTCGTCGAAACCATGGGTGAGGTCCTCGGCGAGGAGTTCGGTGGGGCCGTCGATCGCGCGCAGATAGACGAACCCGAACCCGACACCTTCGACATCGGCGGCCTCGAAGGCGTCGAGCCAGCGCGCCGCCTGTTCCTGGGCGGCCGGGTCGCGCGGGTCCAGGCCCGCGTCGCGCAACCAGGTACCGACGTAGAGGGCAGGATCGGCGACGTCGCGCTGCACGACCCACGCGTCGACGCCGTGCGCGGGCAACCAGCTCGACACGCGCCGGCGCCAGTCCTCGCCGTCCACGTGCACCCAGGCGGCGAGCATGGCCGCCGTGCCGCCGGGGGCCAGTAGCTCGGGCGCCTGCCCGATGACCAGTTCACTGGCCCCGTCCAGGGCGAGCCCGGAGTCGCGATAGGTGTGCTCGATGCGGGCCGGACCGACCACGAACGGCGGATTGGCCACGACCTGGTCGAAGCGTCGCCCCGCCACCGGCTCGAACCAGGACCCCTCGAGCAGTTCGATATCGAGTTCGTTGAGCGCGGCCGTGGCCTGCGCCAGCCACAGGGCCCGTGCGTTGACATCGGTGGCGGTGACCCGACCCGCGTAACCCGCCGCGTGCACGGCCTGCACACCGCAGCCGGTGCCCAGATCCAGCACGGTGCCGACGGGTTCGGTGGGGGTGGCGCGCAGCAACGACAGCGACGCGTGCCCGACGCCGAGGACGTGATCCTCGGTGAGCGTGCGCCGCCGCATCGAATCGTCGAGATCGGACAGGATCCACCGGGTACCCGCGCCGGCATCGAGCGGCCGCAGATCCAGCGCGGCCCGCACCTGGTCACCGTCGCGCGTGAGCAGACCCGCCGCCACCGCGGCGTCGATGCGCACCGGCGCCAGTGCGGTCGCGACGTCGCGCTCCGGCAGGACGTCTCCGAGCAGCAGCAACCGCACCAGCGTGCCGAGGTCGCCCGCCGCCCGCGCCGCCCGCCGCACCGGCACCGGCTCCGAACGGCTCAGTGCCGCATGCACATCGGGACCCAACGCCTCGACGAGGGTGTCGGCGTCGTAGCCGACGCGGATCAGCGCGGTGCGCAGGTCCGGGCACAGCGCGGTGAGCGGGGAGTCGGTCATCGTCGGGTTCGTAGGCACCCGACCACTCTGCCAGGGCCACGAGCACCGAGAACGACCAGCTGCCACTGCGTGTCGTCGCGTGCGCAGACCCTGGACTCGCCCGAATACCGCGGTAGCTAGTTCCTCTCACGGACTGGATGGAAAGCCGCTGGGTCGCAGTGGCACATCGGCTGTGCTCGCGGCAGGTCGCATTCTGAGGTGGTTCAGCCGGTGTACGGGTCCCGCGATGTCACGCAGTACAAGGCATTTCCGGGGTCACGCAGGACGATCCAGTGTTCGGCGTCGGTGACCCGGGTGGCGCCGAGGGATTCGTGCCAGGCCGCGGTGGCGGTGATGTTCGACGAGGCCAGGTCGGCGTGCGCGCCGGTGGGGCCGGGCTCATCCAGGCGCTGGAGCAGAAAGTGCAGTGGCTGGTCGGGGCCGCGCAGGCGCGAGAATTCCGGGCGGCGGCCGGGCTTGTGGGTCCAGTCGGTGAGTGTCTGCCAGAAGGCGGTATCGGCGTCGATGTCGGTGGGGGACAGGTCGAGGCAGATCTGGTCGAGGCGGGTCACTGTGCCGTCGGGCGCGGTCGACACCGTGATCGGCGCCGGACCGAGACCGGCGGGCTCGGTAGACGGAATGAGACAGAACGTCTGTCCGGCAGGCGATTCCAGCACGGTGTAGTCATCCATCTCGGCGACCACGTGGGCGCCGAGCCCGGTCGCGGTCGCGATCGCCGCGGGGAGATCGTCGACGTCGAGATCCAGGTGGATGCCGCCGTCGTCGTGGACGGCTTGCATCTTGATCCACGCGGGCCCGGTGGCGGGCAGCAGGGTGATGAACTCATCGTGTTCGCCGCGCGGTGGCGAGACGGTGGAGTCGGTGACCTTCGCCCAGAATCGTGCGCAGTCGGCGAAAGTATCGACGGGTCGGTCGAGAAAGGCCCAGGTCCAGCGAATCATGCTGTCTCCCTTCCGCTATGAGGGCACCTCGGAAGCCGTCGGCCGGATTCGGTTGTCCTGTCGGGCAGCTCGGGTGGTCCTGTCCGAACGGTAGGCGGCCCGCGCTCCGCTGTCGACAGCCTTGTCGGTTCAGCGCGCGGGGCTCCGCTGTCACGGCCTTCGTGCCGCGTTTCGCTCGCGCGCGCCCGACCGACCCCGTCGATGGCAGGATATTGACGAAACATGTCACACCGGCCACTCGCTCGCCCGCCGTCGATCCGGCACGCTGGCCGAGTGACCGATTTACGTGCGCCCGCGCCGCCCACCGGCGACGACCCGGCCGACAACCTCACTTCCGCACCGGCATCGGTCACCGACGAACGTCGTCGACTCCATCCCGCGTGGATCGTGGCGGGCGTCGGCTTCGTCGCCCTCCTCGGCGCGGCCGCCTTCCGCTCGGTCCCCAGCGTCCTCATCGAGCCGCTGCACACCGAATTCGGGTGGTCACACGCCACGATCTCCACCGCCATCTCGCTGAACATGCTGCTCTACGGCCTGATCTCGCCGTTCGCCGCCGCGCTGATGGATCGATTCGGCATCCGCAAGGTGGTGTGTTCGGCGCTGGTGCTGATCGCCGCGGGCAGCGGGCTGACGGTGTTCATGACCCAGGCGTGGCAGCTGGTGGCGACCTGGGGATTGCTGGTGGGTGTCGGCGTCGGGTCGATGTCCATGCCGTTCGTCGCGACCATCACCGGCCGTTGGTTCGTCCGGAGTCGTGGCCTGGTCACCGGAGTGCTCACCGCGGCGGGCGCCACC
This sequence comes from Nocardia sp. NPDC056541, assembly GCF_042794235.1. NCBI lineage: Bacteria > Bacillati > Actinomycetota > Actinomycetes > Mycobacteriales > Nocardiaceae > Nocardia > Nocardia sp. NPDC056541. Next base: position 101,122 of record NZ_JBHTUD010000002.1, read on the forward strand.
GGTCAGCTGGTGTTCCTGCCGCTGGTGTCGATGCTGGCCACCGAGCACGGCTGGCGGCTGCCGTCGTTGATCGTGGCGGCAGTGGCGCTGTCGGTGGTGCCGCTGGTCTGGCTGTTCGTGCGCGACTATCCCAGCGACGTCGGTGTCCGCGCGTACGGGGCGCCGACCGATTCGGACGCGGGCGCGCGAGTCCCGATCGTGGGCGGTGCCAACCGGGCGTTGAAGGTACTCGCCTCGGCCGCGCGCCGACCCGGATTCTGGCTGCTGGCGGGCGGTTTCGCGATCTGTGGGGCCTCGACGAACGGCCTGGTCGGCACCCATTTCGTCACCGCGGCCCACGACCACGGCATGCCGCCGACCACCGCGGCCGGACTGCTCGCCCTGGTCGGGATCTTCGATGTGGCAGGCACCATCGCCTCGGGCTGGCTCTCGGACCGCGTGGATCCGCGCTACCTGCTGCTCGGCTACTACTCGCTGCGCGGGCTCTCGCTACTGATCCTGCCGTCGCTGCTCGGGCCGCACACCGAGCCGAGCATGTGGGTGTTCATCGTGTTCTACGGCCTGGACTGGATCGCGACCGTCCCGCCGACCGTGCTGCTGTGCCGCGAACTCTTCGGCGCGGACGGCCCGATCGCGTTCGGCTGGGTCTTCGCCGCCCACCAGGTCGGCGCCGCCGTGGCCGCCACCGGCGCGGGCTTCATCCGCGACGTCCAGGGCTCTACGACCTCGCCTGGTACGTGGCGGGTGCGCTCTGCGGGATCGCCGCGGTCATGTCGATGCTGGTCCGCAGACCGGCAACGGCCGAGTAGCCGAACCCAGCCGCTATTCCAGGGTCTTGTGCTGTCCGGATTCCAGCGCGATCTGGTTCGTGCGGCCGTCCCAGCGGCTGGGTTCGTCCTTGGTCCGCGGCGGGCGGTCGTTGGCGATCAGCACCGCGATCCACGGCAGCGGCACCGAGGCGGCGATGATCAGGATCGAGAGCAGCGGGTTCTCGAACGCGCTGTAGGCGATCGCGGCCAGGATCAGGCAGGGGATCCGGAAGGCCATGATGAACGTGTAGCGGCGCACTCTGGCGCGATGCTGGTCGTCGAGCGAGGGCGCGGCCTCGGTGATCAGCACGGCGTGTTCGGCGGGGGCGGGCCGGAAGAACCCACGCGAGGACTTGGGCTCGGGGGGGATCGTCACTTCCGGGTCCGGCTTCGGTTCGTCGGCGCCTGGGACATCGCCGTAGGACTGCATACCCCGAGTCTTCCACTCGGCGTCATCGAGCGCACACGCGGCTGGTCAGCGGCCCGGGGCCGGGATGCGGCATCATGGAAGGCGTGAGTACAGACACTCTGGTACGCCCGGAAACCACGACCGACGAGACGACCAGCGACGACACCCCCAAATTCTTCCATTACGTGAAGAAGGACCGGATCGCCGAAAGTGCCGTGATGGGCACGATGGTCGTCGCCCTGTGTGGCGAGGTTTTCCCGGTGACGCGTTCGGCCAAGCCCGGCTCGCCCGTGTGCCCGGACTGCAAGAAGGTCTACGAGGGCTTGCGCAAGGACGGCGACTGAGCCGAGGACTCGGTCGGTGACGCCGGTGCCTCGGAGCAGGCCCCGGCGGTTTCGTCGTGCTCATCGTCATCGTCGTCGTCACCCCGCACCTGGCTGGTGATCCATTCCTTGACCTGCTCGATCCGGGTGGCCCGGGCAGGCCAGAACTCCTGAACGGCGGCGTTGAACTCCGCGCCCAGGATCACCGCGAAGCCGAGGAAGTACGTGAACAGCAGGAACGCGATCGGGGTGGCCAGCGCGCCGTAGCTCACCCCGGTGGCGGTGATCCACGACAGGTACCGGCGCAGCAGGTCGCTGGCCGCCATGAAGAAGACCCCGGCCACCAGCGCGCCGCCGAACAGCCGATGCCACGGCAGTGATTTGTGCAGGGCCAGCTTGTAGAGCGTGGTCAGCCCGACGATCAGCAGCAGCCCGACGATCGGGTAGTAGAACGTGTCGATCAGCCGCAATCCCGGCTCCCGCCACGCTTCGGGCAGCACCCGCCCGATCCTGGTGGGACCCAGTGCGATCACCGGCAGGATGAGCACCGCGGCCACCAGGAACTGCACGTAGAGCAGCAGCGCGAAGATCCGCTGCCAGATCGGATGACGGGCGTCCTGCTGTCCGTGCGCCTCCACGATGGCGTCGACGAAGGTGGCCATCGCCGAGGAGCCGGCCCACAGCGACAGCACGAAACCCACCGACACCAGCGCGCCGCGCCCTCGGCCGAGCACGTCGTCGACGGTCGGTTCGATCAGGTCCGAGACCACCGACGGGCTGAAGAACTCGCGGCTGAACGCGATGATCTTGCTCTCCACGATCTGCACGGTGTCGGGCCCGAACAATCCGCCCACATAGCCGAGGCTGCCGAGGAGGCCGAGCAGCAGTGGTGCCAGCGACAGGGTCTGCCAGAACGCCGCCGCCGCGGACTTGGCGAAAATCGAGTTGTCCCAGCACTTGACCGCGACCCGGACCACCAGTCGCCATGCCGTAGCGAGCCATCGCACCCACGGCGCGTGATCGCTGCGACGTTGCGGAGCGGCCCGCGCGCCGACCGCAGGGCGCGCGGGCGAGTCGCGGGGCGGGAGCGCCTGCGGCGGGTGTGCCGCGTCGGCAGCCGGGACCTGGTCGTTGTTCATCTCGGTGTCAAGCATCCCGCACGTTGGGGGTCTGTGTGGTGCGGGCCGGGCATCGTGTCGGCGGGTAACAGGTAAATGGCCGGTGACCACGGGCGCGGTTGTGATGCCTGTCGCCCACCCCGCGTCGGTTTGGCGACACGCCGCATCGGGCGGCTAGGGTCGACTGCGTGACTGGGTCGGGTGGCGCCGCTACGGCGAAGCAAGCGGGGACACCGGGCGAGATTGCCGCGGGAGGTGCCCCGTCGGGTTCGTTGCGCGCCTGGCAGCGGCGCGCGTTGACGAAGTACCTGGCCACCAAGCCGCGTGACTTCCTCGCGGTCGCGACGCCCGGCGCCGGTAAGACCACCTTCGCGCTGCGTGTTGCCGCGGAGTTGCTGGCCGATCGTACGGTGGATCAGATCACCGTCGTCGCGCCGACCGAGCACCTCAAGCACCAGTGGTCCGCCGCGGCCGCGCGCACCGGGATCCAGCTGGACTCGCGGTTCTCCAACTCCACCGGCGCGACCTCCGGCGACTATCACGGCGTCGTGGTGACCTATGCCCAGGTCGCGGCCCACCCGACACGACACCGGGTGCGCACCGAGAACCGTCGCACGCTGGTGATCCTCGACGAGATCCACCACGCGGGCGACGCCAAGACCTGGGGCGAGGCGACCGAGGAGGCGTTCGGCGACGCGACGCGCCGACTGGCGCTGACCGGAACCCCGTTCCGCAGTGACGATTCGAAGATCCCGTTCGTCACCTATGAGCCCGACGAGGGTGGGTTCCCGCGTTCGCGCGCCGACCACTCCTACGGCTATGCCGACGCGCTCGCCGACGGCGTCGTGCGTCCGGTGGTGTTCCTGGCCTACTCCGGTGACGCGCACTGGCGCGACAGCGCGGGCGAGGAACACACCGCCCGTCTCGGCGAACCGCTCAGCGCCGAACACACCGCGCGGGCCTGGCGCACGGCCCTTGATCCGGCAGGTGACTGGATCTCGGCGGTGCTGCGCGCGGCGGATGTGCGCCTGCGTCAGCTGCGCGCGTCGGGCATGCCCGACGCGGGCGGTCTGGTGATCGCCACCGATCAGGAGCGGGCCCGCGACTACGCCGAACTGCTCGAGCACATCTGTGGCGAGCGGCCGTCGGTGGTGCTCTCGGACGACCCGCAGTCCTCGCAGCGCATCGGCGAGTTCGGGAAGGGCACCCAGCCGTGGATGGTCGCGGTGCGCATGGTGTCCGAGGGTGTCGACGTGCCACGCCTCGCCGTCGGCGTCTACGCCACCAGCGCCTCGACGCCGCTGTACTTCGCGCAGGCCATCGGCCGTTTCGTGCGTGCCCGCAAGCCGGGCGAGACCGCGAGCGTGTTCCTGCCGTCGGTGCCGGTGTTGCTCGACCTGGCCGCGCAGCTGGAGTTGCAGCGCGATCACGTGATCGGCAAGCCGCACCGCGAGAAGGACGGCCTCGACGACGAGCTCCTGATGGACGCGAACAAGGCCAAGGACGAGCCCGGAGAGGACGAGAAGTCCTTCGTCGCCCTCGCCGCGGACGCCGAGCTCGACCAGGTGATCTACGACGGTTCCTCCTTCGGCACCGCCACCATCGCGGGCAGCGACGAGGAAGCCGACTACCTCGGCATTCCCGGTCTGCTCGACGCCGACCAGATGCGTGCTCTCCTGCGCGACCGTCAGACCCGTCAGCTGGCCGACCGTAGTGCCGCGCAGGAGTCCGCCCCCCAGCCCGCGGCCGTCGCCGAACGTGTCGCCACCTCGGACAAACTGGGCGAGCTGCGCCGCGAACTCAACAGCCTCGTCGCGATGCACCACCACCGCACCGGCAAACCCCACGGCGTGATCCACGGCGAACTCCGTCGCGAATGTGGTGGTCCGCCTACGGCCTTGGCGAGTGTCGATCAATTGGGTGAACGTATCGCCGCCCTGCGTCGACTCTGAGAGACCGAACCTCGCCGACGCGCCGGCCCGCGGGCTTCGCCTAGCGTGTCGCGGCGTCGAGTGTGCGCAACGCGCTGTCGACGGCGGCGCTGAGTTCGCCGGGGCTGACGCCGTCTCTGGCCTGGATCGACAACCCGTACAGGACGGTGCTGTACAGCATGGCCAGCGAAGCCGTGTCGGTGTCGGCGGCGAGATCGCCGTCGGTGACGCCGCGATCGAGACGTGCGCGGATGTCGGCCGTGGTGTGGCGACGGGCTTCGACCAGGAATTCGCGCACCGCGGCGTTGCGGGTGGTGTAGGTCGCGCCGGCGAGGACCACCATGCAGCCGTTGGGTAGACCGGGGTCGGTGTAGTGGGTGATGTTGTCGCGCAGCATCGCCTCGATCGCGGCGTAGGCGGTGGGTTGCTCGCGCAGCGCCGTGGCCGTGTAGGAGCCCTCGGTGCGGCGGTAGAGCTCGACGGCGGCGCGGAACAGGGCCTCCTTGTCGCCGAAGGCGGCGTAGAGGCTGGGGGAGTTGATGCCCATGGCGGCGGTGAGGTCGCTCATCGAGGCGCCGTCGTAGCCGAGCTCCCAGAACACCTCCATCGCGCGACGCAGCGCGATCTCACGATCGAAGCCTCGGGGGCGCCCGCGCTCTGCCATGTGAAACCTTTCTGTGCCGATCGGTAAATATACCGTGCCCGCGGCGGCGGACGGCCGCGCCCACTTGTTTCTGTGTCGATCGGTAAGAAACTCTTGACGAGGGTGCTGTGGATACGCTTCTCTATTTGTATATCGACTACTACAAAATTGGAGCAAACCTGATGACGAGCAGCAACACCGTGGCCCTGGTGACCGGCGCGAGCCGCGGGATCGGCGCGGCCATCGCCCGCGCACTGGCCGCCGCCGGCACCGATGTGGCGTTCACCTATCAGCGCGACGAGGTCGCCGCGAAGGCGGTCGCCGCCGAGATCGAGGCGCTGGGCAGGCGGGCGCTGCCGATCAAGGCCGACAGCGGCGACGCCGCAGCGGTCGTCGCCGCCGTGGAACAGACCGCGCGCGAACTGGGCGGGCTCGACGTCCTCGTGAACAACGCGGGCATCTTCCCGGCCAAGCCCTACGAGGAGTTCACCCTCGACGAGATCGACCGCGCGCTGAACATCCACGCCCGCGCCGCCTTCGTCGCGGGCCAGGCCGCTCTCCCGTACCTCGGTGACGGCGGCCGGATCATCTCCATCGGCTCCAACCTGTCCGAACGCGCGCTCTTCGGTGGACTGTCGCTCTACAACCTCAGCAAGTCGGCCCTCAACGGCTTCACCAAAGCCCTTGCGCGCGAGCTCGGTCCGCGCGGCATCACGGTCAACCTCGTCCAGCCCGGACCGACCGACACCGACATGAACCCCGCGGACAGCGGGCACGCCCCTACGCAACGGGAGTTCAACGCGCTGGGCCGTTTCGGTGCCGCCGCCGACGTGGCCGACCTCGTCGCCTTCCTCGCGGGTCCGTCGGGCCGATCGATCACCGGCGCGATCCTCACCGTCGACGGCGGCACCAACGCCTGAGCGGCGGGCGCAGCCCGAACGGGCTCTGTGTATCTTCCGGATGCCGGCTTCGTCGAGCGGGATCGGCAGGACTCACGGATAACCCGTTGCGTTCGAGGAGGTCTCGTCGGCTGATCGCCTAGCGGACGATGTCGAAGAAGTCGGCCGGGTCGAGGGTGTGCAGGGGAGTCCAGCGTTGTTCCTGGGTGGGCGCGTCGGATTCGGCGGTCGCGTCGAAGTAGCCCTGCAATTCCAGTGCGAGGCGAGGATTCTCGTCGACCCCGCGCGCGATCGTGTACAGCGTCGCGAACACGTGCAGGCAGCGCGCGGTCCGCGCCGAGCAGGAACAATCGGCGCTCACCAGGGTCGGCGCGGGGGAGTGGCCCGCGTCGACCAATGCCCGGTGCATCTCGTCGGTGAGGACGGTCGGGTCGGTGATCGTCTGGCCGATCGCGGTCACCGCCGCCCGCGACAGCGGCGCCACCTCGACGTGCGCGATCGAGGCCTGACCGCCGCGATGCAGGTGCGCGCGCACCGTTCGCCCCTCGATCTCGACGCGCACGCCGTCGTTGCGCGCGATGCTGCGGGCGCGGGGCAGCAGTGGTTCCGGCCGGGTCTGGCGCAGCGGTTCGGCCAGGCGCACCCAATCCCGACCCCACTGGGTGTAACCGAATTCGTTGTCGGCCATCAGTTCTCTCGCTTCCGGCGCAGGATGTCGACGAGGGCGTCGTCGTCGAGGCGGGCCAGTTCGGCGATGCCCGCCGCATCGGACAGGTCCGTCAGCGCGGACTTGCGGGTGTGCATCGCGGCGATGTGCTCCTCCACCGTGGTGGCGCTGGTGAGGGTGGTGACGGTGACGGTGCGGGTCTGCCCGATCCGGTGCGCCCGGTCCGAGGCCTGCGCCTCCACCGCCGGATTCCACCAGCGATCGAAATGGATCACATCGGCCGCGCGGGTGAGGGTGAGGCCGGTGCCCGCCGCGCGCAGGCTCAGGATCAGTACCGGCGGCCCGTCCGGCGCCTGGAAGCGGGTGACGAGGTCGCCGCGCTGGGTCGCGTCCAGCCCACCGTGGAAGAACGGCGCGTCGACGCCGAACTGCTCGGCCAGGTGCCGCACCAGCAGGTCGCCGGTCTTGCGGTACTGGGTGAAGATCAGCGTGGGGTCACCGGTGTCGAGGTTGGTGGCCACGATGTCGGTGCACAGGTCGAGTTTGCCGGAACGGCCCGCGAGTTCGCCCAGGTCGCCGGAAACCAGTCCGGGGTGGTTGCACACTTGCTTGAGGTGGGTGAGCGCGGCCAGTACCCGTCCCTGTCGTTGCAGGCCGGAACCGAAGCCCTCATCGAGGGCGTCGGCGAGCACCGCGTCGTACACCCGTTCCTGCTCGGCGGTGAGATCGCACAGCAGATCGCTGTGGATCTTCGCGGGCAGCGACGCCGCCACCTGAAGCTTCTTGCGTCCGAGGACAACCGGCTCGACGGCGTCCCTGAGCCGTGCCGCGGCCGTGGCCGACCCCTCCTCGATCGGCCGCACGAACCGGCGCCGGAACTGCGTGCGATGCGCGAACAGTCGCGGCACGGTGAGGTTGAGCAGTGCGAACAGTTCGTCGAGGTGGTTCTCCACCGGCGTTCCGGTCAGCGCGACCTTCGCGTCGGCGGTCAGCGCGCGCGCCGCCCGCGACACCTGGGTGCGCGGATTCTTCAGCGCTTGCGCCTCGTCGAACACCACGGTGGCCCACTGCTCACCGGTCAGTGCCGCCCCGTGCAGCCGCAGGGTCGGATACCCGGTCACGAGAACCGTCCCCGCGCCGGCGGGCACCGCGCCACCGCGCCACGACACCGCCTTCAACCCCGGTGCGAACCGTTCGATCTCGTGCACCCAGTTGCCCACCAGCGAGGTCGGGCACACCACCAACTGCGGACCGTCGGAGCGGCCCTGCAGGAACCCGATGGTCTGCACCGTCTTCCCGAGCCCCATCTCGTCGGCCAGCACGGCCCCGCCGAACGCCGACACGGTCTCGCGCAACCACCCCACCCCGCGGACCTGATACGGCCGCAGCGTGGCATCGAGAACTCCCGCCAGCTCCCCGTCGAGGGCCCGCGTCTCGCGCAAGACCCGCGCCGCCCGCTCGGCGGACACGATGGCGGTGCCGACCGCGTCGGGGACGGCGTGCGCGGCGGCGGGCAAGGCGAAGGACCGCTCGTCGGTCATCGACGCGCGCCAGGCCAGCGCGGACGGGGCGAGGTCGCCGAGGGTGACGTCAGCCAGTTCGGCGGGGGTGACCACCGCGGTCGCCACCTCGACGGTTTCGATCGCCCCGCGCTCGCCGACCGGCAGCGCGAGGGTGAGTTGTTCCGGATCGCCGACCCCCGTCGGCGCGGGGCCGGTGTCGTGCCCGGTCCACGTCCACAGGGCGAACAGGTGACGGTCGGGAAGGTAGGTGGCCTGAATGGCGGGCAGAACGTTCTCCTCTGATCGGGCAGCACGAACAACCGAACAACGTACACTGTACTGAGTTTGTTCCCGAACGCTCGACACAATCTCCGGAGAGGATGGCTCGTGCCCGCTGACCAGGACGGGGAATCGACCGCTCAGGCCACCCGGATCCTCGAATTGCTGTGGCGGCACTCCTTGCCGTCGAAGCCGGGCGCGCGCGGCCCGAAACCCGGGCTCACCGTCGACGATGTGGTGGCGGCGGGTATCACCCTGGCCGACCGCGACGGCATCGACAAGCTGACGATCCGCGCGGTCGCCACGCAACTCGGTCTGCGCGCGATGAGTCTCTACACCTATGTCCCCAGCAAGGACGCCCTGATCGTGCTCATGGTCGACGCCGTGGCCGCCGCGGACTCCCCGATCCCGGCCGACCTGCCGGTCCGCGAACGCATGATCACCGTCGCCACCCGGATCAGGGCCGAGCTGATCGAGCACCCCTGGCTCCTCGCGGTGTCCCCGTGGCGCCAGGTGCTCGGCCCCGCCCGGATGCGCCGCTACGAACATCAGCTGGCCGCGATCGAGGGCATCGGCCTGAGCGATCTGGCCATGGACCGCGCGATCGCGGTCCTCACCGACTTCGCGACCGGCAATGCCCGCCTCGCCATCGCGGCCGCGGGCGCCGCCGCGCAGCTGAGCGACGCCCGATGGTGGGAGGTCAACGGCCCCTTGCTGGCCCAGGTGATGCCCGCCGGCGAATTCCCGCTCGCCGGGCGGGTCGGTACGGCCGTCGGCGAGCACTACCAGGCGCCCGCCGACCCGGAGGGCGCGTTCGACTACGGCGTGGCGACCCTCGTCGACGGCATTCTCGCCGACGCCCGATAGCCGGGATACCCGGATACAGCGACAGCGGGCGCCCTGTCCGGGTCGCCCGCTGTCGGGAGTTTTCTGTTGTCAGATGTGGTTGTTTCGGACGCGAGGAGTGGTCAGATCGCGGGAGCTTCGTCCGTGTTGAGCACGGCTTCGAGTTCGCGCAAGCGGTCCATGTGTTCATTCGCGTGGTGCTGGCAGAAGAGCAACTCGCCACCCGCGGGAAGCACGGCACGCACTCGGGCAGCCGCCCCGCAGCGATCGCAACGATCGAGTGCGGTCAGTGGGGTGCTGGTCAGTGTTCCTGGCATGACTCCTCCGTCCCGGCTCCCGGCGCTGCGTGGCCGTTCGCCTAGGTGTGGGCCTCGTGGTCACTCCACGCGGCTCGCATCCGCTACTTCCCAGCAGTGGTACGACTACTCTGTCAGACGTTCGGGGTTCAGGCTTTGTTCCCGGAAGTGAATCTTTGTGTTTTCGATAACAGACCTGCGGTTTCGCTGAAAGCGAACACCCGCCGGTCGTCGGTCTCGAGCACCCACCGATCACCCGCGAAGCGCTGATGCCACCTCCCACTCGAACCTGCCGCTCACCGATATGTCGCTCGCTGCGGTGTTGCTCGTTACGGACGAGCCGAGCACCGAAGCGGGCCGAACACGATCGAGTTGTGACAGGGTCTTGACCGTCCGAACCTGTTGTCTACCCGGAGATTACCCGTGACATCCGACACTCACACCCTTGTTCACCTGTGTTCTTCCCAAGAATGGGAGGAAGCTCGCCGCGTGGGCGAGCGCAGACCGCCTTCGCTGGCCGACGCGGGCTTCGTGCACCTGTCCACCCCGGAGCAGGTCCACCTGCCCGCCAATCGACTCTTTGCCGGGCGCGCCGACATGGTCGTGCTGTGGCTGGATCCGGCGGCGTTCACCGGTGCGGTGAAGTGGGAACCGGGCGTGCCGAGCGACCCGTCGTCGATGCTGTTCCCGCACCTCTACGCGGCGCTGCCGGTCGCCGCGGTGCTGGCCGCGCAGCCGTATCTGCCCGGATCCGACGGCGTGTTCAGCACACCGCGCCGGGAGGGAGTGGCGTAGACCACAATCGCGGCCGGGCGCGTCTACTGTTGACGGTGTGAACGTCGACGTCACAGCGCTACCGGGCATCGGAGTGCGCAAGGATTTCGAAGTCAGGTCGGGGCGCCGCGTCGGGGTGGTCGCCCACCGCGACGGTGACATCGATCTGATCGTGTCCAAACCCGACGACCCGGACGCCATCGCCGCCCAGGTGCCGCTGTCCACCGACGAGGCGTCGGTGCTGGCGAACCTGCTCGGCGCGCCGCAGCTGGTCGCCAAACTCAACGACGACCATCGCGATCTGCCGGGCATCACCACCCGCCAGCTCGCCATCGTCGACGAATCCCCCTACGCGGGCCGGACGCTCGGCGAGACCGGCATGCGCACCCGCACCAAGACCTCGATCGTTGCGGTGATGCGCGCCGGTCAGCTCCACCCGTCACCCGGCCCGGACTTCACCTTCACCGAGGGTGATCTGCTCGTGGTCGTCGGCACCCCGGACGGCCTGGAAGCGGCCGCGAAGATTCTCGTGCACGGCTGACCGCCGTGACCTCGCAGGCCTTGGCTCTGCTCGAGCTCGGCGTGATCTTGTTCGCGCTGGGGATCTGCGGGCGAGTGGCGGGCCGCTTCGGGATGTCCCCGATTCCGCTGTACCTGCTGGGCGGACTGGCGTTCGGCCGCGGCGGTTTCATCGAGCTCGACGCCGCCACCGAGTTCGGGCACATGGCGAGCGAGATCGGCGTCGTGCTGCTGCTTCTGCTGCTCGGGCTCGAGTACACCGCCCCCGAGCTGATGACCGGTCTGCGGCGCTCCTGGGCCGCCGGAGTGCTCGATCTGGTGGCCAACGCGCTGCCCGGGGTCGCGGTCGCGCTCATCATGGGCTGGGGTGTGCTCGGCGCCGTCGTGCTCGGCGGGGTCACCTACATCTCGTCGTCGGGGATCGTGGCCAAGGTGCTCGACGATCTGGGCCGTCTCGGTAACCGCGAGACGCCCGTGGTGCTGTCGATCCTGGTGCTCGAAGACCTCGCGATGGCGGTGTACCTGCCGATCCTGACCATGATGCTGGCCGGGTTGAGCCTGCTGAGCGGATTGATCTCCCTCGCGGTCGCGCTGGCGACCATCACGGTGGTGCTCGTGGTGGCGCTGCGGTTCGGGCGGGTGGTCTCGGCCGTACTCGACAGCGCCGATCGCGAGGTGTTCCTGCTCCAGCTGCTCGGCGCCGCGCTGCTCGTGGCCGGGGCGGCCTCGGCGCTCAATGTCTCGGCCGCGGTCGGCGCGTTCCTGCTCGGCATCGCCATCTCGGGGTCCACCGCGCACGAGGCCGCGAAACTGCTCGAGCCACTGCGTGATCTGTTCGCCGCGATCTTCTTCGTCGCGTTCGGTCTGTCGATCGACCCGACCGCGATCCCGCCGGTGTTCGCCTGGGCGGTCGCGCTGGCGGTGGTGACCACCGGCACCAAGATCGCGGTCGGTTGGTGGGCGGCGAGCAGGCAGGGAATCCGGCAGATGGGTCGGGCGAGGGCGGGCGCCGCGCTGGTGGCGCGCGGCGAATTCTCCATCGTCATCGCCGGATTGGCGGTCGCCTACGGCAAGGCCGACGCGAAGCTGGCCGCGCTCGCCTCCGCCTATGTGCTGCTGATGGCGATCCTCGGCCCGATCGCGGCCCGGGTCGTCGAGCCGGTGGCCGAGTTCGTCAGGCGCCGTTCGGGTGTCGCGACGACCTGATCAGTCGACGACCCGGCGTGGCCAGGCGCCCGCACCGTCGTAACTCAATTCCTCGGTGCGGTACTCGTGCTGGACCGGCGGCGCGTACTGCGCGGCCGGGCGCGCGGGCGCGGCCGGCCGCGGCTGGGGCCGGTGCCGCGAGGTGAGCCACATGCGTGGCAGTGCTTCCTCGTTCTCGATCTCGGTGAGGCTCACACTGATCAGCACGAGCATGGTGACGATGCTGCTCACCCCGATCAGCGGCGCCAGCAATTGCATCGCCTCGGCGCCGGTCGCGGGCGCGGTTTGATGTCCGGTGTGCGCGTGCATCGAGGCCATCCCGGTGTAGTGCATGCCGCACACGGCCACACCCATGATCAGTGCCGCACCCACGGTGGCGAGAAATCCCTTGACGCGCAACGTGAACCACAGCGCCACGACCGATGCCACCACCGCGATCACCATCGACAGGGCCACGATCGCCGGGTCGTATCGCACGGTCGCGCTGGATCTCATCGCGTACATGCCGGTGTAGTGCATGGTCCCGACACCGAGGCCGGTGATGACGCCACCAGTGAGCAGTGAGCGCAGGGTCGGCTGTGGCTTGTTGACCATGAACAGCCCGATTCCGACCACCACCATCGCGGTGATCGCGCTGAACAGCGTCAACGGGATGTCGTAGCGGATCTCGGTGCCGCGGATGGTGAAGCCGAGCATCGCGATGAAATGCATGACCCAGATCCCGGTCCCGCCGATCGCGATCGCGGCGCCGATGAGCCAGCCGACCCGTCCCTCGGTGGCATTGCGACCGCGGGCCGCGCACTGCAGTCCGAGCAGGCAGCCCGTGACGGACATGAAGTAGGCGAGTACGGGGGTGATCCAGCCGTAGCTGAAGTGGTAAATGTCGAGCACGCGCGAAAAACCCTCAATGCCGATACCGCAGACTTGAGGCGGTAGAACGAAAAGCTGGGTGTGACAATACGTCGAAGATCGCCAATCCGGGTCCTCCACAGTGCAATCCAGCAGTGTGGGTTTGATCACGAAAAGATTACTCACCGATTTACTGGATAAAACAGACCGCTAGGAATGTAGCGGAGGAAACAAAAAAGAGGCCCGCGCCACCGATTCGGTGGTGCGGGCCTCTTGTGTGGAACCTAGTCGAGGTAGTCGCGCAGAACCTGCGAACGGCTCGGGTGGCGCAGCTTGCTCATCGTCTTCGATTCGATCTGACGGATGCGCTCACGCGTGACGCCGTAGACCTGACCGATCTCGTCGAGGGTGCGCGGCTGACCGTCGGTGAGGCCGAAGCGCAACCGCACCACGCCCGCCTCGCGCTCGGACAACGTCTCCAGCACCGACTGCAGCTGATCCTGCAGCAGGGTGAAGCTCACCGCGTCGACCGCGACGACCGCCTCGGAGTCCTCGATGAAGTCACCGAGCTGGCTGTCGCCCTCGTCGCCGATGGTCTGGTCGAGCGAGATCGGCTCACGCGCGTACTGCTGGATCTCGAGGACCTTCTCCGGCGTGATGTCCATTTCCTTGGCGAGCTCCTCCGGCGTGGGCTCACGGCCCAGGTCCTGGAGCAGCTCGCGCTGGATGCGGCCGAGCTTGTTGATGACCTCGACCATGTGCACCGGGATACGGATGGTGCGGGCCTGGTCGGCCATGGCGCGGGTGATGGCCTGGCGGATCCACCACGTCGCGTACGTCGAGAACTTGTAACCCTTGGTGTAGTCGAACTTCTCGACCGCGCGGATCAGACCCAGGTTGCCTTCCTGGATGAGATCGAGGAACGCCATGCCGCGGCCGGTGTAGCGCTTGGCCAGCGAGACGACCAGTCGCAGGTTGGCCTCGAGCAGGTGGTTCTTGGCCCGGTTGCCGTCGCGCACGATCCAGTTGAAATCGCGGCGCGTGGTGACCGAGAGCTTCTCGCCCGCCTCGGCGAACTCGCGCATCTTCTCCGCGGCGAACAGGCCGGCCTCGATTCGCTTGGCGAGTTCGACCTCCTCCTCCGCGTTGAGCAGCGCGACCTTGCCGATCTGCTTGAGGTAGGCGCGCACCGAGTCGGCGGAGGCGGTGAGTTCGGCGTCCTTGCGTGCTTGACGCAGCGCTTCGGACTCCTCCTCGTCCCAGACGAAATCGCCGGAAGCCTTGTCCTTCTCGGACGGCTCCGCGGTATCGGCGACCTCGGCGGCTTCCTCGGTGACGTCTTCGACGACGACTTCCTCGCCGACGAGTTCGTCTTCGGCGACTTCGAGATCACCGAGATCGTCGACCTCGACCGACTCGTCGTCGAGCTGCTCCTCACCGCCCTCGCCCGAGGTCGCCTTCTTCGCGGCGGTTTTCTTGGCCGGAGCCTTCTTGGCGGCAGCCTTCTTCGCCGGCGCCTTCTTGGCTACGGCCTTCTTCGCCGGCGCCTTTTTGGCAGCGGCCTTTTTGGCCGGCGCCTTCTTGGCCGGGGTTACGGCGTCGTCGGCATCGGCGTCGGAGGCCGAGTCGGCGGTCTGACGGGTATTCGTGGCTACCACGTACGCCCTTTCGTGACGGTCTCGTGCGGCGTCACGCCAGAGTGGTTTTCCGGCGGAGCGGTCGGTCGGGTTGCACCGGCGATGCGTCGGCCGGGGAAGTCGGCGCTCGTTCACCGACCTTCTCGCGACCGGCCGCGGCCGGAAGGTTTCACCGGCTCACCGCCGGACGTGTTCCATTGTAACGATCCAACCAGGGTACTCATGGCACGATGCCACCCAGGCGTTGCGTCGCAGGCCGCGCCGGGCTACGGCGCGAGGCCCGCATCGATGGCCATCGCCGCGCCGACGATACCCGCGGTGTTCTTCAATACGGCCGGAATCACGGGAGTTCGGTTGGTGAGCAACGGAATCCACTGTTCGTGATCACGGCTGATGCCGCCGCCCGCCACGATCACCTTCGGCCAGAACAGATCCTCGATGTGACCCAACACGCGACTCACCCGCTGCGCCCACTCCGGGTAGGTCAGGTCCTCGTTGTCCTTGACCGAGGCCGCGGCCAGATCCTCGGCGTCGACGCCCTCGATCTTGAGATGGCCGAGCTCGGAGTTGGGCACCAGCACGCCGTCGTAGAGCAGTGCGGAGCCGATGCCGGTGCCGAAGGTGAGCAGCAGCGTCAGCCCGTGGAGGTCGCGCGCGGTGCCGTAGCGGTCCTCGGCCAGTCCCGCCGCGTCGGCGTCGTTGAGCACGGTGACCTCGCGCCCGCCCAGCGCCTTCGCGAACAACGCGCGGGCGTCGGTGCCGATCCAGGCCTGGTCGATGTTGGCCGCGGTTCTGGCGTGGCCGTCGAGCACCACGCACGGCATGGTGATGCCCACCGGTCCCTCCCACCCCGCCTGCGCGACGAGTTCGGCGACCGCCCCTGCGACGGCGTCGGGCGTCGACGGCCGCGGTGTCGGGATCTTGATGCGCTCATGGGTGAGCAGGCCGGTGGCCAGATCGACCTCGGCGCCCTTCACCCCGCTGCCGCCGATATCGATACCGAATGCGTGCCCCCGAGTGGACATGGTTCAACCCCTTGCTGACGTGGTCGAGGTGCCTGGCAGACACCAGGGAGAAGAGTAGCGGTAGTCACCCCTCGCGCGACGAGCCACGACATGTGATGCGATGGGTGGGTGCCCGAATACACCGAGCCCGAGACCGTAACCGCCCCCACCACATCCGCCGATTACGAGCAGTTGCGGCGCCTGGCCGTCGAGCTCGCCGAGACGGCCGCCGCGCACGTGCGTGCCCGCAGGCCCGAGGTATTCGCCGACGACGGACCCGTGGCAGGCGCCGTGGCCACCAAGGGGCACGTCACCGATCCGGTCACCATCGTCGACACCGAATCCGAACAGCTGATCCGCAAGCTGCTCGCCGAGCGCAGGCCCGGCGACGCGATTCTGGGGGAGGAAGGCGGCGGAGATGTCGGCGCGACCGCGGCGGGTGCTGTCACCTGGGTCGTCGACCCGATCGACGGCACCGTGAACTTCCTCTACGGACTCCCCGGCTACGCCGTCTCGGTGGGCGCGGTGGTCGACGGCAAGCCCGTGGCGGGCGCCGTGGTGGACGTCGCCGCCGCCACCACCTACAGCGCCGCACTGGGCGCTGGATCGCACGCTGTGCGACCGGACGGCACCCGGGTGACACTGCGCTGCAGTAGCGAGGATTCGCTCTCGGTGGCCCTGGTAGCCACCGGCTTCGCCTATGGCAGCGCGCGCCGGGCCCGCCAGGCGCAGCTGCTCACCGAGATCCTGCCGCGGATCCGCGACATCCGCCGCCTCGGCGCCGCCGCCATGGACCTGTGCCATGTCGCCTCGGGCAGGCTCGAGGCGTACTACGAGCACGGCCTCAACGCCTGGGACTGGGCGGCGGGTGCCCTCATCGCCGCCGAAGCGGGTGCGGTCGTGCACGTCCCCCCGGTCACCGTCGGCGGGGCCGCGGGCGAACTGACCGTCGTCGCGGCCCCCGGCATCGCCGGGGACCTCACCGACCTGCTCGACCGGGTCGGCGCGCCGACGGCGCTACCGGACTAGAGCGCTCAGCACTTGACTTCGCGTGCGGCGTCGAGGAGGTCCGGGTCGATCGAGGACGAGCTCGCGCCGGGGGCCAGGTTCTTGAGCGACCGGAGCACTGCCTCGGCGTCGGCGCCGGGTCGCAATGATTCACCGAACGCCTGCCCGAGGACCAGATCGACGGTGTCGTCGGTGCGCGGATCCTCGATCAGCTCGGCGCAGGGCGCGATCAACTGCACCGACGCGGCCGCGGGCCGACCGTTCACACCGAACCGGATCTGACCGGTGCAGGTGAGGTCGCCGCTGACATAGACCGGATCGTTACCGACCTGTGTCCCCGGCGCGCCGGCGAAGCCGAGGTCGGCCAGTGCCGCGCCGATGTTGCCCGCCTGGCCGCTCTTGCCGTTGGCGTTGAACACCCGCACCCGCGACTCCGACAGGGCCGCCGGGTCGACCTCGGCGAGTCGCGTCGGACCCACCCGGGTACCCAGTGCCGCGGGCTGCGGCGCGTTGGTGGCCGTCGGCGTGCTCGGCGCGTTGCACGCCATCGGTTCGTTGCTGTCGTCACGGGTTCGGAACGCCGTGATCCAGACGAACAGGCTCACCAGAGCCAGCACGAGGACGAGCGCGAGCCAGAGCTCGGGCCGCCGCCGCGGAAAGGGTTTGCCGTCGCGATCTGTCGCGCTGCCTTCGGTGATCAGTGAAACCACGCGCTCACTCTACGAGTCCCGCGGCGGTGCGCGAGTCGGGGAGGTCTCGGCGAGTTTCCCGGCAGGTGACGATTCGTCGTCGGTTTCGGCTCGGCGCGGGTTTGATTGCGACTTTCGTCCATCGGTCCGCTATTGTCTGGCCGCCCAGATCGAATATTTACCGGTGAAACGGTGGTCGGTCGCGGGAACAACAAGGGCATGTCCTGCGTTTACCGAACGCTGTCGGAGTAGATCGCTGGTCGATCGAACCTGATAGACGACCGGTGCACGTGTGAGGTGCACCACCGGCGGGGCGGTACGAACGCCGGAACCCTGCGGGGTTACGGCAATCGACTGATCCGGGATATACGGAGTAAGGACTGAGGGGAAGACGACATGGCAACCGACTATGACGCACCGCGGCGCACCGAATCCGACGAGGTGTCGGAGGATTCGCTCGAGGAGCTGAAGGCCCGCCGCAACGAGGCGCAGTCCGCCGTCGTGGACATCGACGAATCCGATACAGCGGAATCGTTCGAGCTTCCCGGCGCGGACTTGTCCGACGAGGTACTCAGCGTTCGGGTGGTCCCGAAGCAGGCGGACGAGTTCACCTGCTCGAGCTGTTTCCTCGTGCATCACCGCAGCCGACTGGCCACCGAGAAGGGTGGACAGCTCATCTGCATGGATTGCGCGCTCTAGCGGCAGGCGAGTGCGTGGCACCGTGCGGTCGATCGACCGGCATGGGCGACGCAGACTGATCCGTAGGGATCAGCGAGGAAGGGTCAGCCCGCGCTCGGGAGTCCGAGCGCGGCCAAGACCCGGTCCGGCCTACGCGTACTGACCAACCAGTACGGCGTGGGGTCGTCCGGGTCGTCCAGCACCAGCAATGCCATCGGGCCGATCCAGGCCCGGTGCTGCACATAGGCGGCGGGGTCGAGTTGTCGGCCCAGCGCCGCACTCTTGGCCGTCGGCGCGACGGCCGCGGCGCGCGCGACGAAGCTCACCGGTAGGTGGGCGCGGTCGACGCGCAGTTCCGCCGTACCATCGTCGGCCACGGTGACATCCAGGCGATGCCTGCTCATCCACAACAGAATCCAGACCGGGACCGGCGCCAGCAACACGTACGGCAGCCAGGCCCGCAGACCCGGCGCGCCCATATGGATCTCGGCCGCGAGCAGGCCCGCGATCGCGAAGCCGACCGGCCACCACCACAGCGGCACCCACAGGCGCTCGGAGTAGGGCGACGGACCCTGCGCGCTCGGCGCGCCGTGGTCGGTGTCTGTGGTCGCGGTCGTCGGGGAATGGGGCTGGTCGGGCACCCCTCAACACTAGGTCACCGCACCAGGGCTGCGACGAGAAGGTCCGGCCTCGACCGCGTAGTCTCGACCGATGTGAACGCACTTGCACCGATTCCGCTGCGGCGGCTCGATCCCGGCATCCCTGTGCCGACGCGTGCCCATCCGGGTGACGCGGGCGTCGACCTCTGTACCACCGAGGATGTGATCATCGAACCGGGCGAGCGGGTGCTGGTCGGTACCGGGATCGCGATCGCGTTGCCGATGGGCACGGTCGGCTTGATCCACCCCCGGTCCGGCTTGGCGGCGAAGGCCGGTCTGTCGGTGGTCAACACGCCCGGCACGGTCGACGCGGGTTACCGCGGTGAGATCAAGGTGTGCCTGATCAACCACGACCCACGCACCGCCATCGAGCTGCGTCGCGGCGACCGCATCGCGCAGTTGCTGGTGCAGCGGGTCGAGTTGGTCGACTTCGCCGAGGTCGACGATCTCGACGACACCGCCCGTGGCACCGGCGGGTACGGGTCGAGCGGCGGGCATGCCAGCCTGGCCGACAAGGAGGCGTGATGGGTCTGTTCGGAAAGAAGAAGCGCGCGCGTGACGACGCCGCCGACGACTATGTCGACTACGACGACGTCGAGTACGACGAGGCGGACTACGACTTGGACGCGGACTCCGACGAGTACGACACCGACGAGTTCCAGCGCCCCGACTTCGCGCGCCTGGACTTCGACGACGCTCCGACCGATGAGCGCATCTACGGCAATTTCGACCATGCCCCCGATGCCGCCGCGGGCCCCTACGACATCAGCGAGGTCTCCGACGAGGCCATCTCGCGTCGCCTCGATCTCGGCTCGGTGCTCATCCCGGTGCCCCAGGGCGGGCAGTTGCAGGTGGAGATGAGTCCCGACGGCACCCCGCAGGCGGTGCACCTGGCCACCGAGCACGGCAGGCTCACGGTCGCCGCCTACGCCGCGCCCAAGTCGGCGGGTCAGTGGCGCACGGTCGCCGCGGATCTGGCGGAGTCGCTGCGCGGTGACGGCGCGAGCGTGGCTGTCGAGAAGGGCCCGTGGGGCCGCGAGGTCAAGGCGATCACCGAGGGCGCCGATCTGCGTTTCATCGGTGTCGACGGTCCTCGCTGGATGATCCGGCTGGTCGCCGCCGGCCCCAAGGGCGCCGTCGACGACCGCAGCCCGCTGATCACCGCTGCCCGCGCGGTCCTGGCCGACGCCGTGGTCCGCCGCGGCACCGACCCCCTGCCCGTGCGCGACCCGCTCCCGGTGGTCCTGCCTCAGGAACTGGCCGAACAGCTGGCCGCCGCCCATCAGCAGCAGGTCCAGGCCCAGCAGGACGCGCTCGAGGCCCAGGCGGCCGCCGCGGCCGCTCCGCCGCCCTCGGCCCTCCCGCCGAAACTGCCGGACGAGCCGCGTCGAGGCGCGGACGGTTCGGCCATGCAGCAACTCGGCCTGAACTAGGCGTGGCTCCGCCGCCTCTCCGCGACTTTCGCCGGTCGTGGGGAGGCGGTTCGGCGGGTGACCCGAGCCTGCGGTTCGGGGCGGGTGTGGTGTCGGGGGTATCCGAACGAGTTACCCGTGTATTCGCGAAATCAGTTGTCCTGCAAGGCTGTTCGTTGCGTGAGTGTCGCTGGTAGCAGCGCGCTCAACTCTGCGAACCCGGTGTGCCCGAGGATCGCCGGGTCGGCGCCCAGCTCGGCGAGTGTCACCCGGTGCAGTCGGGCTGACGGCAATGTTGCCGCCCATTCCTCAGCGACGGCGATCGGGTGGACCGGGTCGTCGCCGGCGCCGACGACGGCGACCGGCACGTCGTTGCCCGCCAAGTCGTCCAGCGACGGCCACGCGTACGCGGCGGCCTCGTCCAGCGCGGCGGGCAGATGCGGCCACTGCCCGCGCCAGGACTGGGTCAGTGCGTCGGCCAGCCAGGCTGGACTCGAGGCGCGCATCCGCTCCAGCACCGCCTCCAGGCCGTCGGCTCGCAGTTGCTCGGCGGTAACCGCGGCGCTCAATGCGGCTGGGCACGCGGCGGTTTCGGCACCCGTCCAGGCGGGTAATGCTGTGATGACACCGACTACCGCGGTACGGTGCTCGGCTGCCCAGTCGAGTGCGATCGCGGCGCCGAGGGAGATGCCCGCGGCCAGGACCGGACCGCGCGCCGCGGCAGCGTCCAAAGCCGCGGTACAGCTCCCGATCACGGCCTGCGGGTCCGGTTCGACGGCGTGGAAGGCGAGTCCGTACGCGAGGGCGGCAGGCCCGAACGCGCGGGCCGCGAAATCGGCGTCGGAGCCGGTCCCCGGCAGGGCGACCACGGTGACCTGGGGTGGGGTGCGCAACACCGACCGAGCGTAGCGGCCGGGCGTTTGCCCATCTACAGTGGCGGTGTACGGCCAACTAGCGGGAGAAGCGTGACATGTCGTCATCCACGGGCGGACACAAGTCGGGATCGGGTCCGGACTCGGGATATTTTCGCCGACTCGGTCGTCGTCTCACCGCCGATATCGACCAGCTCGACGCCGAGGAATTGGCTGAGACGGCCGATGCGTCCGGTGCCCGGCGGGCCAAGGATTGCTGTCGTGGCGAAGAGGCGACGATTCTGGGCAGACTCCGCAGTGTCGAGGCGTGTCCCAAGGCGGCCGGTGCCACCGTGCAGGCCGAGTTCTTCGACGGCACCGACGCCATCACCCTGGTGTGGATCGGGCGCAGGCGCATTCCCGGTATCGAACCGGGCAGGCGCATTCTGGTCCGTGGTCGCGTCGGCGACCGCGACGGCCGCAAAGTGATCTTCAACCCCTACTACGAATTGCGCGGGAACAGCTGACGTATGCCCTCCAGCGACGAGTACCGCACTGCCGCGGACCCCGAAGCCACCGTGGCGTTGCCCGTGGTCACCGATGAACAGGTGGACCCGGAGATCGACACCGAGGTCGACAAGGCCGAACAAACCTTGCTCGAGCAGCTCGGCGGTTTCAGCGGCCTGATCTATTCCACCCTCCCCGTTCTGGTTTTCGTCCCGGTGAACACCTTCGCGGGCCTCACCGTGGCCATCTGGGCCGCTCTCGGCGTCGCCGCCGCCATCCTGATCTGGCGACTGGTGCAGCGCAGCCCCATCCAGCCTGCCGTCTCCGGCTTCCTCGGCGTCGGCCTGTGCGCGCTCATCGCCCAGCGAGTGGGGGAGGCCAAGGGCTTCTTCCTGTTCGGCATCTACACCAGCCTGGTGTACGCGGGCGTGTTCGCGGTGTCGATCCTGCTGCGCAGGCCGCTGGTCGGGGTGATCTGGGGCGCGCTCAACGGGCACGGTCACCGCTGGCGGACCGACAAGCGCATCCGCAAGCTCTACGACCTGGCCACCGCGGTCTGGGTGGTCGTGTTCGGCGCCCGCTACCTGGTGCAGTCGCAGCTCTACGACACCGACCACACCACCTGGCTGGCCGTGGCGCGGATCGGCATGGGCTGGCCGCTCACCGCGGTCGCCCTGGTGGTCACCGTGTGGGCGGTGCGCCGCGCCGGGCACCTGCCCGCCGAGAAAGCCGACAAGCCCGGCGCCGGAACGGAATCCGTGCCCGCGTAAGGGTGGTCAGCGCGCCGCCGGAGGTGGGGAAGTACCCACCCTGGGGTATCTGGTCGCGACCGGCTGTTCGTCGCACGATCAATGCGTAGGAAAAACGCGATGATCGTGAGAGGACCGGCGACCATGATGGCAACCGAGCACCGAAATGAGCGACCGGCCACCGCAGCACGCCGCGACGCCGCCAAGACCCCGGCGCCCGTGCTGTCGGAGAGCAAGCGCCTCGGCGCCGAACTCGACGCGCTGATCGGCCCGGCCGCCGCCGGTGATCGCGACGCCGTCGCCGAGATCCTGAGCCTGGTGCACCCGGTGGTCCGCCGGTACTGCTCGGCCCGGATGGGCACCACCGGGCATCTCACCGTCACCGCCGACGATGTCACCCAGGAAGTCCTGATCGCCACTGTCACCGCCATCCCGCGCTACCGCGATCAAGGCAAGTCGTTCCTGGCCTTCGTCTACGGCATCGCCGCCAACAAGGTCTCCGACGCGTTCCGTCGCGGCAAGCACACTGCCTACCCCACGGCCGAGCTGCCCGACAGCGCCAGTACTTCGGCGGGTCCGGAGGAGTGGGTGCTGGCCTACGAGCGCCGCGCCGCCACCCTCGAACTGATGAAGGTGCTCGCGCCGAATCACCGAGAGGTGCTGCACATGCGCATCGTGCTCGGCTGGAGCGCGGCCCAGACCGCCGAGGCCATCGGCACCAGCCCGGGCGTGGTCCGGGTGATGCAGCACCGCGCGCTCAACAAGCTGCGCGCGGAACTGAAAGTGGCGTAGGGGCTTACGGCCGCACGCCGTGCGTCGCCAGTGTGAGTCGCAGATCCTCTTCGGCCTCCACCGAGGTGACGAACAACAGTTCGTCGTCACCCTCGAACGGATCGTCGGGTTGCGGCACGATGACCCGGCCACCGCGCAGGATCGTCACCAGCGCGGTATCGCGCGGCATCTTCAAGGTCCGCACCGGCTTGCCTGCCAGCTGGGTGTCGGCGGGCAGGGTGATCTCGACCAGGTTGGCCTGCCCTTGCCGCAGCGTCATCAGCCGCACCAGATCACCCACCGATACGGCCTCCTCGACCAGCGAGGCGAGCAGCCGCGGCGTCGACACCGCCACGTCGACGCCCCACGACTCGTTGAACAGCCATTCGTTGCGCGGATCGTTGACTCGCGCCACCACCCGGCGCACCCCGAACTCGGTCTTGGCGAGCAGGGCGTGCACCAGATTCGCCTTGTCGTCGCCGGTGGCCGCGATCACCACCTCGTAGGTCTCGAGATCGGCGTTCTCCAGCAGCGACAGCTCGCAGGCGTCGGCGTGCACCCAGACGGCGTCGGGAATGGCGGCGGGATCGATGTGGTCGAGCTGGCGTTCGAGCAGCATCACGCGGTGTCCGCCGCGTAGGAGTTCCCTGGCGATCGAGCGCCCGACCGCGCCCGCTCCGGCGATGGCGACCTTCATGTGTTCAGTCCTCGCTCAGGGGGGCCTTGGCGGCCAGGGCGATCGCCTCGCCGACTGTGCCGGACGTGGCCGCGACATAGACGACGTCGTCGGCCTGGACGATCGTCTTGGATTCGGGCAGCAGGCCCTGGCCGAAGCGCAGGATGAACGCCACCCGCACCTGCAGGTCGCGTTCCAGATCGCGCACCGTGCGACCGGACCAGTCCTCGTGCAGGGTCAGCTGGGTCACCGCGACCGCGCCGGTGGGATCGCGCCAGGTGGTGGTCGAGTTGTCACCGATGAGGGTGCGCAGGAACCGGTCGGTGGTCCACGGCACGGTGGCGATGGTCGGGATGCCGAGTCGTTCGTACACCTCGGCGCGCTTGGCGTCGTAGATGCGAGCGACGACACGTTCGACGCCGAACATCTCTCTGGCCACTCGCGCCGAGATGATGTTGGAGTTGTCACCGGAGCTCACCGCGGCGAAGGCGTCGGCGCGCTCGATCCCCGCGCGGGTCAGCACCTCACGGTCGAAGCCGACGCCGATCACCTCCTGCCCGGTGAAGCCCTCACCGAGGCGGCGGAAGGCGGTGGGATCCCGGTCGATGACCGTGACCTCGTGACCCACCCGGGTCAGCGCACGCGCCAGTGACGAGCCGACACGCCCGCACCCCATGATCACTACGTACACCGTGCACCCTCGTTCCTTGCCTACCCGTGGCGTCCGGCAAGGACCGTACCCGCCGGATGCTCCCATCGCCCATTTTCCCCGCGCCGACGCGGGGCAAACAATCCGGACATCGCCGTGACGCCGGTGAACGTGCGCGCGAAGGTGCTGGTGAACTCCTCTATGCTCAGCCCGGTGTCCAAGTTGACGACGGCAGCCAAGCGTGTGCTGCTGGGCAGGCCGTTCCGTAGCGATTCGCTCGGCCACACGTTGTTGCCCAAGCGTATCGCTCTTCCGGTCTTCGCCTCCGACGCGATGTCGTCGGTCGCCTATGCCCCGGAGGAAATCTTCCTGGTGCTGTCGGCGGCGGGCATCTCGGCCTACGTGTACGCGCCGTGGGTCGGTCTTGCCGTAGCCCTGGTGATGGCGGTGGTCGTTGCCAGCTACCGGCAGAACGTGCACGCCTACCCTTCCGGTGGCGGCGACTACGAGGTCGCGACGAAGAACATCGGGCCCAATGCCGGTTTGACGGTCGGCAGCGCGCTACTGGTCGATTATGTGCTCACCGTGGCGGTGTCGATTTCGTCGGCCGCGTCCAATATCGGGTCGGCGATCCCGTTCGTCGCCACGCACAAGGTGTTGTTCGCGGTCGTGGCGATCGCGATCCTCACCGCGATCAACCTGCGTGGCATCCGCGAATCGGGGACCGCCTTCGCGATTCCCACCTACGCGTTCATCTTCGGCATGTTCGCGATGCTGGCCTGGGGCCTGTTCCGTACCTACGTGCTCGGCGACGACATCCAGGCCGAGTCCGCCGGTTTCGGACTCAACGCCGAAGACGAGCACCTCTACGGCTTGGCCTTCGCGTTCCTGATCGCGCGCGCCTTCTCCTCCGGTTGTGCGGCGCTGACCGGTGTCGAGGCCATCAGCAACGGTGTGCCCGCGTTCCGTAAACCCAAGTCGCGCAATGCCGCGACCACCTTGCTGCTGCTGGGTTCCATCGCGATCGTGCTGCTGATGGGTATCATCATCCTGGCCCAGAAGATCCGCGTCGTGTACGCGCACGACCCCGCGCACCTGGTCGGCGCGCCCGCCGATTATCACCAGAAGACCCTGATCGCGCAGATCGCCGAAGCGGTGTTCCACGGCTTCCCGATCGGGTTCTTCTTCATCACCATCGTCACCGCCCTGATCCTGGTGCTGGCCGCCAACACCGCGTTCAACGGTTTCCCCGTGCTCGGTTCGATCCTGGCCCAGGACCGCTACCTGCCCCGTCAGCTGCACACCCGCGGCGACCGGCTCGCGTTCTCCAACGGCATCCTGTTCCTCTCGGGTGCCGCGATCGCGTTCGTGGTGTTCTTCGGCGCCGAGGTGACCAAGCTGATCCAGCTCTACATCGTGGGTGTGTTCGTCTCGTTCGTGCTGAGCCAGACCGGCATGCTGCGGCACTGGACGCGCCTGCTGCGTACCGAGACCGACCCGGCGCAGCGCAGGCAGATGATGCGTTCCCGGGTGATCAACGCGATCGGTCTGACCGCGACGGGCGCCGTGCTGATGATCGTGCTGGTCACCAAGTTCTTCGCCGGCGCCTGGATCGCGATCCTGACGATGGTGGCGATCTTCGTCGTGATGAAGCTCATCCACAAGCACTACGACTCGGTCTCGCGCGAACTCGACGAATCCGACTGGGACGGTGTGCTGCCCAGCCGCACCCACTCGCTGGTCCTGGTCTCCAAGCTGCATCTGCCCACGCGCCGCGCGCTGGCCTTCGCGCGCGCCACCCGCCCGGACACGCTGGAAGCGGTGACGGTCAACGTCGACGACGCCGACACCCGCAAGCTGGTGCGCGAATGGGAGAACAGCGAGATCAACGTGCCGTTGAAGGTGATCGAATCGCCCTATCGCGAGATCACCAAGCCGGTGCTCGAGTACGTCAAGCGGGTGCGCAAGGACGCCCCGCGCGACGTGGTCACCGTCTTCATTCCCGAATACGTGGTCGGCCACTGGTGGGAGCAAGTGCTGCACAACCAGTCCGCGCTGCGGTTGAAGGGCAGGTTGCTGTTCGAGCCCGGTGTGATGGTGACGAGCGTGCCGTGGCAGCTCAGTTCCTCCACCAGGGCCAAGCAGGCAGCCGATGTGAACGCACCGGGTTCGGTGCGCCGAGGTTTCGAACGACCAGGACGTCGCGAATGAGCGGCGCGCCGGTCGAGGGTGAGAGTGGGTGTGGCCGTGAGTGATTGGAGCGGACAAGAATTCGAGGTGCGCCTCGGTGCGCCCGGGCACGGTGGGTTCATCGTCGGACGCCACGAGGGCCGGGTCGTGTTCGTGCGACACGGGCTGCCCGGTGAGCTGGTGCGGGCGCGGGTGACCGAGGATCGCGGCGGTTCGTTCTGCCGGGCCGACGCGGTCGAGATCATCGAGGCGTCCCCGGACCGGGTGCCCGCGACCTGTCCGGTGTCCGGGCCGGGCGGTGCGGGGTGCTGTGACTTCTCCTTCGCGACGCCCGCGGCGCAGCGCGCGCTCAAGGCCACGGTGGTGGAAGAGCAGTTGCGCCGGTTGGCCAAGATCGAGCGTGAGGTGACGGTCGAGCCGATCGCCGGTGATTCGGGTGAGGTCACCGGTGGTTGGCGCACGCGGGTGCGGTTGGTCGTGGACGGCGCGGGGCACGCCGGTGTGCACCGTCACCGCAGCACCGAGGTGATCGCGGATCTGCGCTGCCCGCAGCCTGTCGCCGGTGCGCTCGACGGCGTCGCGGACCGGTTGTGGACGCCGGGGGCGGATCTGGTCGTCGCGCTCGACGGTGACGGTGTTCGTCATATCGTGGAACTGGCCGAGACTCCTGCTTCCGGTCCCGCCGGTCGCCCGGAGACACCGCGTGGCGCGAGCCGCGGTCGTGGCCAGCGGCCGGGGCGTCGTCGTGAGTCGGCGCCGCCGACGGGTGACGAGCGTGGGGCGATCCGGGACCGGGCGGCTTCGCGGAAGTCGGCGATGAACGCGCCTCGTGAGGAGTGTGTGGTCGAGGGTTCGGGTCGCGTCGTCGAGTATGTGGCGGGGCGTCGCTGGGAGTTGTCGGCGACCGGGTTCTGGCAGGCGCATCGCGGTGCGGCGCAATGTTATTCGGACCTGATCGCCGAGTGGTCGGGGCTCGCTCCCGGCGGTTCGGGGTGGGATCTCTACGCCGGTGTGGGCGTGTTCGCTGCCCGCTTGGCCGAGCAGGTGGGGCAGACCGGGGCGGTGACCGGTGTCGAATCCGCTCGTTCGGCGGTTGTCGACGGAGTGGCGGCGCTGGGGGATCTGCCCTGGCTGGAATTGCGTAGTGAGCGGGTCGAGCCGTGGGCTCGAAGTGCTTCCGGTAGGCCCGATGTCGTGGTGCTCGATCCGCCGCGGGCGGGGGCGGGCAAGGATGTCGTCGCCGCTGTCGCCGATGCCGATCCGCGCCGGATCGTTCATATCGGTTGCGACCCGGCGGCTTTCGCTCGTGATCTGGGGTTGTACCTGGATGCCGGCTATCACCTGGCGGAGCTGCGGGCCTTCGACGCCTTCCCGGCGACGCACCATGTCGAATGTGTCGCGCTGCTCGACCGCTGAGTGTTCGGTGATCCCGGACGATTCCGCCGATAGAAAGAGAGAGTTCGCGCTACATTGTCTCAATGGTGGACGTGAACGACGCACGCCGGTTCGTTGTCATCGGGGGTGGGCTGGCCGGGCTGGCCGCCGCCGTATGGCTGGCGGAAGCCGGTGAACAGGTGACCCTGCTGGAGCGGCGAGGTCGGCTCGGCGGCCGCACGCAGGCGATGCGGGTCGCCGAGGTGGACGACCTCGCCGACAACGGCCAGCACGTGGTGGCCAGCGGATACCGGAGCCTGTGGCGGTATCTGGAGAGCGTGGGCACGCGGCACCACGTGGAATTCCCCGGCGCGGGGAGCCTGCGCTGGCCGGGTGGTCGCGCAGTCATGTTGCACACCAAGGGTTTCGCGGCCGTGCGCACACTGATGGGTGCGCATCCCGACGCGGGACCGCTGGAGCGGCTGCGTGCGCTGCGTTCCGCGCTCACCTTGGTGCGCCAAGCGCTGTGGCAGCCTGCCTACCTCGCCGACATCACCACCGACGAGTGGTTCCGGCGGCTGGCGATGCCGCCGAAAGCGCGCGAGGCCCTGTGGGATTGGCTCGCGCTCGGCATCGCCGCGGAACCGGTGGACAGGGAGTCGGCGAAGGTGTTCGCCGATGTGCTGGCCACCGGGGTCCGGATCGGGATGCGGACGCGCACAGGCGTGACGATCGGCTACCCCACCGTGGATCTGGACACCCTCTACATCGCCGGTGCCGAGAAGGTTTTCGAACGCCACGGGGTCGACGTGCGCTACCGGGCGGTGGCCCGCAAGGTCGTCATCGTCGACGGCAAGGCGACCGGGGTGCAGCTGGCGGACGGCTCGGTCGTCGACGCCGACGCGGTGATCTGCGCGGTTCCGAACACCAATATCGGCGGGCTCCTCGACGACCTGCCCGAACACGCCGAAATCTACGCTGCCGCAGACAAACTGGGGTTCACCCCGATCGTGAGCACGAACCTGTATCTGGACCGGCCGCTGAAAACCAAGTCGGCCATGGAGGCGCTGATCGGCGGCACCGGAGTGATCGATCAGGTCTTCGACCGGCAGCGCATGCATCAGCGCGCGCCTGATGGCACCTGGCTGTACTGCCTGACGACCAGCGGCGCCTACGAGCAGATCCACAAGAGCAACAGCGAGATCGTCGCCGAGCAAATGGATCTCATCCGCCGCTATTACCCGGAAGCCGCCGACGCTCAGGTCGTCACCGGTCATGTGGTGAAGATGCCGAAGGCGACCTTCTCCCAGGTTCTCGGCACCGACAACCTGCGCCCCGACCAGCGCACCTCGGTCCCGAACCTGATGCTGGCCGGCGATTGGACCCGCACGGACTGGTGCGCCACGATGGAAAGCGCCGTCCAGAGTGCCGAACGCGCCGTCGAAGCGCTGCTCGCGCAGCCGGAGTGGACCGGCCGCGCTAGTCGAGGGCCCAGGTGACGCGGACGCTTGCGCCGACTTCGGTTTCGCCGGGGACCACGGGAACCGGGGAGCCGGCCCGGGCCATCAGCATGGGGGAGGAGTCCATTTCCGCGCTGATGTCGTAGGCCCGGGACGTCGGCGGCGAGGTGTCCTCGGTGATCTGGAGGACGGCGCCCAGGCTCACCCCGGCGCGGGTCGCGTACTGCTCGGCTTTCGCCTTCGCGTCGTCGTAGGCCGCGTCGCGGGCTTGCTCGAGCAGGGGGGCCGGGTCGGCGACGCCCCGGGTGAGGCCGCCGAGGCGGACGTCGTCGCCGCCCGCGTTCACCGCGGCGGCGACCGTTTCGGCGGGGTCGATGCCGGTGCCTTCGCGCAGCGACACACTGAGGCCGGTGGAGGCCAGGTATCCGGCGATCTCGTTGCGCCCGTTGTCGGTGTAGGCGGTTTCGGTGCGCACGCTCAGGCCGCTGGTGGCCATGTCCGCGTCACTCACCCCGGCGGTTCGCAGTGCCGCGACGACCGCGCTCACCCGGTCACCGGCACGCCCGTAGGCCCCGGCGACGGTGTCGGCGCGCGATTCCACCGACAACGTCAACCGGATCAGATCGGGGACCGCGCGCACCACGCCGCGCCCGAAGGTGGTCGTGCTCGCCTGCCAGGACTTCTTGCTCACCGCGGTACTCCTGTCGGTCGAAGGCTGCTGTGCTGCTCAACGTCTCGCGTGAGGACCGAGTTCCGCCGGGCGGTCAGTAATTCTCGGCGTTGCCCGAGATGGTTCGGACAGTGGCTTCCATCTGTGCGTACGCCCCGGCCGCGAGCCGTTGCAGCAGGGCGAGTTTCAGTTGCGGGTGCTGCTCGGCGAGCTCGTCGAACACGGCCGCGCTCATCACCGCCACCCGCAGCCCGGTCTCGGCGACGATGTCGTTGACGAAATTCTCGCCGGTCAACATCGGGATCTCGCCGAACGACATCCCCGACGACAACGTCACCAACCGGTGCACCCGCCCGTCGGTACCGGCGAAGGTGGCCCGCACCCGCCCGGCGAGAATCAGATACAGCCCGGACCGTGGCTCGCCGCGCTCGGCGATCACCTCGCCGCGGGCGAAGGTGCGGGCGACGAAATCCGCGCACAGCCGGTCCCGGTCGGCGGGGGCGAGTCCCACCAGCAGCGGATGCTCGTCGAGGTCGATCGACGCGGCGGCCCGCGTTCCCGGCGGCCGATGCCGGTCGAGCACGATGTCCTCACACCATTCGGTCGCGGTGTCGCGATCGACGAACACCCGCCCGCGCGGATCGTCCGGATCCAGACTCGACACCTCGTGACCGAGCTTGGCATCGGGATCGACCAGCGCCACCCGGCTGCCCCGGCGCACCAGCTCGGCCTGCAACTGCTCGACCATCCCGCGAGCCACCTGACTCACCTCACCGACCCGGCGCAGGTCGATCACCAGCGCGTCGAGCTCGTCGGCGTTGCCTTCGATCGCCCGCACCGCCCGTTCGGCACCGGCGAACAACAGATCGCCGTGCAGCTCGTAGACCCGCGCACGGTCACCATGGGCGGCCAGCACCTCGGCGTCCTCGGGGGTGCGGCGCAGTCGCGACGGCAGCTGCGCGACCGAGTAGTCGGCGCGGATCGCGGTGCGCGCCGATCGGGTCACGTGACAGAAGTGCAGTTCGAGCCGCCGCGACAGCTCCCGGCACGCCGCCACCCCGCGCACACTGTTGCCCTGCCCGTCCAGCCTCGGTGAATACACCGAGATCCCGAGCTGACCGGGCAGCACCGCGATGATCCCGCCGCCGACCCCGCTCTTGGCGGGCAGCCCGACCGTGGTCACCCAGTCACCGGCGGCGTTGTACATGCCGCAGGTGGTCATCACACTGAGCACCCGTTCGGTGAGCGAGGTCGACAGCGCCCGTTCACGAGTCTTCGGATTGACTCCGTTGTCGGCCAGGGTCGCCGCCATCACGGCCAGATCGGTGCAGGTGATCTCGATCGAGCACTGCCGGAAGTACCGGTCGACCACGTCGTCCGGATCGACGTCGATGATGCCGACCGAGCGCAACATGTACCCGATCGCCCGATTGCGGTACCCCGTGCGGGCTTCGGATTCGTAGACCGCCTCGTTCATCGTCAACTCGCGTCCGGCGAAGCGGGAGTAGCAGCGACGGACCCGCTCGAACTTGTCGGCGGCGTCGCGGCCGTCGATCAGCGAGGCCGCGGTGATGGCCCCGGAGTTGATCATCGGGTTGCTCGGGCGCTGAGTGTCGGGTTCGAGGCTGATCTCGTTGAACGGTTCACCCGACGGCTCCACGTCGATGTGCTCGGCCACCCCGTCGAGTCCGCGATCGGCCAGCGCCAGCGCGTAGGTGAACGGCTTGGAGATGGACTGGATGGTGAACCCGATGCCGGTGTCGCCGACCTGGTAGACGAGCCCGTCGGCGGTCGCCAGGCACAGTCCGAACGAATCCGGTGCGACGGCGGCGAGCTCGGGGATGTAGTCGGCGGGTGCGCCGGAGGTGTCGTCGCGACAGACCGCGTACACCTCGTCGAGCATGCCCGCCACCACACCCGGGTCGATCGTGCGCGTCGCGCCGTGCGGTCGAGTCACAGCGTCACTGTAGGTCGCAGCGCTGGTGGCCCGGTCCTGGACGCGCGGGGGAGATTGTCCTCACAGCCCAGAACTCGGTGAGGTAAGCCTTGGTCGAAGACGATTTCCGCCCGCGCGTCCTGTTCACCGGGCCTGCGGCGGTATCGTCGTCGCGACCGTAGCGCTCGCCGTGCCCGTGCTGGGAAGGGCCCGCGAGCCTGTGCCCGTCCCGCGGGCAAATACACTGGGCTGATCACAATGTAGTCCGGAGGGAGCGAGTTCAGGTGGGAGTGCTGTCGCGGGTGGATTCACCCGAAGATCTGCGCCGGCTGAGCGTGCCGCAGCTGCGGGAACTGGCGGACGAGATCCGCGAGTTCCTGGTGCAGAAGGTCGCCGCCACCGGAGGCCATCTCGGCCCCAATCTCGGGGTGGTCGAGCTGACCATCGCCTTACACCGGATTTTCGATTCGCCCGCCGATCCGTTGATCTTCGACACCGGCCACCAGGCGTATGTGCACAAGATCCTCACCGGTCGCAAGGATCGCTTCGACTCGCTGCGCAGCCGTGACGGTCTGTCGGGCTACCCGAGCCGCGCCGAGAGCGAACACGACTGGGTCGAGTCCTCACACGCGTCGGCCGCGCTGTCCTACGTCGACGGCCTCGCGAAGGCGTTCGCGCTCACCGATCAGGACCGCACCCCGGTCGCGATCGTCGGGGACGGCGCGCTCACCGGCGGTATGTGCTGGGAGGCGCTCAACAACATCGCGGGTGCGCCCGATCGCCCGGTGGTGGTGGTGGTCAACGACAACGGCCGTTCCTATGCCCCCACGATCGGTGGGCTCGCCGACCGCCTGACCGCCCTGCGTACCCAGCCTGCCTACGAGCACGCGCTCGACGCCGGGAAACGCATCCTGAAAAGCATTCCCGCCGTGGGTGATTCGGCGTACTCGATGGTTCACGCGCTCAAGGCCGGGATCAAAGACGCGGTGAGCCCGCAGGAACTGTTCTCCGATCTGGGCATGAAGTACGTCGGCCCGGTCGACGGCCACGATCTCGTCGCGCTCGAGGCGGCGATGCGGCGCGCCAAGGACTTCGGCGGTCCGGTCGTCGTGCACGTGGTCACCCGCAAGGGCAACGGCTACGAGCACGCCGAGAACCACGTCGCCGACCAGATGCACGCCTGCGACCCGATCGACCCGCTCACCGGCCGCCCGCTGGCGGGCAAGAAGGCCAAGGGCTGGACCGCGGTGTTCTCCGAGGAGCTCATCGAACACGGTGCGCGCCGCGACGACATCGTCGCCATCACCGCCGCCATGCCGGGCCCTACCGGCCTGGCCGCGTTCGGCGAACGCTTCCCCGAGCGCATGTTCGACGTCGGCATCGCCGAGCAGCACGGCATGGCTTCGGCCGCCGGTCTGGCGCTGGGTGGTATGCACCCGGTGGTCGCCATCTACGCCACCTTCCTCAACCGCGCGTTCGACCAGCTCCTGATGGACGTGGCACTGCTGAAGCAGCCTGTCACGGTCGTGCTGGATCGCGCGGGTATCACCGGCCCCGACGGCGCCAGCCACAACGGCATGTGGGACTTCTCGCTGCTGGGCATCATCCCCGGCATTCGGGTCGCGGCCCCGCGCGACGGTGCCACGTTGCGGGAGGAGCTGGCCGAAGCGCTCGCCGTCTCCGACGGCCCGACCGTGCTGCGGTTCCCGAAAGGCAGTGTCGCCGAGGACATCACGGCCGTGGAACGTCTCGACGGGCTGGATGTGCTGCGACTGGCCGTGCCCGGTGCGGGCTCCGCCCAGTCCCAGCACGGTGACGTCCTGATCGTCGCCGTCGGCCCCTTCGCCGACACCGCGATGAAGGTCGCCGAACTCCTCGAACCCCAAGGCATTTCGGTCACCGTCGTCGATCCGCGCTGGGTCATCCCGGTGTCGGACACCTTGGTCAAGCTCGCGGAGAACTACCGCCTCGTGGTCACCGTCGAAGACGGCGGCCTGCACGGCGGCATCGGCTCCACCGTCTCCGCTCGCCTGCGCGACGCGGGCCTGGACGTCCCCACCCGCGATCTCGGTGTGCCCCAGCAGTTCCTGGACCACGCCTCCCGCAACGAGATCCTCGAAGAACTCGGCCTCACCCCCGACGCCATCGCCCAGCGAATCGGCGGCTGGCTGCAATCACGCTGATCAGAGCCGGATAACGCCCGCCGCGTGTCGGGCGTTGTCCGCCTCGGGCGTTGCGTACCCTCGCTGCCGAACGGTCCACTCGGGATTCCGATCGGCGGGAGAGCTCATGGCGAAGGTGGCGATCGTCGGGGCGGGCGTGATCGGTATCGGCTGGGCGAGGCTCTTCGCCCGGGGCGGCTGGGACGTCGCACTGGCCGATCCGCGACCCGACCTCGAACAGATCGTGGCCGACGATCTGTCGGGTCTGCCGGTCACCGCCCACGCCGAGGCCGGATCGGCCGCCGAGGGCGTCGACTATGTGCAGGAGGCGGGCCCGGAACGGCTCGAGTTCAAGCACGAGGTCTTCGCCGAGCTGGCCGCCGCCACCGCCGACGACGTGGTGCTCGCCTCCTCCTCGTCCTCGCTGCTGCCCACCGACATCGCCCAGGGCAGCTCCGCGGCCGGCCGCATCCTGATCGGCCACCCCTTCAACCCGGCGGACCTGATGCCCCTCGTCGAGGTGGTTCCCGGCGCGAAGACCGCCGATGCGGCGGTGGACCGGGCGATGACGGTCTATCGCGAGCTGGGCAAGACACCGATCCGGTTGCAGCGCGAGATCCCTGGTTTCGTCGGCAACCGCCTGCAGAAGGTCTTCAACGACCAGGCGATCTACCTGGTGCAACAGGGCGTCATCGCCGCGGAAGACCTCGACGACCTGGTCAAAGCTTCGCTCGGACTGCGCTGGGCCACCGTCGGCCCGTTCGAGGGCATGAACCTCGGCGGCGGCCCCGCGGGCATCCGCCACCTGATGGACAACGTCGGCTCCCAGATGACCTTCGACATCGGCTCACCGGACAAGTCGGCCATGGGCATGGTGGTCCAGCAAGTCGACGCCGCGTACGGCAACGGCGAGCAGCAGTACGAGCAGGGCGTGACGGCCCGCGACGAGAAGACCCGCGCGATCCTGCGCGCCCTCGGCGAGGGTGCCTGAGACTGCGCGGCTCGACGGTGCCTAGTGGCCGGGCCGCCGGGCGACGACGGCGAAATTCAGCGGGATGCGCGGTGCGCCGTCGGGCAA
Organism: Nocardia sp. NPDC056541; assembly: GCF_042794235.1. Taxonomy (NCBI): domain Bacteria; kingdom Bacillati; phylum Actinomycetota; class Actinomycetes; order Mycobacteriales; family Nocardiaceae; genus Nocardia; species Nocardia sp. NPDC056541. The sequence goes on from NZ_JBHTUD010000002.1 coordinate 136,352, forward strand.
TGTCCACCCCTGCTCGCAGGGCACGAGATCGGCGAACGCGGGCCAGTCCATAGTGGGCAGCTCTGTCAGCGCCTCGATGACGAGCCCGGCTCCGAGCAGCGCGCCGACGATCTCGCCCAGGTCGTGGCGCCACTCGTGATTGGTGGTGTGCGCGATCTGCCCTTCGGATTCCTCGGTGTAGGTCCCCGAGTCCGAGTAGCTGCGAGCGCCGCCACCGCCGAGATAATCGTCGTCGATCTCCCACGGTTCGAACTGCATCGCACCCAGAATCGGATGGTCGTCGCGGATCACGAACACCCCGCCCGGTTCGAGCAGGTCATGGATCGACCGCGCCCACGCGGTGAGCTCCGGCAGCCAGACGATGGTTCCCGCACTGGTCACGATGGTGTCGAAGCGCCGATCGAGCAGGGAAGAGGCGAACCGCGCGTCACCTTCGACCCAGGTGATGTCGCGACCGTCGGCCACGGCGATCCGCGCGGCGTGCCGCAGCGAGTTCGGCGACAGATCCAGTCCGTGCACCTCGATCGCGCCCAACCGCGCCCAGGACACGGTGTCCGTCCCGATGTGACACTGCAGATGCAGCAGGGATCGCCCCCGGATCCCGGATTCCGGTAGGTGCGGGGCCAGTACCGCGAGATCGTTGCGCACCACCGAGGAAATGTCGTCCGGATCGGCCAGAAAGGCGTCGACGTCGTACATCCGCGAACGCGCGTGCACGTCGGCCCGGTCGTCCCAATTCGCGCGGTTGGCGGCGATCGCTTCGGCTTCGAGCACGGCATGACCTTTCGACGGCGGTGTGACGGCGAGGATCAACGCTAGTTGTCGGGCCACCGTGGGTCGACTGATTTTGTGCCGCCGGGTCTCTCGGCACGCATCGGGTTGCCGAGACTGGTCGCGTCGCTCAGGGCGCGCGGCGGATCGGGGAGTATTCCTGTTCGGGGCGGCCGGTGGTGCCGTAGCGAAGTTGCATGCGCAGATCGGCGGTGGTGACGAGGGCAGCCAGGTAGCGCTGGGCGGTGGCCCGCGAGATTCCGATGGCGGTGGCGACCTCGCCCGCCGACATCGGGGCGGTTGCCCCGTGCACCGCTCGGAGTACGAGTTCCCTGGTGGGGGAGGCGGCGGCGGAGCCCCGGTCCGGGGTGGCCGGGGTGGGCCGCAGCGCGTCGAGTGCCGCGTCGACCTCGCGTGCGCTCACCTCGGGGACGGCGAGGATTCTGCGGTAACGGGCATAGCCGGCCAGGCGGGCGGCGAGGACGGTGTGATCGAACGGTTTCACCAGATACGCCAGCGCTCCCGCCGCCGAGGCGGCGCGGACCGTGGCCGATTCGGTGGCAGCGGTGAGCATCATGGCGTCGCAGTGCAATTCGCGTACCAGGTCGATGCCCGAACCATCCGGCAGATAGACGTCGACCAAGGCGAGATCGATGGCGGTCGTGGCGAGTGCCTGCCGGGCGGCGGCAACGGTGTTGACGACCGCGCCGACGACGAATCCGGGTAGCGCGCCGACGATTCCGGCATGCATGTTCGCCACCCGGAAGTCGTCATCGACCACGAGCACGGTGTAGTCGGGCCGGTTCACGACACTTCTCCCTCGCTGAGCACGCCGGGTAGGCGCGCGATGAACTCCGCCCCGCTCAGTTGTTTACCGGCGCCGGCGGCCGAGGCCAACCACACATCGCCACCGAGCGCCCGAGCGACCTGCCGCGACAACGCCAGCCCCACCCCGCGACCTCCTGGCACCCCGCCACCGTGTTTCGTCGAAACCCCGTCGGCGAACAGCGAATCCACCAATTCCGGTCCGATTCCCGGGCCGCTGTCGGCGACGGTGATGTGCAGCGTGGATCCCTCCTGCACCAACTCGACCTCGACGAGCGCGCGGGCTTGCGCGCCGGACTCGTCCGCCACGGAATCATCGCGGATGTGTGCGTCGAACTCGGCGGGCATGTCCGGCCCCGTGGCGGCTTCGACGACGCGCACGGCATCGATGGCATTGTCGAGCAGATTGCCCAGCACTGTCGTCACATCCACCGGCGCACCGAGATTCGCGTCCACCCAGGTGCTCGGCCCCAGCCGCAACGACACCGCGTTCTCCCTGGCATGAGCGGCCTTGGCGGCGAGAAACGCTTGCAGATACGGATCGCGCACCGCATCGATCCCCGGCATCGCGGCACCGAGCGGCCCCGACCCGAGCAGCTCGTCGATGTATTTCGCGGCCTCGCTGGGCCGATCGCCGTGCAGCAACCCACTGAGCAGGTGCAATCGGTTGGCGAACTCGTGCCGCTGCGCCCGCAACACCGTGCTCATCGACCGCACCGCGTCCAGCTGCCGGGTCAGTGACTCCACATCGGTCCGATCGCGCACATCGAGCACCGCCCCCAGCGCGCGCCCCTCGCGGGTCACCGTCCTGGCGGTGACCACGACGATCCGATCGCCGACCGCCGCCTGCACCGGCTGCCCGTCGGCGGCGCGAAACGCCTCGAGCACGCGCGGTGTGAGCCCGATCGAATCCACCGAACGTCCACTGTCCCCGGCGATTCCGAGCAGGGCGCGCGCCTCGTCGTTGATCACCGTCGTGCGCCACCTGGCATCGACCGCGACCACCCCCACGCCGATCCCGTGCAGCACCACATCCTGTTCGCGCACCAGTTCGGCCAGCTCGGCGGGCTGCAAGCCCAGGGTCAACCCGTGCCACCGCCGTGCCAGCAACACCGACCCCGCGATCCCCGCGAACAGCGCGCCCATCACCAGGACGGCGGCCCGGCGCAGGTCGCTCACCAGCTGATCGCTCACCGCCTCGGTGGAGATGCCGACACTCACCTCGCCCACCACCCGATCCGAACCGGGCTCGCGCACCGGCACTTTCGCCCGCACCGAGTCGCCGAGTGTGCCGTGCTCGCGAATCACCACCTCGCGCCCTGCCAACGCCTCCGAGGGATCCGTGCTCACCTTCTGACCCAGCCGCGCCGGGTCTGGATGCGCCAACCGCAACCCCGCGTCATCGGTGATCACCACGAACAGTGCCCCCGTCCGCAGGCGCGCCGCCTCGGCCGTCTGCTCCAGTTCCCCGCTCGCGAGCTCCGCGCGGAGCAATGGCCCCGGCTCCAGCGCCGCGTACCGGGCGACCTCCTCGCGCACCACCGGATCACTGGCGACGGTGCGCGCGATGGCCAGAGCCCGCTGCCCGTACTCGGCCGACAACCGCTGATCGCTCAGGTAGGCGAACACCCCGAACGCCAGCCCCAGGATCAACGCCACCAGCGCGACCTGCAGCAACACGATCTGCGTCCGCAGCCGGACACCACGGGGGAACAGCCTCACCGGCTCAGTGTAGGCACCCCCGGTGGCCATGAGCACAATGCGCACAACGTCCGTATCGCTGCTTGCGCCGGTTGTGCGCACAAGCGCGCGCTCTGTGACCCACAACACTTACCTTTCGATAGCGGCCGCGCATCACACCAAGGCGGCGCTGGACACAGGAGCAGCAATGAGCAATCCACTCATCGAACTCCGGGGCGCGACGAAGCGCTTTCCCGGAACCGACGGTGGCATCCACACCGCGGTGAAGAACATCGACTTCACCGTCGCGCCAGGCGAATTCGTCGCGGTGGTCGGCCCGACCGGCTGTGGCAAGTCCACCACCCTCTCCCTGGTCTCGGGCCTCGAGCCCACCTCGGCGGGGCGCACGCTGGTGCGCGGCAAGGATGTCGACGGCATCCCCGACGGCATCGGCTACATGTTCCAGCAGGATGCCGTGCTGCCGTGGCGCAGCGTGCTCGACAATGTCGCGCTCGGCCCGCGCTTTCGTGGCGTGTCGAAAGCCGAGGCGAAGGCGAAGGCCGCCGAATGGGTGCGCATCGTGGGACTTGCCGGATTCGAGGACTATTATCCGCACCAGCTCTCCGGCGGCATGCGCAAGCGCGTCGCACTGGCCCAGACCCTGGTGAACGAACCCGAGATCATGCTCATGGACGAGCCGTTCAGCGCGCTCGACGTGCAGACCCGCCAGCTCATGCAGGACGAACTGCTGCGCGTGTGGGCAGGCACCGACGCCGCGGTGATCTTCGTGACCCACGACCTCGAGGAGGCCATCGCCCTGGCCGACCGGGTCGTGGTGATGACCGCGAGCCCCGCGACCGTCTGCGGTGACTTCCGCGTCACCCTCGAACGTCCGCGCAATGTCGAAGAGGTGCGCCTCACCGAGGAATTCCGCGACCTCTACCGGGAAATCTGGGAAACGCTGCGCGATCAGGTCGAGGCGGCTCGCACGAAGGGAGCGACCCGTGTCGCTTGAGACGATGACCGCGATCGCCGCGACGGCGCCGGAGGTCGAGGCGGAATCCGAGGAGCAGATCCTGGCCCGGGTGAAGGCCAAGAACCGCAAGTCCAAGCTGCGGGTGTGGGGTCTACGGGCCGCGCTGATCGTGCTGTGGCTGGGATCGTGGGAGCTGGTCGCCAGCGTCTGGATCGACCCGTTCTTCTACTCCAAGCCCTCCCTGATCTGGGATCGGCTGGTCGAATGGTTCACCGAGGGAACGCAGTTCGGGTCGATCTGGCTGCAGATCTTCACCACCGTGCAGGAAGCCGTGCTCGGCTTCGTGATCGGCACCGTCGCCGGTGTCGTGCTGGGCACCTTGCTCGGCCGCAGCCGCTACTGGGCCGACGTGCTCGCCCCGTTCATCAAGGCGCTCAACGCCGTGCCCCGCATCGTGCTGGCCTCGCTGTTCATCATCTGGTTCGGCTTGGGTCTGAGTTCCAAGGTCGCGACCGTGGTGGTGCTGGTGTTCTTCGCCGTGTTCTTCAACGCCTTCACCGGCGCCAGGGAAGTCGACGGCAATGTCATCAACAACGCCCGCATCCTGGGTGCGAGTAAACGTCAGATCCTCGGCTCCATCGTGCTGCCCAGTGCCACGACCTGGATCCTGTCCAGCCTGCACACCGCCTTCGGGTTCGCGCTGATCGGCGCGGTCGTCGGTGAATACGCCGGTGCCAGTAAAGGTTTGGGCCTGCTGATCTCCAACGCCCAGGGCACCTTCGACGCGGCAGGCATCTACGCGGGCATGATCATCATCACCGTGGTCGCCCTGATCGCGGAATCGCTCATCGGCTTCGCGGAAGGGCGCCTGCTGAAATGGCGTCCCTCGCAGGCACAGTCGGGTCACGGGGTGTAGACGATGAGATACCGCAAGCCCTTCGCACTGGCGCTGCTCGCGATCAGTTCGCTGCTGCTGGCCACCGGATGCCGCGATTCGCGGTCCATCCCGATGGCCGACGGCAGGCCCCAGATCACCATCATGGTCGGCGGTCTAGAGAAGGTGATCTACCTGCCCGCGATGCTCGCCCAGCAGCTCGGTGCGTTCGAGGCCAACGACATCGACGTGAAGCTGCTCGGTGAACAGTCCGGCGCCAGCGCCGAAACCGCCCTGCTCACCGGTGACGTCCAGGCCGTGGTCGGCTTCTACGACCACACCATCGACCTCCAGGCCAAAGACCAGTGCCTGCAGACCGTGGTCCAATTCGCTGACGTGCCAGGCGAAGTGGAACTGGTCTCCACCGCCGACGCCGACACCATCCGCTCGCCCGCCGACTTCCGCGGCCGCAACCTCGGCGTCACCTCGCTCGGCTCGTCGACCGACTTCCTCACCCAGGCGCTGGCCGGTCAGGAGGGTCTGAGCACCTCCGACTACACCAGGGTGAAAGTCGGTGCGGGACAAACCTTCATCGCGGGCATGAACCACGACGGCATCGACGCGGGCATGACCACCGACCCCACCGTGGCGAAAATGGTCCAGTCCGGTGACGCGAAGATCCTCACCGACATGCGCAACGAGGAAGGCACCCGCGCCGCACTCGGCGGCCTGTACCCCGCCTCATCGCTGTACATGAAGTGCGACACCGTTTCCGCGCACCCGGAAATCGTCCAGAAACTGGCCAACGCCTTCGTGCAGACGCTGCGCTGGATCGACACCCACAACCCCGACGAGATCGCCGCGAAGATGCCGTCCCAATACGCCGGCAGCGACCCCGCCCTCTACGCGAAATCCATCCGCGACTCGATCGGCATGTTCAACGGCGACGGCCTGATGAAACCCGAAGGCGCCCAGAACGTCCTCCGCATCCTGGGCCGATACTCCCGCAATGTGGCCCCCGTCCGGGACCGCATCGACCTCGAACCCACCTACACCAACCAATTCGTCGAACAAGCGCACCGAACCCCGGCCCAGTAACACCATCGACCCCTGCCGTGGCTCATGGCAGGGGTCGATGCGTGTCTATCGGTAGGCGGGTTCGTTGTCTTCGCGATAGATCGCGATGGCCGATTTCATCAACCGCACCAACGACCCTCGAGCATCGCCGGTATCACCCGGTCGCGCCTCGATCACAGAGCCTCGTTCGGTGACCAGGTAGCGCCCATCCGGGAAATCCATCACGTGGAAGCCCTGTCCGGGTTGTGGCCGGTTGTCCGTCGCGGCGCCCGGATAGCCCGCCACGTATACCAGCGTCGACCGGGGCCGCCCGAAGAAATCATCCGCCTTCTGCTGCGGCGTGCGCCGGTCGGCCGCCCACGGATCGTAGGGTGCTTCCTCGTCGAAGTCGTTGCTGTTCATCGAGAACACGTCCCCGCCCGCCGCCCCCGTCTTCGGCAGCCGGGCAAGGAGCTTGTCGGGCAGCTGTTCGATCTCGAGCATGCTCATCCGGATGTCACCGCCCTCGTGGTCGAGCGGCACCCGCTGCTGTTCCACCAGCACCGCCTGCTGCCCCCGCACCGCCGCGAACGACCGCAACTTCTCCCCGTCGCCGTACCCGGCGAGCTCGAATCGCGCTTCCGGCTCGAGCAGAATTTGCAGCGCCGCGTCCAGCGAGTGGTCGAATATCGGCAGAATCCGCTGGGCCTCGTCCTGCCACAGCCGGTCGTAGTCGTCCACGGTCACCGCGTCCGCCTGCGTCTGCAACGGATAGGGGAGCACATCGCGATCCGCCGCGCGCCACAGCACCGTGAACCCGAGCGCACTGAAGTGCCACTGTCCCTGGCTCATGCGCCGATCACCGGCGGCACCGTCTTGGCCCGCTGATCCTCGCTGAGCCCCGTGAGTTCTTCACCGTTCTCCTGATTGATCAGATAGTCCTTCGTCCCGGATTCCTTCTCGTCATCGCCCTTCCCGCCCTTCCCGCCACCGGCACCCATACCGCCCATGCCCGACATCCCGCGGCCCGAACCGGCGGAACCCGCGCCTCCTGTACCGGCACCGCCCTTCCCCGCGGCCGCGCCACCCGGTGTGCCCGGAACGGCCGCTCCTGGCACACCGGAACCCGGTGTCCCCGCACCGGGCGAACCGCCACCCGGAGAACCGCCGGTCCCCATCGGTGTCGTCGACGCGGGGGTGGTGCCGGTCGGTGAAGTCGGCGTGGTCGGCACGGTGGACTGCGGTGTCGTCGCCGCAGGCTCCGTGCTCGACGGTGTCGTGTCGTCGCCGGTGTCGTCGTCGGAGGGGTCCTCCGTAGTCGGCGTCTCGGTGGTCGGTTGTTCGGTCGTGGGCTGTTCGGTGGTGGGCTGTTGCGTGGTCGACTTCTTGTCGGTGGTGTCGTCCTTGCTGCCGTTGTCATCGCCCGGCTTCGAGCCGGTGTCCAAGGGGTTGTACGGCTGGGGGACGAGCGGGACGTCGGTGTCCGCGATCTTGATCGCCTCGTAATAGATGCCCTTGACCACCTCCGCCCCTTCCGATTTCGCGGTATCGGCGTTGTGGCTGTCCATCTTCCAGGTGGGTCCGGGGATGTAGCTCGCGATCCCGCTGAGCGTGGAGCCTTCGTGCGGCTGGACCCGATCCTTGGCGATCTGCATGGCCGACTCGACCACCTTCACCTTCTCGGCCATCATCTGCGCCGACGACAGCAGGTTTCCCGACTTCTCGACATAGTCCTTGATGCCCGCACCGGCGCTGGCTCCCGCGTTACCGGTCCACTTCTCCCCGATCGCTTTCCCGATTTCGGCGTCGTAGGTCTTGAAACCCTGTTCTAGCTTGTTGCGCAGGGTCTCCCAGCGGGTGTGCAGCGTGTTGACATCGGTCATCGACATCGCGGAGACCCGCTCGTACAGGTCCGACATCTGACTCGGTTCGTCGTACGAGACGACCTGCGGCTTCTGATAGGCGCCGTCGAATTCGTTTTTCAACTCCGCCAACCGATTCCGTGCGATATGCGCGTCCGGGCTCTCGTCCGTCGAGCGGGTCGGCTTGCTACCGTCGGCGTAATCCTTCAACGAGAGGTATGTGCTACCTCCCGGAATGGAGTTGACGACTGCCCTACCGACGACATTGTCCAAGAATGACATTCTTAACCACCACTGGGAAGGTTGGCGCCCTGTGAAGTCAGCGCTTGCGCTTGGGCTATTTGCTGGTCTTCGTACTTCTTCACCGAGATCTCGATGGTGTCGCGGATCAGCGTGAGAACCTGTATGTGTTCTTCAAAAGCTGTATTGAAATCGCGCTCCCCGCCAATGGCTTTCATTCCGAGCATCTTGGACAGCTCGTCCGCTGCGTTGAAGCGACCCAAGCCGGACACCGACGAGAGAGAGCTCAGGCTCTGTTTCAGCTCACTGAACAGTGTTATCTGCCTGTTGCACGCGTCACGACAGCTCGTCGATACAGACGGATCCAAGTAGAGATTCCCGGACTCTGCGTTGGATTTCAGAGTCTCCCAACGAGACTTCTCGTCTGCCATTCACCCCACCCTTCTGTACATGTATTTTGCTATCTACTTCGGGAAAAGCGGAACAATCGCCGCGGCCATCGGCTGCAGCCGTTCGCACGGTGGAGTTTTCCGCTCTTTGACGCCGGTGTTGAGCATGTCTAGCTGAGCAAACCCACTAGTTGTCTGGAACACCAGCGAGCAATCCTCATCGGCATCGTGATGACTTTGCCGGAATTGAATGCCCTGACGTCCGGCGACCGCTACATCCTTGAACTCGATGTTCGTCGACTTCTGGCGCACTTCATCGACTGTGTGAATCGTCGTATAAACAGTGAGGCCATAGCCAGGTGGGTAGGCCGAAGCGCTCCATGCGCAGATTTTCCAACCGGGCTCCTCGGCACCGAGTATGCCCGACCGCTTCGACGCCACATCCAGCCCCATGCTGGTCAAAGTGGAATCCGGGATCTGGCTGCACGGGTCCCACAAGGCCGCAGTAGCCGCCGCCTGATCGGTGGTCGCACTTGGCTGCGCCTTCCCGCTCTCGGTAGTGGAACACCCCGCCACCGCAAGCACCCCACACAACACCGCGCTCACCAACACAGACCGTCGCAGCACGAGCATCCTCCGTCTTCCCCGATCACCGAGCCACACCGTCCGGCCGAGCCCGCACCAACCCACGGCCGCCCGCATGCTCCCCGCACTCGGCCACCCCGTCGTTGCGCACAGCCTACGACACCACTGCACCCAATTCACCTCACTGCCCCGCCCCATGAAACCTCCTCGACTCCAGCGAGTTCCGCGGTGCGAGAGTGCAGACAACCTTCGACAACAACCCACGGCGACGCCGACGGTGGCGAGTCATGCGCTCCAACATCGATCCACCCCATCCACAGCATCACGCTCAATCGGCCACTGCGATGGCACTCCTTCACACCCTTAGACGCACCGAAGCCCCTTCTGGTTCCATCGATTTCACCGCACGGACCAACCCTGTCGTATCCGCTACGCTCGGCGATTGGCACTGCGTGCCGCAGGTCTGACGTACCGGTATTTCCGGTGCATAGGACCTGTTCGATCAGGTTCGACATCGCAGGTCGCGGGCTGGGTGTGCCCGCCGTCCTGGGGTGGCATCACACGAGGGGCGGGGCAGCACCATGACAGGCGCAGGCGGGGAACTCAGTATCTCCCCGGACAAGATCAAAACCCATGCCACCAACGTCACCTCGGCCGGTTCAGGGTTGACCGAAGCCCTCGAAGCAGCCCAAGCCGTCTCGGCCCCCTCGGATGCGTTCGGGAAACTGTGTGCCTTCCTCGGTCCGTTGTTCGTCGATTCGGTCGAGACCGATGGCATCGACGCGATCCAGGCCGCCATTGATGCCTTCGGTGACACCAGTTCGAACCTGACTGCTGTTGCTGATGCGTTCACAAGCCGTGACACCACCAACGCCACTGCGCTCAAGACCCAAGAGTCCGGTCTGTAATGGCCGCGAACCCGTTGATCGCGGCGAAGGAAGACACCACCGACTGGTCCACCGGCATTAGCTTGGTCAGCTCGGTCACCGACTTGTCCGACGCGATCTCGGGTGGTTCCTGGATCGAGGTCGGCCTCGGTGTCGTCGGTCTCGGTGCCGAAGCGGTCTCGTTGGTCGTCGACCCGCTCGGGACGCTGGCTGGTTACGGCGTGGGTTGGCTGATCGAGCACTGCCAGCCATTGCAGGATGCCCTGGATTGGATCGCGGGTGACCCCGCGCAGATCGAGGCTTATGCCAAGACCTGGGACAACGTTGCCGCCCGGATCAGCGAGGTAGCGACCGCTCAAAACGCCGCGGTCACAGCCGATGTCGCGGACTGGACTGGCCAAACCGCCACCGCCTACCAATCCGCAGCGTCCAACACCACGAACCTGCTCACCGCGGCCAACACCGCCGCGACCGCAGCAGCCTCGGCGATCCGGATGGCGGGTGGGATCGTGGCCGCGGTCCGCGAAACTGTGCGTGACCTGGTCGCACAGACTGTCGGTCGTCTCGCGGTGTGGGCGGCGGAGTTGGTGTTCTCGGTCGGTTTGGCGACTCCGTTGGTCGCGGTCCAGGCGACTGCGTATATCGCGAAGACTGTGGCGACGATTTCGAAGTTGTTCTCGAAGTTGGCTAAGACGATGTCGAAGCTGAAGCCGTTGCTCAAGCAGCTGAAGTCGGCGTTCGGTGATATCGCGAAGGCATTCAAGAAGACCCCGTCCAAGACCTCGAAGAACGCTGACACCACCACGAGTCCTGCGGCGACGAAGAACACCGACACCTCGACAACACCGTCGACTACCAAACAGCCTGACACGCCCACGAATCCGGCCAGCACACCTGATACACCGTCGAAGACAACTGATAACCCGGACACCCCAGGGACCACGAAACCGGCGAGCACGCCGGAGACGAGCAAGCTTCCCGACCAGTCCGGCTCCGATAAGCCGGACCTGAACAAGACCGCGAAGCAAACCACCGACTGTGGTGACCCGGTCGACGTCGCGACCGGCGAGTTCCTGCTCCCCGCAACCGATATCGAGCTGCCTGGGGTGTTGGCGTTGGTGTTGACCCGCCGCCATCGTTCTTCGTATCGCTTCGGCCGATGGTTCGGGCCTTCCTGGGCCGCGACACTGGATATGCGGGTCGAAGTCGACCAGGTCGGAGTCCGCTTCGTCGGACCCGACGGTGAGCTGTGGCAGTTCCCCCACACCGCCCCGGACCTCCCAGTTCATCCGGTACACAAGGGCATTCGCGCAACCATGACCCGCACCGAAACAGGCGGATACTCAGTTCACGACCCAGACCGCGAGCTCACCTGGAGCTTTCGGCCCACCGCAGCGTCGGCCGGTTCGGAAACCCCTCTCGGCACCTATCCGATCACCGAGATCACCGATCGCCACCACAACCGAATCACCTTCCATTACAGCGACACCGGCCACCCCACCGAAGTCACCCACTCCGGCGGGTACCGCGTCCGGATCGACACCACCGACGACCGTGTTACCGCCCTGACAGTGCTCGGTACGACCCCGACCGGTGAAGCGCTCGAAACCATTGTCCGCGAATTCGGCTACACGGCAGGTGATCTCGTCGCCGTGACCAACGGTGTCGCCGCGACTACGACCTTCAGCTACGACGAACAACACCGCATGCTGTCATGGCGCGACTCCCGCGGCACAGAAATGCACAACAGCTACGACCGATCCGGACGGGTCATCAAGCAGGTCGGCACCGACGGCATCCTGTCAGCGACTTTCGCGTATGAACCGCTTCCCGAATTCGGGCGCTCGCGCACCCACCATACGAACTCCCTCGGCGCCACCACCACCTTCGAATTCGACGAAGACCTCTGCCTGCGCAACCTGATCGACCCACGCGGCGCGACATCGATCACCGACTACAACGAGTACCGCCAACCGGTCCGCTACGTCGATGCCTACGCCAACACCACCATCTACCTCTACAACCCCGACGGTGACCTGGTCCTGGTTCGACGCCCCGACAATGCTTCCATCACAGTCAGCTACGCCGCACCGCGACGTCCTGCCACGATCACCGATGTCGACGGCACCACCATCACCCGCACTTATGATGAGACCGGCAATCTCACCACCACCACCGACGCCGACAGCGTCTCGACCGCTTACACCCACCACCCGTGCGGTGCTCCGGCGTCGATCACGCTCTCGACCGGTGCCGCCGCCAGTATTGATGTCGATGCGGCCGGGCTACCGATCCGAATCACCGAACCTGGGAACGCTGTCACCACCGTCGAGCGCGACATGTTCGGCCGACCGGTCACAATCACCGATCCCCTCGGCAACATCAGCACCAAGGAGTACTCGGTCGAGGGAAAGCTGGTGTCGCGCAACGATGCTGACGGCACCGCACAGTCGTGGGCCTATGACAGCGAAGCGAACCTGCTCACCCACACCAACCAGATCGGCGCCATCACCCGCTACACCTACGGCACTTTCGATCTGGTCGCCACCCGCGAAACCGCTGATGGTGCAGTTACTTCCTACACCCACGACACCGAACGTCGACTCACCTCGGTCACCAACCCCCTCGGCGACACCTGGACCTACGAATACGACCCGTCCGGCAACGTCTGCACCGAAACCGACTACAACGGCTCAGTTACCCAGACCGAACACGACCTCCTCAATCGGCCCGCCATCATCACCACACCCACCGGGGTCCAACGCCGCCACACTTATGACATCCTCGGCAGGTTCGCCGGCGTCAGCACCGATACCGGCGAATGGATCACCAACGCATATACCCAGACCGGACAACTCACCACAGCCCGAAATGGTGTGTACGACGACACTATTCACGCGGTCACCTTCGCCTACTCGCCGGCTGGACGAGTCTTGACCCAACACGTCGACGGACGCCCCCTCACTTACGATTACGACGAGCACGGCCGCCGCGTTCGGTATACAACCCCGAGCGGCGCAGCGACCGACTACGAACACACCCCGACCGGTCGGATCGCCGCCCTGACCACCAACGGCCACCGATTCGACTTCACCCATGATTCGAACGGCCGCCAAAACAGTTGGCACACCGTCGGAATAGGCCAACACAACACCTATAGCCCCGCCGGTCACACCCTCAGCCGCGAACTCATCCAACTCGACCCCCGCACCGCTGACCCGATCCGGCTACTCGAACGCGACGAATATGCCTGGCGCCCAGACGGATACATTACCAGCCACACCATCACGACACCCTCCAACAGACGTCGGCGCGACTACACCCTCGATGCGATCGGGCGCATAACTCACATCGATGTTCCAGGCGGCGGTGCCTCCGAGCAATACAGCTACGACGCTCTGTCGAACCTCGTCACCGCCGACATTTACACGTTACCGGCACCATCTGATCCCGTTGTCCCCGAATATAACCCCGCCGAACCTGCGAGTGATTCGCGGTTCGAGTACCGCGAGAATCTCCTCGTACGCGCCGGCCGCACGCGCTTCCACTACGACACCGCCGGCCGCCTCATCCGCAAAGAGAAAACCCGGATCTCCCGCAAACCCGCCATCTGGCACTATCGCTATAACGCTTTTGACCAACTCATTGAAGTCAGTACCCCCGACAACGCCACCTGGACCTACACCTACGACCCCTTCGGCCGACGTACGACCAAACAACATCACGGCAGCGAAACCCGCACCGAATTCGCCTGGGACGGAGTCCACCTCACCGAACAATCCACCACTACCCCTTCATACGTCCGAATCCACACCTGGACCAACCATCCCACGTCCCACATCCCTCTCACCCAATCGGTCGACGGCCAATTCTGGGCAATAGTCACCAACCTGCAAGGCAGCCCCACTCATCTCGCCGACCCCGTCAGCGGCGAAATCGCCTCAACGGCCACCAGCACTCTCTGGGGTAGAACCGTGTGGACTGGCCCTGAAATGCCCCATCGGTTCCAGGGGCAACAATACGACACCGAAACAGGTCTTCACTATAACTACCATCGGTATTACGATCCGGAGTCGGCTAGGTACCTTACACAGGATCCGTTGGGGCTCTCGCCGTCTCCCAATCCCAATATCTATCCTCATAATCCGCTTACGTGGCTCGATCCTCTAGGGCTCGCGTGTAAGGACAACCAATATTTTGATTCCCGGCGAGAGGCATTTAACGCAGCACTGGATCGCGCCGGCGTTCCTCGTTCTCAGCAGCCAACTCATCAATGGGAGGTCGGTGACGACTACAATAGGCAAAATCACAGCAATTATCACTACTCGGAAAATCCAGGTGCTCACGGGCGTTACTATCAGTATGAAACGCCTGAAGGAAGTCGAGTAATCGTAGAGCACACCAATGACCCACAAGCTCCTCACCCGCACTTCCATGCCGGTCAACCGCAGGAAGACGTAAACGTAATCGGCCCGAATAGCCAAGACATGCGGGGTAAGATTTACAAGTCGGTCGGTGGTGACCACCACTTGTACTATACGGGAGAGTAGTAGATGGCGAGTGAGGAACTTCGCAGCAAGCTGGCGTTGCTTCGTGAGCGAAAATTGGCAGATCGACTATTGGTTCGATTCCGGAACATCGAAATAGTTCGGTACCGTACCAACGGCGATATTCCAATTCGCATGAGGGAGTACTTCATTTCGTGTACAAGCATGGACGCTGTTCCGCAATCGCTGGCCGACCACACGCTAGATACGACAGAGGTGTCCGAGTGGCGTAGGCAGATTTTGGAATTATCGGGTATTGGGCAAGAATTCCTGTTCCGCACGGGAATGGAACACTTTCCGTGGGCGGAGTGCTTGGCTTCGTCTAGCGAATGGATAGACGAGCTATTCGATGTGAGGGAGAACGACGTTGCAATCGTATCGAACGATCTCGTGAATTGCCTACGCGTCTACGAAATGGAATACCAAACCGTGGCCTTTTGGATTTAGTGGACCTGGCATCAAATATATGGCTCCCTATGGTGCACTACTAATGTCCTAGCTGAATATGGAATTCCAACATTTCTACTTCCGCGACTAATGGGAGGCAACGTGTGACAATCGAAGATCTGTACGGATCGCGGCCCGATCTGTTGCCGAAACGCTGGTTAGACTCGCTCGACATGAAGGTGGTCGCCATCGTTCGTGGATTGGCAGGACCGGAGTACGGCTGCTCGATGTCCATGAGCATGTTGCGTGCGAGCGAGCGGGCCTTGGTCGGTTTCCGTGGAATTCCGATGGTACGGTCAAATGGGTTCGAAGCAGGAATCGATCTTCTTGCAGATATCGAATTTAATATTGAAGAATCGGCCAGTGCCTTGCGTAGATTCCTGCCCGGGGACGGCCGAGTGCTAATATTCTGGAGTAGTCTCACATTGCCGACGGTTGAGATTGGGACCGACTTTATATTGAGTCATTTTGATGAGATATTCGATCGAGATCCGGAGTTCTGGATATATTCTGCAAGTAAATCGGTCCTGGTAGAGAATTCATTCGCGGGGCACCTGCGAATTGCCCGCATTCCAACCGGGGGAAGCGGCGGGGAAAGATTTGTTTCGAAATAGAAGAGCGACGAGAAGATCTATTTCGATGTCTTCCTCACCGCGACCGAAGCTCGCGGTGGACTGGTCGGGCGGAAGGATCTGAACTTTCGTGATGAAATCCACACATGACGCACGCTGGTACTGATGTTGTGGCCGCGGCGAATGAGGAGGGTAGGGAATTCTCGCCGGACTACGCTTGGGAGATCAATCTTGCGACCCACGAACGTGAATATGTGAGGTTGATCGTATGCGTACGGGCCGAAACCTATTGCCGCAGCTCTCGCTGAGGCGAATCCGGTTGCGACGCCGTCGACAGCAGCCGACGGAATCCTGGCAGACGGCACCGATCGTGAAGCAGTTCGCAGACCGTGTCGGCTTGCACCTTGCGCTGAGGGAAGCCAATCGCGATAAGCAAGTGCGCGGCGGTGATGTCCGCTTGCCGACCAACCTCGGCCGGTGCCGGATTAGTCGGATGCCGGAGTCAGTGCGCTTGTCAAGGCTGGAACCGCAAGGGTGCGTTGCCATGGGCGCGCACCGCCGGCGAGGAGGAAGGCCTCGATCTTCGCGGACAACTCTTCGGGAGTGCCGACGTTCTTGTAGTCGGGGAGTCCGTCCCAGCAGAGACGACGAACCAGTTCGGGGGACAGCAGGTTCTCTACCGGGATGGAGTGTTCGGTGGAGAGTTCGCCCATGGCGCCGCGGGCGGTGGTGAGGCGGGCGGCGGCGATGGGGTCGCGGCGTTCCCAGCGGTTGACCGGGGGCGGGCCGTCGAAGGGGAGGGTGAGTGGGGGGAGTTGCTTGTCGGGGAGGGTGCGGCCTCGTTCGACGGCGGCCAGCCAGTCGCGCGAGTAGCGGCGCTGGCGGGGGCCGCCGAAGACGGGGAGGGTGCGCAGTTGGGCGATCGAGCGGGGTTCGCTGGTGGCGGCGGTGACGATGGCCGAGTCGGGCAGGATGCGGGCGGGGGCGACGTCGCGGGCGCGGGCGAGTTCGTCGCGGGTGGTCCACAGTTCGCGCACGATCGCCAGTTGACGGGTGCGGCGCAGGGTGTGGATGCCGGAGGTGCGGCGCCAGCGGTCGGCTTTCGGAGCGGGCGGGTCCATGGTGCGGACGTGCTCGAATTCCTCTGCGGCCCAGTCGAGTTTGCCCTGGGCGTCGAGGTCGGCGGCGACGGTGTCGCGGAGTTCGAGGAGTAGTTCGACGTCGAGGGCGGCGTAGTTGAGCCATTCGTCGGGCAGCGGGCGGCTCGACCAGTCGGCGGCGCCGTGGCCCTTGCGCAGGGAGCGGCCGAGGAGGTTTTCGACCATCGCGGCCAGGCCGACGCGTTCGTAGCCGGCGATGCGGCCGCCGAGTTCGGTGTCGAACAGGCGGGCGGGGCGCAAACCCAGTTCGGCGAGGCCGGGCAGGTCCTGGTCGGCGGAGTGCAGGACCCATTCGAGGTCGTTGATCGCCTCGGCCAGCGGGGTCAGTGCGTCGGTGACGGGAATCGGGTCGATGAGGAACGAGCCCGCACCCTCACGGCGGAGCTGGATCAGGTACGCCCGGGCCGAATAGCGGAAACCGGACGCGCGTTCGGCGTCGACAGCCAGGGGACCGGTGCCCGCGGCGAGGGTTTTGGCGGCCGCGGCGACCTCGTCGGCGGTCGCCAGCACAGGTGGAACCCCCTCGGCAGGGGCGAGCAGGGGCTCTGCTGCGGTGGGTTCCTCGGCGACCGACATAAACGTGAACTCTACGTGGCGATCAAGGGCGATCGGTGCGGGTATAGGACTCCGGTCGTAAATGAGTGACCCCGGCGGGGGGTAACCCGGCGGCGAAGGCCAGCACTTCGCAGAATGCCTCGACGTGTCGGCGCATCTCGGTGGTCGTGGCCGTCCACGACGCGCGCAGTTCGAGCTGGTGCGCGCGGGGTGGGCCCGCGATATCGCCATAGCGGACCGAACTGGTCGCGGTGACCGTGCCGCCGAGGGCGGTGAACGCTTCGCCGCGCGATTCGAGGGAGTCGACCAGCCAGCTCCACGCCACCTCGGGTAAGAGGGGGTCGGCGGCCAATGCGGCGTCGATGTCGGCCTGGATGTAGGCGACGAGCCGGAACACACCGTTCCAGGCCTCGTCGCCGTCGGGGTCGTGAAGCAGGATCAGCCTGCCGAACGCGTCGCCCTCGGAGTCGGTGGGCACCACCGGACTGTCGGGGTGGATGACCTCCGCCCCGAGCGCATAGGAGAACGGCGCCAACCGTTGCGGGGGACGGATCGGCGCCAGCTCGATTCGGGGGTGCACTGTTGCGGTGCCCATCGCATCGACCGCCGCCCGAAAAGAAGCAGGCTCGCGGGGCGTTCCCCCGGTCGGTGCGGCGCCGTCGCGGATGTCGAGCGGTGTCACGAGGAGGAACGGTAGACCGTGGGTGCCCGGCGCCGTCGGAGGCGCGCCGCCGTGCGCGTTGCGTGCGGGTCGCGTTGCGTAGGGTGCATTCTCGGCGTCGGCGCGATGCACGATGTGCGACGTGAGCGGGGTCGGCGGGTATCGACGACTTGATCGGTGGAACGTGTGGTCGGTCCCACACCCGCCGGGGCGTGAGGTTCCCGCGGGCTCGGCGCTTAGGATGAACGGCGATGAGCACTTACACCCGCCGCCGGTTGACCGATGCCCCTTTCCTGGCCGCCGCCACCGGCGCGACGCCCAGCAGGCGCCCGGTGTGGTTCATGCGTCAGGCCGGCCGGTCGCTGCCGGAGTACCGGGAACTGCGCAAGGGCATCGGCATGCTCGAGTCGTGTTTCGACCCGGAGCTGGTGTGTGAGATCACCATGCAGCCGATCCGCCGCCACGGCGTCGACGCGGCAATCCTGTTCTCCGACATCGTCGTTCCGCTCAAGGCCGCGGGGATCGACCTCGACATCGTGCCCGGTGTCGGCCCGGTCATCGCCTCCCCGGTGCGCACCGAAGCCGACGTGCGCGCGCTGCCGCGGCTGCGCCCCGAAGAGGTCGGCGCGGTCACCGAAGGTGTGCGACTGCTCACCGGCGCGCTCGGCGACACCCCGCTCATCGGTTTCGCGGGCGCCCCGTTCACCCTCGCCTCCTACCTGGTGGAAGGTGGGCCGAGCAAGCAGCACGAGCGCACCAAGGCGATGATGCACGCCGACCCGAAGACTTGGCACGCCCTGCTCGGCGCCCTGACCGACATCACCATCGCGTTCCTGCAGGCCCAGTTGTCGGCCGGGGTCGACGCGGTGCAGCTGTTCGATTCCTGGGCGGGCGCGCTCTCGCTGGCCGACTATCGCGAGTACGTGCTGCCGCATTCGGAGCGGGTGTTCGCCGAGGTGGCCTCGGCCGGGGTGCCGCGCATTCACTTCGGCGTCGGCACGGGCGAACTGCTGGGTGCCATGGGTGAGGCCGGTGCCGATGTGGTCGGTGTCGACTGGCGGGTGCCGCTCACCGATGCGGTGCGCCGGGTCGGTGCCGGAAAAGGCTTGCAGGGCAATCTGGATCCCGCGATCCTGTTCGCCGGGTTCGACGCTGTCGAGGCCGAGACGCGGCGGATCGTGCGCGAAGCCGACGAGGCGATCACGCTCGGTGCGACCGGGCACATCTTCAACCTGGGCCACGGCGTGCTGCCCGACACCGATCCTGGTGTGCTGACCGCCCTGGTCGAGTTGGTGCACTCCCTGTAGCTTCGGCTCACGAACCAGACGCGCTGGTGACCCAGCCGACATCGGAGCCGGTGCGTCGCACCGGGCGACGTGTCGCACGGCTACGGTCGGTACATGCGGATCGCGGTTATCGGGGGCGGAATCAGCGGGCTCGTCGCGGCTTATCGGTTGCGGCAGCGGTTGGGGGAGGACGCCGACATCGTCGTGCTCGAGCAGAGCGGACGGGTCGGCGGCGTGCTGCACACTCGTGAATTGTCCGGGGGGCCAGTAGATCTCGGCGCCGAGGCCTTCGTGGGGCGCAGGCCCGAGGTGATCGAGTTGATGAGCGAACTCGGCCTGGCCGACCAGTTGGTGCGGCCCGCGGGGAAACGGCCGCTGGTCTGGGCGCAGGGGTCGGCGCATCCGTTGCCGGGGCGAACCCTGATGGGGATTCCGTCTGATGCCGAGTCGCTGCGCGGGCTGGTCGACGATGCGACGCTCGCCCGGGTCGCCACGGAGCCGGAGCGGCCGCTGCGCTGGGATCGAGGCTGCGACATCGACGTGCAGACTCTGGTGGGTGACCGGTTCGGCAGGCAGGTGGTCGAGCGGAGCGTCGATCCGTTGCTAGGCGGGGTTTATGCGGGAATCAGTGCTTCGATCGGTGTCCGCGCCGCGTTACCCACTCTTGCCGCAGCGCTCGACGACGGCGCGTCGAGTCTTACGGAGGCTGTCGGTGCGGCGATGCCCGCGCCCAGCTCGGACCCGGTATTCGGTGGGCTGCGCGACGGCTACGGAGCCCTGCTGGCCGCACTGACCGAGGCTTCGGACGCGCGTTTTGTCGCGACCACCGCCGCAACCAGAATCGCCCGCGGACCCCATGGCTGGGTGGTCGACCCGATCGGCGCCGTCGAAGGTGTCGTCATCGCTACGCCTGCCCCGGTGACCGCCCGCCTGCTGCACTACGTGGCGCCCGAGGCCGCCCGAGCCGCCGCAGGCATCGAACTGTCCTCGTCGGCGCTGGTCGCGATGGCCCTGCCACGCGACACCGCGCTACCGGACAACTCCGGCATCCTCGTCGCCACCGGAGAACCCTTGCGCGCCAAGGCGTTCACCCTGTCCAGTCGTAAATGGCCGCATCTGGCCGAGCGTGACGTCGCGCTGGTCCGCGCCTCCTTCGGCCGGCTCGGCGACGACAAGCCGCTCTCCTGGACCGACGACGACCTCATCGCGGCGGCTGTCGCCGACCTGTCCACCGTCACCGGCATCCCGATCACCCCGATCGAAGCGGTCGTCCAACGGTGGCCCGGTGGCCTTCCGCAGTACGCCCCCGGCCATACCGAGCGGATCGCGGCTCTCGAGTCGGCTATCGCCCCCCTCGACAGCATCGCGGTAGCGGGCGCCTACCTACACGGCGTCGGTGTTCCCGCCTGCGTCGCGTCGGGAACCGCAGCCGCAGAACGCGTGGCTACCGCGTACATCGCGAGCACGCAGCGCTGATCCCGATGCCGGCGGCGACCGGATATGTGTGGGCCGATCCATTCCGGTACCTCGCTCCGGCCCGGCTTCGTGGCGTGTCCTCGGCGGCAGGCGATACCGGCGCCGCGTGATCGCTGTGAGTCACCCCGTGGCACAGGCAGACTGGGACGATGCGGAGATTCGAAGCGGTGCTGTGTGATCTGGATGGCGTGCTCCGTCAATTCGACCACGACCGTCAGCGCGACATCGAGGAGCACTACGGGCTGCCCGTGCTGGCCACCGCCTTCGCCCCGGAACAGATCCGCCCGGCCATACTCGGACAGATCACCGCCGAGCAGTGGCTGGCTTCGATCACCGCCGCGCTCGGCGGTCATCCCGATGCGGTCCGGGCGGTCGACGCCTTCGCCGCCGTCGACTTCTGGGTCGATGAGCAGGTCAGGGATCTGCTGACAGAGGTCCGCGCCCGCGTCCCGCTGGTCCTGGTCACCAACGCGATGGACAACCTCGACATCCATCTGGCCCGGATGCGTCTCACCGATTTCGCCGACACCGTGATCAGCAGTGCGGCCGTCGGCATCGCGAAACCGGACTTGCGCATCTACGAGATCGCTGCTGAAGCGGCCGGTGTCGCACCGAACCGCTGTGTGTTCATCGACGACCGGCCGGAAAACGTCTCCGCCGCACGGTCTCTCGGCATGACCGGCATTCACTACCGAGGGATCGAAGATCTGGCGGTACTCAGTGTGAACGGCGGAAGCTAGTCGTGGCCGGCCGCGCAGCTGCCACGGAACAAACATCGCCGTCTGTCAGCTCGGTGGCTCGGGGGACCAGACTCCGACCGCGGTGCCCTCGTCGACATGCTTGCGATAGGTGACGACCTTGTTGTGGATCACCTCGAGGTCGGCCGCCAGCTCGGCCAGCCTGTCACGGACGGACTGTTCGTGAGCCTCGAGCAACGCCAGTCGCTCCTGCTCGTTTCCCGGTCCCGAGCGAACGAGCCCGGCGAAGACTCGCAAGGTCGCGATCGGCATGCCGGACTCGCGGAGGCGGTTGCAGAGCAGGAGCCATTCGACGTCGGCCGGTGCGTAGACGCGCTGTCCACCGGGAGACCGAGGGATCGGGCGCAACAGAAGTTCTTCCCGTTCGAAGTATCGCAAGGCGTGCACCCCGAGGCCGGTGGCCCGCCCGACGTCACCGATAGACAGCTCGTTCATCCCGTGCGTCCTCACAGCTTGACCTAGATCGCACTCTAGATTTTACCGTCAGCGCATGGCGATCACAGAGCAGCACAGAATCGGTAGCGGGTTCGGACCGCGCAGCACGGTCGGCGAAGTCGTCGACGGCGTCGACCTCACGGGAAAGACGGTCCTGGTCACCGGTGGTTATTCAGGTCTCGGCAAGGAGGCCACCGCGGCGTTGGCGCGTGCCGGGGCGCAGGTGGTCGTGCCGGCCCGCCGGGTCGAAGCGGCGCGAAAAGCGTTGTGCGACGTCGATAACGCGGAGGTCGATGAACTCGACTTGGCCGATCTCGACAGTGTGCGGGTGTTCAGTGAACGCTTTCTCGATACCGGCCGGAGCATCGACGTCATCATCGCGAACGCCGGGGTGATGGCCTACCCATGCCGGGATGTCGGGCCGGGCTGGGAAGCGCACTTCGCGATCAATCATCTCGGGCACTTCGCACTGGTCAACCGTTTGCGTCCGGCGCTGGCCCGGAGCGGGGCTCGTGTGGTGGCGGTGGCATCGTCGGGCCACTTCCTGTCCGGTATCCGCTGGAACGACCTACATTTCAGCCGCGACTACGACACCTGGAGAGCCTACGGTCAGTCCAAAACCGCCAACGCACTGTTCGCCACCCACCTCGACGCGATCGGCGCGGCGACGGGAATCAACGCGTACTCGGTGCACCCGGGCAGCATCCTCACGCCACTGCAACGCCGCATCCCCCGTGCGGAACAGATCGCGCAGGGCTGGATCGGCAGTGACGGTAGTCGGGCCGAGGGCTTCAAAACCCCGGCGCAGGGGGCGGCGACAGCAGTCTGGGCGGCGACTGCCGCACCGCTCGCGGGGCACGGCGGTGCCTATTGCCAGGACTGCGATATCGCCGAAGTCGCCACCGACGACGATATGCTCGTCGGCGGCGTGAAGCCGTGGGCCGTCGACCCCGCTGCCGCCGCCCGTCTCTGGACTCTGTCCAGTGAGCTCACTGGACTCGACAGCTTCTCCGGCTGACCAGCGGCGTGTCAGCGGGCATCGGCGATAGCGATACTGCATGATCGCCCGCTGTGACCATTGCCGGTGAGCAGCGCAACGAGCGAAGCCTGATTCTCGATCCCGATCTCGGTCCGGTCGAACTTCACGACGGTGAGGCGACGACGGTGACCTCGGTGTTCGGCAGTGACGAGTCGTCGCCGTGGCGGGCGAGCAGACCGGTAGGGGACTGAGCCCCGACCGCGGGCGAAAACGCCGCAGTGGCACCATAGATCCATGGCGCGACTCGACTACCAGGCTCTCAACTCCACCATTCGCTACCTGATGTTCTCGGTGTTCCAGGTTCAGCCGGGCGTGCTCGGTGAGGACCGGGCCGGGGCGATCAAGGAGGCACAGGAGTTCTTCGACGGACTCGCCGACAAGGGCGTGGTGCTGCGCGGGATCTACGACGTGGCGGGGCTGCGGGCCGACGCCGATTTCATGCTGTGGACACATGCCGAGCGGGTCGAGGACCTGCAGGCCGCGTACTCCGATTTCCGGCGGACCACCGAGCTGGGCAGGGCGAGTGCGCCGGTCTGGAGCAATGTGGCGGTGCACCGGCCCGCGGAGTTCAACAAGAGCCACATTCCCGCGTTCCTGGCAGGCGAGGACGCGGGGAACTACATCTGCGTCTACCCGTTCGTGCGGTCCTACGAGTGGTACCTGCTCCCCGACGAGGAGCGGCGCAAGATGCTCGCCGATCACGGCAAGGAAGCGCGCGGATATCCGGACGTGCGGGCCAACACCGTGAGCTCGATGGCGCTGGGCGACTACGAGTGGATCCTCGCCTTCGAGGCCCCCGAACTGCACCGGATCGTGGACCTGATGCGTGACCTGCGGGCCACCGAGGCGCGGTTGCACGTGCGCGAAGAAGTGCCGTTCTTCACCGGCCCGCGCGTCGAGGTCGAACAGTTGCTCACCGCACTGCCGTAAGCGGCTCAGACACCGAAGGCCCTCTCCGTGGAGAGGGTCTTTCTCCTCGGCCTGGTATCGCCGCGGTCTCCCACTCGAGTATCGTGAGCGGGCCGATTGTGGCGTTGAGGGTGAGAGAGATTCGCGCGTGGTATCAGGGTGGGGAACGGATCGAACCGAAGAGGGTCGATCCGACACAGCAGTGACCGATCGAACCGCACCGGAAACGGTCGAGTCGCGGCGAACTCCGGCGCAGTGGCTGCGCTCGGCGCGCACCGACCTGATCGTCGCCGGTTGCTACCTGTCGCTCGCGGTCTTCGTCCTCGCCGGGCTGTGGTGGAACCCGAGCAGTGGTTACCTGAGCAAGAGTGATCAGGACCAGACGCTGTACGAGTGGTTCTACGCCATCACCGCGCGAAACCTCACCCACCTCGACAGTCCGTTCAGCACCGAGCTGCAGAACTATCCCGACGGCATCAACATGATGGCCAATACCCTCATGTACGGCTGGGGGGTGCCGTTCACCCCGATCACGCTGCTGTTCGGGCCCACCGTCACCTTCGTGTCGGCGCTGACATTCGGCCTGTTCAGCACAGCGTTCGCCTGGTACTGGGCATTCTCGCGCGAGCTGGTGAGCTCGAAATTCGCCGCGGCCATCGGCGGATTGTTCTGCGGCTTCGCACCCGCGATGATCGCGCACACCAACGGGCACGCGAATTTCGTCTTTCTGGCGTTGCTCCCGCTCATCGCTGTGCGGGTCATCAGGATGGCAAGGCACGCGGAGAACACCGTCGGGTCGCGACCGGTCTGGCAGCCACGCGCCGCCGTCGCGCTCGGACTGCTGGTCGCGCTGCAGCTCACGCTGGGTGAGGAGCCGCTGCTGATCTTCGCGCTCGGCTTCGCGGCCTTCGCCCTGGCCTACTTGCGCACCCCGCGTGCCATCGCGCGCACAGCGCGCGCGGCGGCCCCGTCGATACTGCTCGCGGCGCTGATCACGCTGACGCTCACCGGTTTCGGGCTGTGGTGGCAGTTCGCCGGACCGCAGTCGTATCGATTCGTAGGGATCGGCCGGGTCGGCAACGACATTCTGTCGCTGGTGCAGTTCTCGCCGGAATCGGCGGGCAGCATGTTCTCGTTCGGCCCCGATGTGAGCATCAATCCGACCGAGGACAACACCTACTTCGGTTGGCCGCTACTGCTGCTCGTCGCCGCGGCCGTGTGCTACCTGCGGCGTGAGCGCATCGTGCGGGCCGCCGTGATCGTCGGGGTGGTGTTCACGACGCTGTCGATGGGCATTGTGCTGTCCTTCGACGGCGTCGTGCGCTTCGGCGAGGGTGAGTATTCGATGATTCCGATGCCGTGGCTGGCCTTCGGATGGATCTCGCCGCTGAACGGGATGATCGAATCGCGGTTGGCCATGATAGCCATTCCGGCCATCGCGATAGTCCTGGTCCTCGGCACTCAGCGGGCGATCGAATCGCTGCGCACCGCTGCCACGCGGCGGCGACCCGTTGCCTGGTTCTGCGCCCTGGCCTTCGCGCTGCTACCCATCGCGCCGACCGTGCTGCCCGTCACCGAACGCCCCCGGACGCCCGCGTTCTTCGCCGACGGCACTGTGCGGCAGTACGTCTCGGACGGCTCGGTGGTGATCGTACCGCCGCCCACCTCGGGAGATTCGATCGCGCTGCGATGGCAGATCGACGCCGACTTCGCCTTCCCGCTCGTCGGCGGCTACTTCGTCGGCCCGGTCGGCGCGGACCGTGGGGCCGGTTATGGCGCCGACCCCCGATCCACCGCCGTTCTGCTCATGCTGGTCCGCAAGACCGGTACGGTTCCGGTCATCGACCGAGCTCGGCGCGAGCAGGCCGTCGCGGACCTGCGCTACTGGGGCGCCGATGTGCTGGTGCTGCCGCCGTCACAGAGCGATGATGCCCTGCGTCGCACCGTGGACGACCTGCTCGGCGTACCGGCCGAGCAGGTGGGCGGTGTGTGGGTGTGGGACGTGCGCGGTCTCGTGTGACCGCTATTCGGCGGCGGGCTTCAGGCGCAACGAGATCGAGTTGATGCAGTAGCGCTGGTCGGTGGGCGTCGGGTAGCCCTCGCCTTCGAAGACATGCCCGAGGTGGCTGTGGCAGTTCGCGCAGACCACCTCGACCCGGCGCATCCCCAGGGTGTCGTCGGGCTTGAGGATCACCGCGTCGGAATCGGCGGGATCGAAGAACGACGGCCACCCGCAGTGCGAGTCGAATTTCTCTGTGCTGCGGAACAATTCGGCGTCGCAGGCACGACAGGTGTAGACGCCCTCGGTCTTGGTGTCGGTGTATTCGCCGATGAACGGACGCTCGGTGGCGGCCTCGCGCAGGACCGCGTATTCCTCGGGATCCAGTTTCGCCCGCCATTGCTGCGGCGTCAGCTGGATGCGCGGCGTGGGCAACGAAGTATCGGAACTCATGGCTCCACGCTAATGGTTTCGGCCGGTGCGCGCCGTGAGCGGTGCGTCACCGGCCGGTAACTACTTGAGCGCGGGCTCGCGATCCTCGACCGGCGCCACCGGATCCTCGCGGGGCGGCGCAGTGTCCTCGACCGGTGCGACGGGCGCGGGCTCATCGGTGCCGTCCCGCGAATCGGGCGCACTCTCGATCCACGTCGGGTCGATTCCGAACTGCAGCCTGCCCTCGCGACGCGCCGCCAGATACCGGTCGCCGAGCACGCAGAACACGACGATGAGCAGCAGGCCCCACCCGAAGGTCACCCGCAGGTATTCGAGATTGCGGCCGACGCCCTGCCAGCGATCGGAGAGCCACTTGTCGTAGGTCATGAACCCGAAGATCGCCAGCCACGCGGGCCAGTTACGCAGGACGGAATTGCGCAGTACCACGGTCATCAGGAACGGGAAGACCATCATGGAGTAGTACATCTGGCCCAGCGACGGCAGCAGGAACCACGCGGTGAGCAACACCCCGGAGAACGTGGTGACGAAGAACAGTTCGTCGTGGCGGTAGTAGCGCCACAGCAGCCACAGCGATACCGCGACCACACCGGCCATCAGGACCTTGACCAGCAGGATCAACCATTCGGGCAATCCGTAGTAGAGCCCGTTGCCACCCACCGAACTGTTGAAGTAGTCGCGGGTCTCCGCCAGATAGGGCATCACGTGCGTGAAGAACTTCTCGGGGTCCGCCGACAGCGGCCAGGCGATCGCGGTGAGCACCAGCGGCACACCGAGCGCGGTGATGAACACCTTCCACTGGCCGCGAACGGCTGCGACCAGCAGTAACGGCGCCAGCGTCGGTTTCACCGCGATGCTCAATCCCAGCGCCACGCCTGCCCAGAGGTCCCGGCGCGCCAGCAGCAGCGTGATGAACGCCAACTCGGCCAGCAGCAGGCAGCCGTTGACGTTGGTGAAGACCAACGTATTGGTCACCGTCTCGGAAGCGAACATCGCCAGCAGCAGCGCGGGCGCGGCGATGGAGCCCAGACCGAACTTGAACAGGCGCAGCAGCAGATACCAGGCGAGCAGAATCGCCACAGCGTTGAGCCCGATGAACAGCCAGCGTGACAGCTCGTAGTCGATGATCGCGACCGGCGCGATCAGCAGCGTTCCACTCGGATAGTAGAGATAGTGCGGGTCGACCGACGAGAAGTCGGCGGTGTACAGCGGCCTGCCGTTCAGGAACTCGAACGAGGCGTTGTACACAGGCCGGTAGTCGTCGGTGACGAAACCGTTGATCGCCTTGATGAAGACGCGGTTCAGCACCATCATGACCGCGAAGGGCCAGAGCGCGAACTTGATCACCTCGGCGGAGGTGCGAGCGGTACGGGGCTCGAGCTGTCGGAACAACACTGGGGCACGGTACACCGAATCGGGTTGCGATGGTGTCGCCGGACCCGTATGACGCGCCGGAACCGGATGGTTGCCCCGGCCCGATCAGGCCGGGCAGGCACCGCCGTCGGCGGGCAGTTTCCCCTCGGCGAGGTAGTCGTTGACGGCCTTCTGCGCGCACCCGGAGTGGGTGACGACCGGATGGCCCCAGCCCTGCCAGGTCATCGTGGCATGCCGAGCGCCCGCCGAGCCGAGCGCACCGGTCACCGAGGCGGCCGCCCCGCCGACGATCGGATCGGCGGCACCGGCGAACACCAGCACCGGCAAGTCGAGTTTCGTCGGCAGCGGCGCCGCGGTGGAGACCGGCCAGGCCGAGCAGACCATCAGCCCGATGGCGGCATTCCGCCCGAATACCGGATATTTGCTCGCCCACGTCTCGCTGAGTTCACGGGCCTTGTCCGCGGTCGGGGGCTGCTGGCTGTCGGTGCACCGGTTCACGAACTCGCCGTCGGAGGTGATCGCGGCGGCTTCGCGCACGACCATCGCCGACAGCGGTCCGCGATCGCCACGGTCGGCGGCGGCGAGGATGTCGGCCATGGCGGTGACCCGATTCGCCTGGTCGCCGCGGGGACTGGACAGGAAACCGGTGAGCGCGGTCGACAGGTCAGCGGCCGAGATCTCGCCGAGCCCGCCGCTGTTCGCCTTGTTCATCAGCGCCACGATCGCCGCCCGCGGATCGGCGCCGAGTGCGCAGTTGGCGGCCTTGCAGCGCTGCGCGAACGCGGTGAGGGCCGCTTCGGCGCCGGTGACCCGCGCCTCGGCCATGGTGGTGGCGTCCGCGCCGACGGGTTCGGGGGCGTCGAGCACGAGTCGGGCCAGGTGGTCGCCGTAGCGGCGGGCATAGCTCAGGGCCACCTTGGCGCCGTTGCCCGCGCCGAGCACGTTGATCTTCTCGACCTGCCATTGCTTGCGCAGCTGCTCGATGTCGTCGGCGGCGTGCGGCGCGTCGAACGTGCCCTCGTAGGGCTGCAGGAAATCGCGGCAGGCGATGGTGGCGTCCTGGCTGAAGCCCGCGACGGCGCCGACCTGATCGGCGCTGCCCACCCCGGTCTGTCCGAGGTCGGTCATCACCGCGCGCAGCTGCGCCGGAATGCAGTCGATGGGCTGGGAGGCGCCGATGCCGCGTCGATCCACCGCGACGATCGGCTGCGCGGCCAGCAACGCGCTGTTGGGCCCGATCGCCAGACCGGCCAGCGTCGAGGCCGACGAACGGTCCGAACCGGAGGTGAGCACCAACGGGGCCGCATCGGTGGGCGTCTGCGGCAGGCGAGCGCGCAGGGCGCCGGCCCGGAACGTGCCGAGCACGGTGCCCGCGGTATCGATCGGGGTCGAGAACTCGGCGCACTCGAGGACCAGACCCGCCGGAGCGGCGCCGAAGTCGAGCGAACTCAACGTGGCCGCGGTGCAATCACGCCAGGCCAGATCGGTTTTGGGCACCTCGGCCTTGGCCAGGTCCTGCGGCGCGGGCGCTTCGGTCTGCGCGCCGCCTGCCCCGGGACGCTCGACGGCGACGACAGGCCGATCCGACGGCCCGGCCCCACAGCCCGCGAGCATGATCGACAGTGTCGCGGCCGTTGCCGCGGCCCGAGTCCAACGCATGCGCTACACACTGCCAGGTTCGGCGCCAGGTTTCATCGACGGGCCCAACGGGCCGCGACGGTGCCGTCCTCGGCGAGCACCAGCTGCTTGCGTGCCATCGGCAGGTCGAAAGTGCTCGCCGACAGCGAGATTCGCCCGCCCGCGCCCCCGACCAGCATCGGGGCGGTGGTCAGGCAGAGCTCGTCGACCAGGCCGGCCTCGGCCAGCTGCCCGAAAAGATGCGGTCCGCCTTCACACAGCACCCGGTGCAGACCGCGCTCGGCGAACACCCGGATCAGCGCGGCGGGCATGATCGCGGCCTCACCGGCGACCACTATCTGCGCGCCCGCGTCCTCGAGCGCACTGACCTGCTTCGGGTCCGCGTGGCTGGTGGTGACGATCAGCGGCGGCACCTCGGCGTCGGTGAAGAACTTCGACCCCGGATCGAGCTTGGCGGTCGCGGTGACCACCGCGATCGGTGGCGGGGTGCCGTCGGGGTGACCACCGATCCCGTGCCGATGGTGCGCGATGCGCCGTTGCGGGTCGGGGTGCGCGCCGCCGTAGTTCTCCGCGCGCAGGGTGCCCGCGCCGATCACGATCACGTCGGCCAGTTCACGCAGGACCGTGAACACTGTCTTGTCCGCCTCGGTGCCCAAGCCTGCCGAAACACCGTCGACGGTGAACGCGCCATCGATGCTGCTGACGAAGTTCGCCCGTACCCACGGACCGTCCAGATGCCGTGGGTAGGCATAGCACCTGGCCAGTGCGTCGGCGTCGAGGTCTGCGAGCTGGGTCACATTGTGGATACGCTGCATAGGGATCGATGCAACCACGTCCGTACGATTTGTCCATGCAAGAACGCCTTGTCGATCGCCATCCGGAGGTCCCGGCCGACCAACTCGTCGCGCAGATGGTGCCCCCGCCCATGTTCGACGAGGTCAGCTTCGCCTCCTACATCCCCGACCCCAAGGAACCGAGCCAAGCGGCCGCGGTAGCCAAGGCGGAGGAATTCGCAGGTCAGGTGGCGAAAATCCACAAGGCCGCCTCGAAGAAGAGCCTCTTCGGCAAGAAGAAGGCCGTCTCGGGCGCCGGCCTGTATCTCGACGGCGGCTTCGGCGTCGGCAAGACCCACCTGCTCGCCTCGATCTTCCACAGCTCCCCGGCGCCCAAGTCGTTCGGCACCTTCGGCGAGGTCACCAACCTGGTCGGCGCACTGGGCTTCAACAACGCCGTCGAGCGGCTCTCGGCCAACAGCGTGCTGTGCATCGACGAGTTCGAACTCGACGATCCGGGCGACACGATGCTGGTTTCGCGACTGCTCACCGAGCTGTCGGCCCGTGGCGTCTCCATCGTGGCGACGTCGAACACGCTGCCCGGCCAGCTGGGCGAGGGGCGTTTCGCGGCATCGGACTTCCTGCGTGAGATCAAGAAGCTCGGTTCGATCTTCGATCCGGTGCGCGTCGACGGGCCCGACTACCGGCACCGCGACCTGCCGCCCGCGCCGGAACCCACCTCGAACGACGTGCTCGTCGAGCGTGCCGCGACCACCCCGGGTTCCACGCTCGACGAATTCGACGTGCTGCTGAAGCATCTGAGTACGCTGCACCCGTCCAAGTTCGGCGCGCTGATCCAGGGCGTGGCCTCGGTGTTCATCTCCGACGTGCACACCGTGACCGATCAGGCCGTCGCGCTGCGCGTGGTCGTACTGGCCGACCGCCTCTACGACGCGAGCATCCCGGTGACGGTTTCGGGCGTCAAGCTCGACGAGATCTTCTCGAAGGAGATGCTCGACGGCGGCTACCGCAAGAAGTACCTGCGCGCGATCTCACGTCTGCTCGCGCTCTCGCGCTTCGAGGCCGCGGCCGCCTGACCCCACAGCCGGTCAGAGCGCGCGTTCGAAGACGAAATCGGAGTGCAGCTGGTTGCCGACCACGAACGTCTTGGTGCCCACCTGCCGAAAGCCGTGCTTGGCGTAGAACTTCTGCGCGCGCTCGTTGGCCTGGTTGACCCCCAGCCACACCGTCTCGGCGCCCGAGTCGCGCGCGGTGTCGACCACGGCGTCCATCAATGCCGCGGCGACGCCGCTGCCGTGGTGCCCGGGCAGGACATACATCTTGCTCAGCTCGACCACCTCGCCCGCGCTCACCTGCGCGGCGACGTCGGGGTCGCTCGGCCTGCCCGCGATGAGCATGGCGTAGCCGACGATCTCGTCGCCCTCGACGGCCTTGAGCACGGTCCTGGTCGGGTCGGACAAGTATTCGCCGAAGCGCTCGCCCGACAGCATCTGCTCGAGGAAGATCTCGATATCGCCCACGGTGGCCTCGGGCGGGCAGGCGAGCGGAAATGTCGCGGCGGCCACATCGCTGAGCGCCTCGGCGTCCCAGAGTCCGGCTCGGTCGACGACGACGGAACTGTTGGTCATCCTTCCAGTACAGCACGGGTCACCCCGGCCGCGGCGCGACTGTGGATCGCGACAGCGCGGCGGCACCACGGCTGGGTCGGGCACTGTCCCACCGACTGTGGGCTGTCCAGCGCGGTGGCACCTCACCTACTGGTCCGAGTAGTCTCCTGCGCATGACGAGCGGTAGCCGCATCGGGATCGTCGGTGCGGGAGTGGCGGGTTTGGCCTGCGCGAAGGTATTGAGTCAGGCGGGGTTCCCGGTCGAAGTCTTCGACCGGGCCCCCGACGTCGGCGGTGTGTGGAGTGCCACCCGCCGGTATCCGGGACTTCGCGCGCAGAACAGCAAATCCACGTACGCGTTCAGCGATCACCCGATGCCCGAGGATTTCCCCCGCTGGCCCGACGGCCAGCAGATGCAGGCCTACCTGGCCGGATACGTGCACGAGTTCGGCCTCGGCCCGCACCTGCGCCTGGGCACCGAGGTGGTGGCGGCCGACCCGGTCGACAGCGGCTGGCTGCTCGAGATCCGCGACCACAGGGGGGTGCACCGCACCACCTGCGATCACCTGATCGTCGCCAACGGCGTCTACAGCGACCCGGTGATGCCCGACCTGGCCGGCACCGCGGCGTTCCGTGCCGCGGGTGGGCGACTGTGCCATGTCTCGGAATTCCACGATGTCGAACAGGCGCGTGATCGTTCGGTGGTCGTGCTCGGCTACGGCAAGTCCGCGTGCGATGTGGCCGAGGCCGTCAGCCACATCGCCGACGAGACCACCGTGGTGGCGCGCAGACTCACCTGGAAGATGCCGCGCAAGCTCGGTTTCGGCGCCGACTACGAACGTCTGCTGCTGACCCGCGCGGGGGAGGCACACTTCCCGTCCCGCTTCCCGCACCGCGTCGAACGGTTGCTCGACCGTCTCTCGCTGCGCCAGTCGAACATGGACCTGCTGCAGGAGCGGGTGACGCGCAAGCTGCGGCTGCGTGAGCTCGATCTGGTACCGACGAGCCCGATCTCCGAGATCGGCACCAGCAGCGCGAGCCTGGCCACCGAGGGCTTCGCCGAGCAGGTCGAGGCGGGCAGGATCAGCGTGCACCGCGACACCGAGATCACCGAACTGATCGGTGGACCGCACGGACCCGCGGTGCGTCTGGCCGACGGCAGCCTGAAACTGGCCGAGATCGTCCTCTGCGCCACCGGATACCGGCAGGAGGTGCCGTTCCTCACCCCGTTCGTGCGGCGCGCCCTCACCGACGACGTGAGCGATTTCCGGCTCTACCGCCACATCCTGCCGGTAGAGATCCCCAATCTGAGCTTCGCCGGTTACAACAGCTCGAATGTGAGCGCCCTCAGCGCCGAGGTGGGCGCGCACTGGATCGCCGGGCTGCTCACGGGCCGGTTCGTGCCGCCGATGGCCGAGCTGATGAACAACGAGATCGATGCGCGCCTGGAGTGGTCGCGTGAACGCAGTGAGGGCAACCACGCGCACGGTGCCTCGGTGGTCCCGTTCTCGCTGGCCAATATCGACGAGATGCTCGACGATCTCGGCACGCCGCTGCCGTTGATGTCGCGGCTGGCGCAGTGGGTGCGACCCGTGCGGCCGCCGTCCTATCGCGGGGTGCTGCGCAATCGCGCGGTGGCCGCCCCGGTGGCGCCCGCACCGGCGCCCGTAGCGGAGCGGTAGCCGACACGCCGGATCGCCGTCGGCAACGCCGACGGCGATCGGTGCGTTGGTGATAATCCTCCCGTGGACGCGCTGGACCTGAACCTGCTGCTCGCTCTCGACGCGCTGCTCGACACCAACAGCGTGACCGAGGCGGCCAGGCGGCTGCACACCTCGACCTCGGCGATGAGTCGCACTCTCACCCGGCTGCGCGAGGTGCTCGGCGATCCGCTGCTCGTTCGCTCGGGCAGACAGATGGTGCCAACGCCGCGGGCCCTCGAATTGCGCCACGATGTGGCGAGCCTGGTCGATCAGGGCCGGTCGTTGCTCACCGCCCGCGATGGGAACGGGCCGGGCAGGCATCGTGATTTCGTTGTCCGCGTGGGTGATTCGGTCGGCGCGAGCCTGTCCGGTCCGCTACTGGCGGCGGTCCACGCAGAGCTGCCCGGGGTAACCGTGCGGCTGCTCGCGGCCGATGCCGCCGACGGTGCGGTGGCGCTGCGCGACGGCCGAGTCGACGTCGAGGTCGGCATGATCGGGCAGACCGACCCGGAAACGGTGGTCAAGCGCCTGTTCACCGACCGCTGGATCGGCGTCGCCGCGCCCGACCACCCGTTCGCCGTCGATCGCCCCACCGTCGCCGCCTACGCCTCGGCACGCCATCTGGAAGTGTCACCCACCGGTCGCACGCACGGCCCGATCGACGACCGCCTCGCCCTGCACGGCCGCACCCGCCGCGTGGTCGCCACCGTCGCCGACCTGCCCACCGCGCTGCTCACCCTCGCGTCGACCGAATTGATCTGCCCCGCACCGGAACTGGTTTCCCGCGCCGCACGCGCCGCGCTCGGCTTGGCGATGTTCGAGATCCCGCTGCCGCTACCGGCCCCCGTCGTCGCCATGGCGTGGCATCCACGCAACACCGCCGACGCCGGTCATCGCGCCCTGCGCGACCTCATCGGCACCGTCCTGCACGAACCTCCGAAGCCGGAGGTCGGTCCAGGTCTGGTTCCGCTGGCGACACCTGCCTGACAGACATCCCCGGAACATTCGTCCGCCGCTCGCACGTGACCGGTGCGAGATGGACGCGCGCGCCTGATGGGTTGCAGTGGTGCGCAGTCGGATCGGAGGAGGCGATTCGCCTGGGAGCTCGTTTCTCAGCTGCTCACGTCCCGAGCGGAGACGAAGGTGCGTCTAGCCCACGTCCGGTGTCGGCGGGCCGAACACGTCGCGGCGGCCCGGTGGGAGACCTGCCGAGCGTTTCAGCTCGTCCAGCATCGCCTGCAGCTTGTCGACGTGGGCGCGTTCGATGTCGAAGGCGCGGTAGGTGCCGGTGACGGTGATACCGGCCGAGTCGGTGGCGGTGGGCGGAACCGGGTCGGCGGCCGGGCGTTCGAGGGGATCGGGGCTGCTCGCCGACCCGTCGCGTCCGGTCGGCAGGCCGAGAGTCGGTGGATCGAAGTCCGCGGACGGACGATCGTGGTCGGTGAGCGTCGCGTGGTTGTTGCGCGGCTCCTGGTCGGGTAGGGCGGCGGTGTTCGCCGGTCGATCGGCGTTCGGGAACGCGGTGCTGTGGCCGACGCCGTTGACGTGAGACGGACCGGGGGTGCGCGCCGAATCCACCGGCACCTGGTTCGGCTGTGTGGTGAGTTCTGTCGGTGGAGTCAGGCGTGGGGGCGGCCCGGAGACGGTCGGTGGCTCGGATGATTCACCGGTGGTCATGCGGTCGCGCGGGGTGAAATCGTCGAAGAGGGACTCGGCACGGCGCGCGGAGTCGGTGGTGAAGCCGTTGCGGGCGTGTCCGTTTCGGTCCGGGGCCGGCGAGGGCGGCGCCGGTTCCTCGGTGAATGACCAGTGGATGCCGTTGGCGGTGTTGCCCGCGGGCTGTGCATCCACCGAGGTGTCCGGGCGGACTTCAGCTGCCGGCGGGATGTGGGACTCGAATCCATTGACCGGCTTGCCATTCGGCGGCGTCGCGGATCGCTCGCCGGTGAATCCCGACGACAGGTGGTCCTCGGCAGCAGAGACGGGTTCGGTCGGCGCGGGCCGCGCGACACCGTTCCCGTTGGTGGACAGCTTCTCCGGCGACGCAACGCTCGGTCTGCCGTCTGCTGTGGCCGAGCTCTCCGTCGGCTTCTTCACCGGGCGAGCCCGCTCGATCACGGCATCGGGGCTGATCTCCGCCGTCTGCGGATCTCCGGGCGCCTGCCGCGCCGACCGGTCGTCGACCGGCGAGCTCGGAACGTGCTTCATCGCACCGGAACCGAGCCCGAACCCGTTGGGGCCGCTCTCCCGCACGAGGGCGCTCACCTCCGCGCTCCCGGGTAGTGGGTCGTTGGTTGCGGAGGACGGCGTGCTGTTGTCGACACCCGACGTGGACAGGCGATCCTCGGAGAGCACCGTCGCGGTGGGCTTCGAAGCTGTCGGCGCACTCGCTTCTGCCGCGTGGTCGACGACCGGTGCCGTCAGCACCGTGCCGATCACGGCGGGCACCGGTGTGCCGTTTCGGGTGGACGCGATGTCGCCGGCCAGACCCTTCGCGGTGCCGTTGATTCCGTTCGTCGAGGTCCCATTGCCCGCCGAGACCCGCTCGTCGGTACTGCTGAGCCGCACGGGCGCGGGTCGGCGACCGGACGGTTCGCCGGCGGCCGCGTTGCCACCGACCGCGGCGATCGAGTCGGTATCGAACGACGCCGGTTGACCCAGGGGCGCCGCCTCGGCCTGGGCCGTGCGCGGGATCGGCGTCGCGGCCAGCGCGGTGGGGTCGCCGAGGTGATCGGTGGCCGGCCGGACAGGGGAGTTGCGGCGTTCGAGCGGGGGCCGGGAGCTGTCGGTATCGCGGTCCCGATGAGGTGGTAATGACTCGGGGGCCGCTCGGTGGTCGTCGAGTCCGTCGGCCGCGCGTTCGGCGGCCTCCGCGGCTTCGCGAATTTCGCGACGGCTGGGCGTGCTCCGCGCCGGACGGCCGGAATCGGGCTCACCGTCGTTGTCGAGGGCGTCGAGCCGGGAACTCAGGCGTGAAATGTCCTGTGACGCACGAAATGCCCAGGATTCCAGCCGCCTGATCCGGGTGTGGTCGGGCAGATCCTCGTCGACCGGGAAGGTGGGTACATCGAGCTGGACCCGCGCGGCGACGATATCGAGCTTGTCGCTGACTTCGCGCAGCGCCGTGGCGATACTCGCCAGCATCGACCCGATGGACTCGTCGTGCTCAGCGTGGTTCATGCACACCCTACTTCCCGTGGTCGCCCGAGCGTGCCCGCCTCGGCCGCAGCGATCATATCCACCGGAGCAACAGCACGCGTTGTCGTGACCGCTTCCGCGACGCGCCGAACTGATTCTCAATCAGGATGAAACGGACACGCAACAGGCCGGGTCTGTGTATCGAAATGATCAAGAATTAGGCGTCTTCGTGCGACGTTGGCACAATGAAATGGCTTGATATACAAGCAGAGTCGCGTTTGTGACCTCAATCACCAGGCGATGACGCACCCGAACGCGGGTCAAGGGGGCTGGCGCCTTTTCGATGGCTGCGGGAACCTGATGTCCAGGACGTGCGCGTGAGCCTACGACAGGTCCCTTGGTGAGGGAGTGATGGTGTGAGGACGAAGCGGCTGAGCGAGACCCAGGTGGCGTGTGGACGTCGAGCGCTGCTCGACGAACTGGGGATTTCCGAGGGCAGCCGCCGCGCCGTCACCGAACGCACCGGCTATGGCTGTGGTTGCCCCGAATGTGCGGCGACCCAATGGAATACGCAGCGTCTCGAGCACTGGATCTGCGGCAGGCTCACGGCGGCGGGCGCCGATGAGGCCGAGGTCGACGCACAGATCGGCGATATCCCCGTCGATATCTACTGGCGCCGCGGCGACCGGCGCTGCGTGGTCGAGGTGCGCAGCGGCCCGCTCGACATCACCGCGGCCCGCGCACACCGGAAACGCCTGCAGGCGGCCGGAATCGACGATGTGCTGTGGGTGTGCCCGCAGGGTTTCTGGGTGCCGCTGGTCCCCGCGGTCGGCATCGCCGATTTCGCGCCCGCGGCCGCCGATTACCGCATCGACCAGGGCATGCTCGCCGCGGGCAAGACCGGTTTCGCCGCCCCGGCCGGCGGCGGTACCGAGTTGCGTGATTTTCTCGAAGACTGGGTGTCCGGCGCAATGCACTGGGGGCACGCGGATCTCACGACAGGAGGGTGGTCCGACGTGGGCACCTGGGAACGGCACACCGCGGCACAGGCCGCGATGAT
Source organism: Nocardia sp. NPDC056541 (assembly GCF_042794235.1). Taxonomy (NCBI): domain Bacteria; kingdom Bacillati; phylum Actinomycetota; class Actinomycetes; order Mycobacteriales; family Nocardiaceae; genus Nocardia; species Nocardia sp. NPDC056541. Next base: position 174,105 of record NZ_JBHTUD010000002.1, read on the forward strand.
CGAGCATCAGCGCACCGAGTTGCGCGATCAGCGGGTGGAGCTGGCGGTCTCGCGCCAGGCCGTGCGCGACAAGCAGCGACTGGTCGGCCGCCTGCACAACCGGATCGATCGGGCCGGGGTGAACGCCGACGCCGAAGCCATCACCATGGCCGGACTGCGCAGCGAACTCCTCGCCCAGCAGCGCGTCGCGGCGAGCCTGCGCGCGAGCATCGGCCGGATGGATCGCACCCTGGATCAGTGGCAGTGGCTCACCTGCTGCGCGATGCTGCTGGTCCTCACCGTGATGGTCGGCGCGATGGTGATGCGCTGAGCCGCATCGGCAACCGGTCCCACTGCCAGTCGTTGCGGAGCACGAGGCCGGCAAGGTCGAGGAGGTCGAGGCCGGTGTCCGCGCTGACCGTGGCCAGCGCCTGTCGATCGTAGGGGCCCTGGTCCAGGTCGGAGGCCAGGCGTTGCTCGATCGAGGCGTCGACCGGGCGAGCTTCGAGCTGGGGTGTACCGATCGCGCTCCCGGTCCAGACGAGCCAGCCCCAGCCGTGCTCGCGTGCGTAGGCGCGGCCGAGTTCGCTCTGGATCCGGTTGTGGTGGAAGGCTGTGCGGCCCAGCGGAACCACGTCGATGAGCATCGCGCGGCCGTCGGTGAGCTGTGCGGCCACGGCCGGATAGTGCACCTGGTCTTCGTCGGCGAAGCGATAGGTCAGTGCGGTCGGTTCTTCCTGGAACGCCGCGACCGCCGGGTCTGCATCGAGGGTTCGCAGTAGCCGGGCCGCCATGGCCGAGTCGTAGGCGACGTCGCGGCCTGCTTTCGCCAAGTAGAACCGGCCGCGGCCGTCGTCGTCACCGTCTGCCACGCGCGCCGACTCCGTGGGCAGCGGGGCCGGCGATCCGGTCGCCCACTCCACGTCGGCCAGCAGCGCCCACAGATCGTCGGCGCCGTCCGCCGGCACCTGTAGCTTGGCCAAGATGCTGGCAGTCTTCTTCTGCCAGCCCAGGATTCGTTGCATCACGTAGCCGGCCACCCGCTTGGCGTCGCCCGGTTCGTGTCCGGCCAGCCGGAGCTTGAGGTAGGACCATTCCATGGCCACCAGGTCGGTATCGGTCGCGTAGGTCTCGGCCAGCAGCATGCGCACCAGGCGCAGATCACCTGCCTCGACCGGATAGCGGTGCGCGAACACCTGCGCCGACCGGTGCCCGGCGCGGGCGGCGTCGCGCACGATCCGGCCGACCGCTTTGGCGTACAGCTGGCGGACCCTGTCGCGGGCAAGGTCGTAGCGGGCGCCGATCCGGGTGAGGGTCTCCGGGCGCTGCCCTCCGATCCCGAGGCGCAGCGCGACGATCCGCGCGTCGCGGGCGGCGCGTTCGGCATGGTCGGTGAGCAGTTCGCCGACCAGATCGTCGAGCTCCTCGAGCTCGAACGAGACGTCGGCGGCGATATCGTGACCCGGTGGCTTGACGATCTCGGCACTCACAGCGGCGACCTCCCTCGCTCGATCGAGTCAGCGTAGCCGCAGGCCCCGACAACTAGAGCGAGGTCAGGTACTCGCTGTAGAACAGGCACAGCCCCGTCGCCGACGCGATCCCGGCCAGCACCCAGAACCGGATGATCACCGCGGTCTCGGGCCAGTTGTTGAGTTCGAAGTGATGATGGAACGGCGCCATCCGGAACAGCCGCGTATGCGTCGTGCGGAACACCACGATCTGCAACACCACCGACATGATCTCGGCGACGAACAGCGCCCCGATCACCACGGCCAGCAGTTCGGTGCGGCTGGTGATCGACAGCCCGGCCAGCAGCCCGCCGAGGCCGAGCGACCCGGTGTCGCCCATGAAGATCTTGGCCGGCGCCGCGTTCCACCACAGGAAACCGATGCACGCCGCCGCCCCCGCGGCACTGACCATCGCCAGGTCGAGCGGATCGCGCACCGTGTAGCAGGCGCGTCCGGGACTGATCTCGCACGAGTTGTCGTACTGCCACAGCGTGATCACCACGTACGCGCCGAGCGTGAGGCTCATCGACCCGGCCGCGAGTCCGTCGAGACCGTCGGTGATGTTCACCGCGTTCGACCACGCGACCACCAGCAACACGATGAATGCCACGAAGAACAGCGACGCGAAGGTGATGGTGTTGATGTCGCGGACATAGGACAGGTTGCGACCGGCGGGCGTGAGCCCCGTGGCGCCGGGGAACCGCAGCACGAGCACAGCGAACACCACCGCGGCGCCGATCTGCCCGATGTATTTGCCCGCCGCGGTCAACCCGAGGTTGCGGTGCTTGCGCAGCTTGATGGAGTCGTCGAGGAAACCCACCACACCCAGCGCCGACGCCAGGAGTAGCACCAGCACGCCCGACGCGCTCGGCCCCGGTGCGTCCCACAGCAACCCGATCAGATGCGACCCGAGATACCCGGCCCACACCCCGGCCCCGATCGCCAGCCCACCCATCGTCGGCGTTCCGCGTTTGGCCTGATGACTGGCAGGTCCGTCGATCCGGATCTCCTGCCCGAACCCTCGCCGCGCGAAGACCCGGATCAGCCCCGGCGTGAGCGTGATGGTGACGACAAGAGCGATCCCCGCCGATAACAGGATCTGCCTCACTCGATTGCCCCTCCATGCCGCAGGTCCCCGCACCGGACCCGCCCGGCGATGCCGTGTGCCGATACTAGGGGAGCTCACCGGGAATCCGTGCCGAGAGTGATCTGGGTTACAGGCTCGGTACGGTGGACCGGTAACGCAAACAAGTCAGGCCCCCTCGAAAGGGGGCCTGACTCGGTACGGTGGTGCGCGATACTGGGATTGAACCAGTGACCTCTTCCGTGTCAGGGAAGCGCTCTCCCGCTGAGCTAATCGCGCGAGGTGGAGACGGGAATCGAACCCGTGTGCACGGCTTTGCAGGCCGTTGCCTCACCACTCGGCCACTCCACCGTACAAAGGAGGATGGGGCTAGTGCCTTACCTACCTCTCGAGCGGATGACGAGATTCGAACTCGCGACCCTCACCTTGGCAAGGTGATGCGCTACCACTGCGCCACATCCGCATTTACTTCACACTTAGGGGAGCGGCTCGGCCTGGCGGCTTTGCTGCTCTCTGCGGTGCGAGGAGAACATTAGCCGACGTTCGACGCAGACTACAAATCGCCTGGTAAACCGCCCTAAATATGAATTACACGCATGTCGCCCACATCGAGCCGCGCCGCCCAGCGACCCTGATGATCACATTCTGAAACATAGATATGCGCATCTAGCCATGATACCGCCCGAGCGTCGAGTGTGCGGACCATCGATCGACCGCCCGCGCGTACACGCGCGCGAGCGCGGGCATCGACACCAGCGAGGTTCCTCTCTCCGAAACCCCGCTTCACAAGGCGATTTGGTGTCATCCCGGCCCCCCGTGCTAATGTTCCATCTCGTTCGAGCGGCTCAAAACTCGCCCGACAAGTGTTCGGTCCCATAGCTCAGCGGGAGAGCGTCCGCCTCACACGCGGAAGGTCGCTGGTTCGAAACCAGCTGGGACCACCAGAAAGTGCAGGTCGGAGTCTTTTTGGCGATGGCCGTGTAATATACGTGCAATAGCGTTCAGTTTCGGGGGCTTCGACGCTGACTGGCGGGGTAGCCGATCGTGCTCGACAAGCCCGACGAGAAGTGTTGCCCGTCACAATCGCCTTCGTCTGCCCGCTCCGCGCGGTGCATAAAGCTCGGTAGCTTCAGCCGACGAACTGGCGCAAATCAGCTCAATCGCGTGGCGGAATGGCCACATCGCTGCGTTGATGTCTTCGATTGCTATCCGGATCTGCTTCTCGGAACCCTCCGTCGAGCGTCGGCACGCCGACTCGACGTGCTGTCGCAGGTCTTCCTGGGCCTGCTGGCTTGAAACCAACTGGGACTATGCATCATGGATGGACGGGTACGTCTTTCGTGTTGGCCGGCCGATTTCGTGCAATACGAGCAGGGTCGTTGCCCGCGGACCGGCAATAAGTCGCGCTTCGGCCGGCTGGGCCGGCCGGGATCGGGCTTTGACGCCGGTATTAGGCAGCCGAAGAGTGGATGGACGACGGCAGTCGGCATGCTCAGTTCGAGGTGACTGCCGCGCGGTTCAGCCGGGAGTGGCAGCGTCCTAGCTGAGTCGGCAGAATCGTTTGGTATGCAACGTATTCCGTTCGATGTGGTGGCATATGTGCATCGAGTTCAGTCGAGCTCCTGCTTTATCTGCGAGGTGGCCGCCGGCCCGGGGAGCGACGGATGGCACGAGGTGGTTGCCGAGACCGAGAACGACATCGCGTTTCTGTGCAAGTATCCGACCGTGCTGGGACACGTGCTCGTGGCTCCGAAGATCCATCATGAGCACGTGGTGAGGGATCTCGCCGAGGACGCCTATCTCCAGTTGATGGCTCTGGTGTACCGGGTGTAGATGCCTACATTGACCGGGTCCAGGCCGATCACGCTCAATGAACGTCTCTGCGTGTTCAGCGCAGCGACCTTCTCGAGTGCGACCTACGGGCAGGGCGCGATGTCACCTACGAGCTGCCCGTACCTCGATGGCGTCCATGAACAGGTCGAGCGCGACGTCGAATTGGTCTTCCTCGTCGACCTCGGCCAGGTGTGGCGCGACCGCGGCGATGTTGGGATATCGAGTCGGGGACAAGGCGAGGTATTCACGGCTCCAGGCGTCGCGGTCACCGGCCATGGAGTCGGCGGGTAGAGCCATGAGTGTGGCTTCCATGGATGCGTAGGCCAGTGCGATCTCGACCAGGGCTCGGTAACAGGATGCGGCTTCGCGGCCTTGTAGGCCTGCCTGTAGCAGAGCGCCGAGGACGATTTCGGCGCCTTCGAATTCCGATGCTCTGCGGCTGGTCCGCCCGGAAACCACCACTGCGACCTGCGGGTGTGCGTGACAGGCGAGCCGCACACGCTGCGCCAACCCTTTGAGGGTGGCTCGCCAGTCGTCGCTCACCTCGACACCGCTGAGCGCTTCGGCCATCAGTCGGTCTGCCAGGGCGAGCATCAGATCGTCCTTGCCGCGGAAGTGGCGCAAGACCGCGGTGTGGTCGACTCCGAGCTCTGTGCCGAGCCGCCGGAACGTGAGGGCATCGGAGCCGTCGGTTTCGATGATTCCCATCGCCACCTCGATGATCCGATCCGGGGTGAGAACACCTCGTGGACGGCGCTTTCGGGTAGGGGCGGCAGGACTGGTCGGCATCGCGTCAGCATACCTGCGATTTAAGCACCGCTGTTGACACCAGTGGTGACAAATGGTTGCATTCTGGCCACCTCACATGAACGGAGAACGAATGTTCAAGCGAAGTTTGGTCGTCGCGATCTCGGCGGCGGCGGTGCTGTCGGCGCCGTGGGCGGCACCCGCACACGCCGACGGCGCCTTGCCGTTGCCCCTGTTGCCGCACGTGCCCTTCTACTTCACCGACACCGCAGACGCCGCCAACCGGCCCGAGTCACTGACCGCGCAGGGGCTCAAAGCCCTCGATGCGACCTACGTATACAACGGCAAGACCCGCACTGTCGCCGACTATCTCGATCGTTCTTCGACCAGGGGATTCCTGGTCATGAAGGACAACCAGATCCTCGATGAGCGCTACTTCGGCGGCTATTCGGCCACCAGCCGCTTCAACTCGTGGTCGGTCGGAAAGTCCATCACCTCCGCCGCGCTGGGCATCGCGGTGTCGGAGGGGCGGATCGCTTCGATCGACGACCCGGTCACCAAATACGTCCCGGACCTGGCGAAAAGTGGCTACAACGGGGTAAGTATCCGCAACGTCTTGCAGATGTCGTCGGGCACCGCTTACGACGAAACCGACTACACCAACCCCACCAAGGGTTCGACCGCCACCACGATCCGCATGGTTGCCGGCACGTCGCTGACCGACCAGGCCAAGGAGATCAAACGCGAGCGGCCCGCGGGAACCAAGTGGAACTACGACTCCATGGACACTTTCGTCCTGGGCTGGGTCGTGTCGAAGGCAACCGGTAAGTCGCTCTCGGACTACGTCGAGGATCGGATCTGGAAGCCGGCCGGGATGGAGACCTCGGCGCTGATCGGCAAGGACTACAAGGGTAACGCCGTCGGCTACTGCTGCTATCACGCGACTGTTCGCGACTTCGCCCGGTTCGGGCTGCTGTATCTACGCGACGGCCAGGCCGGTGGCAAGCAGGTCCTGCCCGCGCAGTGGGTCAAAGACTCCACCCACGCCTCCGCCCCGCACTTGCAGCCGCACAACCTGCGCCCCGACAAGCCCGAAAGCTCGGAGAACAACTACGGCTATGGCTATCAGTGGTGGCTCGGTGACGGCGACCGCGGCGACTACTCCGCGATCGGCATCCTCGGCCAGTTCATCTACGTCTCGCCCAAAGACGGCATCGTGATCGTCAAGAACAGCGAAGACCTCAACTCCGAAGTCAACATGGGCGAAGCCATCCACGCCTTCCGCGCCATCGCCGACGCCGCCGCCAAGCGATGACCTCGAACCGATGACAACACGTCCGGTCCCGTAGCGGGGCCCGGGACCGGACGTGACGCGCGACTGGAGATCTGATGCTGACAATCGATGACAACCTCCGTGCACCTATGCACTCGGAAGGCAGCGCCACAGCTGCCGCACTCAACGAGTTCGCGATGTCGCTGCTGTCCGGCAGCCGCATCAACCTATCGATCGCCCGACACTTCCAGATCCCCACCGCCAACACGTTCGTCGTCGTCGCTGCCGGATTCTCCCCACCGCCGGACGCGGCCCTGACCGATCGGGCGACCGCGATCCCCGAGGCTCGGTTGGACGACATCCGCCGATGCCTGGCGGCCGAATGCGGGTTTCCGGTACCGGCACTCTTGGGCCCGGGTTACGGCACGATCCTGATTCCTGCTTCCTCGGACCTGGGTCGTCGGATCGGTGACCTGCCCGCCTTGTTGTCTGCGGCCGCGCGAAAGGCCACCACTACGGTCGCCGTCGAGTCCGCGACCGCCTCGATCTCGGAAGCGGCCGGGACCGCTCACGAATTACTCGACCTCGCCATCCGCCTCCGCAAGGAGCCGCAGCTCTACAGGCTGGGAGAACTGGCTGTGGAGTACCAGGTCACGCGCCCTGGACCTGGGCGCGACCACCTAATGTCGCTTCTAAAGCCTCTCGATGAGCACCCAGAGCTGCTGCAGACCTTGGAGGTGCTTGTTCGCCAGGGATTCGATCGCAAAAGAAGTGCCCGTCGATTGTGCATACATCCCAACACCGTCGACTACCGCATGCGCCGGATCTTGGCCCTGACCGGCCTGCCCGGAACGCATGCCTCTCACTGGCGACTGTTCACTGCATTGACCGCGTGGACATTCGTTCGAGCCGAACATGTCCACCACGACGGTCCTGACATTCGCTGACGTTCGCCAGGTTTTGCTCGTGGTGCACGAGATGTACCGATCGGCCGTATACATACCCGTCGGATGACGAACTAACGAGCCGAAATCACCGTTGGAACTGACGCACCCGAGTCCTCGGATAGTCGTGCACGCGAACCATGCTGCACGGGCGTCGATTTGGAGAGTTTGATATGCCCACGCCAGAAGATTCCACACCCCTGTACGGAGAACTCTTCGAGTCCGCGAAACGGCTCTCGTTCGACCTACGCAACGACTCAACCGACGCCCACATCGATCTTGACTGGTATGGGATGACGCCGGAATGGTCCCCGCTCTATGGAACACCGACCTGGAATCGGATGGCCGAGACCGAGCGGATGCAGCTGACCCGACGCGAGGTCTCTCACTTTCTCGGCGTGGCGATCTGGCTGGAAGTCGCACTGCAGATCGTTCTGCTCCGCCGCAATCACAGCGTCGACCCGACACGTGCGGATGTGAAGTTCTTGTTCAACGAATGCGCCGACGAGAACCTGCACTCGCTGATGTTCGTCGCTGCGATCGAACGCCTCGGTGAGCGCCACAGCCCCCTGGATCGTCTGCTTGTCGTCGTTGGTTGGTTGTTTCGCACCTTCGCCTGGGGAGAGGTCGCCTACGGAATCGTCCTGGCGGGCGAGGAGATCTTCGATGTGATGCAACGCGACTGGTCGATCGACGACCGAGTTGCTCCCGCGGTCCGACGCAGTTCACACGTGCACGTAGTAGAGGAATCGCGTCACATGAGCTTCGCGCGCCAGAAGATCCGAGATCACCTGCGCAGTGTCTCGTCGGTTCGTCGCAATGTCAGTGCTGTTCTGATCGCCGTGGGCGCGCACGTCATCGCCAGAGGCTTGGTCAACAAGAAAGTCTACCTGGATCTCGGGCTCGACTGGCGTGCGGTGAAGGACGACATCGACCGAAACGAGCAGCATCGCATGATGTTCCGCCGGGCGACTGCACCCCTGGTGGAGTTCCTCGCCCGCGAAGGACTGCTGAATACGGTCGCACGCACCATCTACCGCAAGTCGAACCTGCTGTGAAAGGCGACCCGCAGTGAGTTTCGTGATTCTCGGGCACTGTTGCAAAGACGGGTCCTGCCTGCAGGTCTGCCCGCAGAACTGCATCCATCCCGCACCCGGCGAACCGGAATTCGAGCTCGTCGAGCATCTGTATATCGACCCTGCCGCGTGCATCGACTGCTCGGCGTGTGTCGATGCGTGCCCCGCACAAGCCATCAAGCCCGACACGGCGCTGACCGAGACCGAGCAGACGTACGCCGAGCAAAGCGGCGTGTATTTCGACCTGCTCGCGACATCGCGATCACCGCGCATCACTACACCGGCGATCCCGACGGCCTTGGGCTCGGGCCCGATTCGCGTCGCGATCGTCGGCGCCGGATCGGCCGCGATGTACACGGTGCGCGAGCTGCTGCAACGCTCCAGCTCTGTGCAGATAACGGTGTTCGAACAGAGCTCTCACTTTGGCGGGCTGCTGCGGACCGCGGTCTCACCGGATCAGCAGGGGATCCGGCAGATGGCCCGTTTGTTCGATGTGCCGTTCGCCGACCCCAGGGTGGAGACCCGGTTCGATACCCGTGTCGGTGTCGAGGTGACGATGCAATCGCTTCTGAAGCGATACGACGCGGTGGTTCTGGCACACGGAGCCACTCGGCCGCGAGAGATCGCCGCGGCGGCAACCACGGATGTCCATCAAGCCATCGATGTGCTGGCCGCCGCCTACGCCGCACAAACAGACGGCACCGGACCGGTCGGGCTGTTGGCCGGACCGACCGCGGTGATCGTCGGTGGCGGGAATGTCGCGCTGGATATCGCCACGACCATCGCCAAGCGACGGATCCTTACTCGGGCAGGCGCGCCGATCAGCCGGGTGGTCATCGTCGCACGTTCGTCGGCGTCTCAGCCCTCATTCACCTTCTCAGCGCTGCACGAACTGAGCCAGCTCGATGTCGATATCTCTGTCGACACCGGTGGGACGCGGATCGGTGTCGACTCGAAGGATCCACTCGCCCGCCTGCTATCCGCATTCGCGCGAGAGGGCAGTGCGCCGACGCGCTCAGCGCGGCTGTCGGTCGAGCTGATCTTCGGACAGGAAGTGACCGCGCTGACGACGGCTGAGGGCCGCATTCGCCTCGACACAGACAAGGTCGCCGCCGGTGGTCGAGTCCGACTGAAGACCGCGGCAGGAAACGTCGTCACCGCCGATTCGGTCATCATGGCGTCGGGGTTCACCTGTGAACCGTTGCCGGGTGTTGCGTTGAGATCCGACGGCGCTGTCGACAACCATCATGGCCGGGTCGTCTCGCCGGTGACTGGTGAGCCGATCGAGGGGCTCTACGTCGTCGGCTGGGCAAAGCGTGGCGGGCGCGGTGGGGTGGGCGAGAACCGGCGTTGTGCAGCACAAACAGTCGACATGATCGTGGCGGACAATGGCTAGCTGACCTGGCGGGAACAGTGGCAGATGAGGTCGAAGCGGGTCCTCGGCGCCCTCGCGGGCAGCTACCGCGTCGGCATCGTGACCTCGGCGGGGCAGCGATCGGATCGCAGCCGGCGGGCATTTGTCCTGTCCTGAGTTGGGGGTCCACAGACTGGGGGCTGATTTACTGCCCGCTATGGCAAGGAGAATCTCAATGATCGTGGTAACGGGCAGATCCGGGACGATCGGCAGGGCGCTTCCGCGCTCGAGGGCATTCATTGCTGAGCCGATGCCGGGTTCTCGAACTAGTCCGCAGGTCCCATAGCCCGCGCGACTGGACCCACATCACCCGGTCGAGCTCTCGCGTGCTCGCGATCGGATCGAGTGCGATCTCGCTCAAATCGTGTGCCCCTCGGTACGCGGTGAACCCTGATCTTTGCCGATGTCGCGCGGACGGGCGTCTTCGATTTCGGTGCGAGCTGCTAGGTCCATGTCGGCCGCTGGGACAGCAGCGTGGGGAATTCGGTGTGCAGCAAGCAGAATTCGTTCTTCCAGGGGTCTTGCAGGATCCAGAATTCGAATCGGCGCTCGCGTTGGTGGTCGTAGCGGATGGCTCCGAGTGCTTCGAGTGTGTGGACTTCGGCGTCGAGGTCGTCGACGTCGATGACGATGTGGCACAGGCGGCTGCGGTGGCTCACGGCATCAACGTAGGCGGCTTCGCTTGGACGGGAGGCTGATTCACGAAGATGCATGCGGAACCCCTGGGATCAACGCGGGCGCCGAGTTCTGTCATTCTCGCTGGCAGGCTCCGACCGCCTCGACATGCATAGGTGAACCCTCGATCACTGCCGGCGTGCTGACCAGTCCGGCACCCCCATCCCATGGAGTGAGGCTCAGATGTCGGTTGGGAATAAGGATATTTCGCTGGGAGAAGCGCAAGCTACTTGACCGACACGGAGTGTGGGGAGTGGATTGCTGGCTTCGATTAGAAGGTTTCCGGATTCAAGGTCAAGTGCAACGATTCCGTCGTCGAAAATGGTTGTGACTGTACAGCAAACCATGAGTTGACCATCCTTCAGATAGATTCCCTCTTCAGGTGCATCGGAATCATGAACATGAATTTCTGAGACCTCGTCGCCCAGTTCGATCTCCACGTCGTACTGGGCGCCCGCTACTCCGGGGTTCCGTCCGGCCCACACTGCGGGCCAGTCGCCGCTGCGTGATCTGACCAGTCCCGATGTGCCGGTCGGCATGTCGGTCAGCAGGGTAACCAGCATCACCATGTTCCCTTCGGGAAGGGCACTCGGACAACTCGGTTGTCGAGGTGCCACGCGTTTGCGGATGGATTTTAGGTCCATGTTTCTTCGTGGTAGTGAAATTTGGTTGGCTCGCTGCTCATTTCATGATTTCCGAGCCTGATGCTGCGGGTTCCGTCTTCGGATCCGATCCGGTTCCGGTCGGGAAGTCCCGTGCGGGGGTGCAGGTTCGTGTGTTCGCCGGGGGTGAATGCTGTCGTGGCGCCGGTGTAGTCGGTTTCAGCGGTCAGGCGGCCGGCAAGGTCGTACTGGCAGGATTCGGCGAAACCATCGGGTCGGTGCGGCGACGATGACGCGATCCGGATCCCCGCCGCGGCGGCCTGTTTGGGGAGTGAGAGTTTCGTGTTTGCGTGGGAAGACCATGGCAATCAGCCATGTCGAGATCTGACGCTTGATGTTCGTTGCTGAGACTGCCGTCACGATGGATCTGCTACGGCATCGAGTGTGAGGGCGGGCACGGTGTTGTCGCGTTGCGGGTTTCAATATCTGTGACGTAAAGTCACAGGCGTTACTGAGGGGCAGATCGGTAACGGGGGATGACGGCCGACTGTGGCCGGGCTTCAACGGCGTAAACCGTTGGGTCAGTTGGATTCCTGAATTCGATGACACGTGGAACCCCGGGGTGGGGTCTCTACTTTCTCAGGTCGAAGTGGAGGCGCTGTGCGCCTCTGCTTTGCTGTGCGCAAGGGGCATGCAGATGAGCAACATGATGGAAGCTGACCGCATCGAAGCGGTGGATTTGAGCTATCGGGAGGGTAGCCCGGTCCATCACACGGCCGATGGTTGCGAGCTGTACTACGAGGTCGAGGGGCAGGGCCCCAGCATTACCTTCGTGTCCACGATCTACGTGGTGAGTACGGCGTGGCGTGCCTTTACCGGCAATCTTGTGCAAGACCACCAGGTCCTCACCTACGACCTGCGTAATCAGGGAACTTCCGGCGATGCCGCGCTCGGCTTCGGTCAACACACCGACGATCTGCTGTCGCTGCTCGATCACCTCGGGATCGAGAAGACCTACCTGGTCGGTACATCCATCTCGACGTTGATCTGTCGTGATTTCGCGGTGGCACACCCTGATCGTGTCGCCGGGCTGGTGCTGATCGGCACGCCGCTGAGCCCGTGGGGCTCCAATCGTCGTCGTCGTATCGCGAAGTCCTGGTTGGTCTCTGTCGAAACCGGCGGTCCGCGAGCACTTTTCGATCAGATCTATCCGTTGGTGTTCGGCGACAAGATGCTCGCGCTCGGCGGCAACGCCACTTACCTGGCGCTGCGTGAGCGCTTCTTGGCGATGAACACTGCCGAGCAGCTCGCCGAGAACTTGCGTGAGTCGATCGATGCAAGCGATGACGCGGATCTGTTGCGCTCGATCACCGCGCCCGCACTGCTTCTCAATGGCGACGACGACTTCTGCAACAGCCCTGCCTCGCTGCACGCCTTGGCGGAAATCCTGCCTGAGGCCAGTGTCGACATCATCGAAGGCTGTGGCCATCTGCCGTTCTTCGAGGCTACCGACCGATTCCAGTCCTCGGTCGCGGGATTCGTCGCCGCCACCGAAGCTCGGGCGAAGTAGCCGCAGGTGAGGAAACTGATTCAGCTCACCGGCGCGTACCGCTGGTGGGTCGTCGCGGCATGGCTGCTGCTGGTCGCGGCCGCGTTGCCGCTGATGCTGCACCAGTCCGACCGGCTCACTGCCGGCGGCTACGAGGTTCCGGGCAGCGGATCCCAGCAGGTTCAGCAACTGGTTGCCGAGAAGTTCCCGGCCTTGTCCCAGGAACAGCTGCTGCTGGTCATCCGGTGCGACAGCGACGTCGCCCCGGAATCGACGGGCAGGCAACTGGAGCGGTCACTGGCCCAGGTCGGCGCTGGTGGCAGCGCCGTCTCGGTGCCCGCAACCGCGGCGGTCGCGGCGCAACAGGCTGCCGCGGCGGGGCGCCGTGAACTGGCGATTCCACTGCATGTGGCGACTGGATGGAACGGTGCGATCGACGCGGGTCGCGACCTCACCCATCATTTCGATGAGTCGTCGGGCGAGCAGGGTTGCCGGACTCAGGTCGCCGGGCGCGGAGCCCAGGCGGCGGCGCTGCACGACGTCTCCGAAAGCGGTCTGAAACAGGCCGAGATGATCGGCATGCCGGTCCTTCTGATCATGTTGCTGGTCATCTTCGGCTCGTTGGCGGCCGCGGCACTGCCGCTGGTGATCGCGGGCGTCAGCTTGGCGGTCACTGGTGCGGCGATCTACCTGATCTCCCAACACGCGCTGATGTCTGTTTTCGCGGTGAACATGTCGTCGATGATCGGCCTCGGCGTCGCGGTGGATTACGCGCTGTTCGTCGTGGTGCGGTTCCGGGAGGAACTGCGAGGCGGAGCGAGCGTAGCGGAAGCTCGCGCCATCAGTATGCGCACGTCGGGGATGGCGGTGGTAGCCAGCGGCGCGACGGTTGTCGCGGCACTGAGCAGTGTGTTCATCATCGACAACGCGGCATTGCGTTCCATGGCGCTCGGCGCGGTGCTGGTGGTCTGCGTTGCTGTACTGGTGACTGTCACGTTGCTGCCTGTGCTGCTCGAGCTGCTCGCCACCCGGATCGGCCGAGTCAAGGCCGGCGCGGTCGAACGACCCCTGGAATCAACCTTCTGGTACCGCTGGACTGTCCGTGTCGTCGAACGACCGGTCATTGCGACGGTTCTCGCGCTCGGCGTTCTCGCGCTGCTCATCGCGCCGGTCTTGTCCTTGCGGATGGGCGATGACACCTTGCGTCAGCTGCCGGGGCAGAATTCGGCACGCCAGGCCGCTGAAACCGCGCACCGGCTGCTCGGGCCGGGTGCTGACGCGCCTGTCGTCATCACCCTGCAAGCCCGCGAGGGGGGTGCGGTCGATGCCGACACCGGACGACTGGCTGTGGCCCTGCGCGCTGACTCCTTGGTCGAATCGGCAGAGGTTATCGGCGCCGAAGGTGACATCCGTGTGCTGGCTGTCGTGCTGCGCGCCGACTACGAGAGCGATGCCGCGCGCGCCTTTGTGCGATCGCTGCGCTCCGAGATCGTTCCCGCCACCGGAATCGAGAGCACCGCACAGGTCGCTGTCGGTGGCGCCGGCGCCAGCGGCGTCGACCTGATCGATCTCGTTCGTGAGCGGCTGCCGATGGTGGCAGCTCTCGTGCTGGTGCTGTCGTATCTGCTGTTGGCCTTGCTGCTGCGCAGTCTGGTGCTTCCGCTCAAAGCGATTGTCACCAACATGCTCTCGGTGGGCGCGGGATTCGGTGTGATCGTCGCACTGTTCCAATGGGGCTGGTTGAAGGACCTGACCGGCATCGAGCCGCTGGGACACGTGCAGAGCCTGGCGCTACCGCTGGTCCTGGCTGTCGTTTTCGGCCTCTCGATGGACTACGAAGTGTTTCTGCTGTCTCGTATCCGGGAACGGTGGGAAGCCACCGGTGACGATCGGCGTGCGGTCGCCGAAGGCGTCGGGAGCACCGCCGGCGTCATCTCCAGCGCCGCGGTGATCATGATCGCGGTATTCGCCGCCTTCGGGGTGACCGGTATTCCGGTGGTGCAGCAGCTCGGCATCGCCTGCGCTGTCGCGGTCGCGGTCGACGCCACGATCACCCGGTTGATCCTCGTCCCCGCCACGATGACCATGCTCGGCCGCTGGAACTGGTACTTCCCGGCGCCGCTGCGCAAGATTCGGGTACTGCAGGAGGCATCGGAATGATCGGGGCGTTGGGCGGTGGGCTGACCATGCAGGGCGACACCCCGTTCGCCACGTGCTTCCTGCAGGCACTGGCGAACATCCTCGGCAAACGGGGTGTCGCCGAACCGCTGAGTGCACTCGGCCCGGCGCTCGGATTCGGGCGCCGGAGTGCGACTCGGCTCACCGGTGGCGAGCGCACGGTGGCCAACACCGCACGGGTGACCGGCTTGTCGCTGAACTCGCATCACCATACCGATTGGTCGGACGCGATCCGATTCGAGCGCGAGATCCTCGCTGCGGCAGGGGATCTGATCGTTGGGCTGGATTCGTTCGACATCCCGTCGCCGTATGAGAATCTCGAGCACCTCACCCATGCCGTTGTCGTGCTCGAACATCATGACGACTACGTGGTCGTTGCCGATGCCATGAACCATCCACAACCGCGGCGGATGAACCTGGCCGCCTACGCCGCGTCGCGGATGAGTGAGGCTGGAGCAGGCGTATCGATTGTCTGCTCCGGCCTCGCCGGTCGGCCCGCTGATCAAGCCGAGATCATCGAGCTGCTGGCTACCGAAGTCGCGGCTCACCGCGGCGAACTCGGCATCGCCGCCGCTTTCGCGGTGGACGTGGAAGCTGGTGACGGCGTCGCCGATGTCGCCGATGTCGCCGCCGAACGGCTCGTGCTCGGGCAATTGGTCGGTGGCCTGGACCGGTCGTGGGCTCCCGATGTGGCCAAAGCATTGGCAGGACTGTCGCGACGCTGGTATCTGGCGCACACCATGGCCAGAGAGATCGCCTCGGGTAACGCGGCACCGCGCCCGGCGCGATTGGCTCGACTGCTCACCGAATTGCACGGTCGCGAAACGGCATTCAACGCCATGCTCACCGACTACCTGGCCGCTGACCGCATCCGCACGTGAGCTTCGCGCAAGTCGGCGTCGACCTGGTCCATCAACCGCAGTTCGAGCAGGTGCTGGCCCGTCACGGACAGCGATTCCTGTACCGGGTCTTCACCGATACCGAACGCGCCTACTGCGCCGCACAAGGCACTGCGGGTACCGCGTCGCTGGCAGCCCGGTTCGCGGCGAAGGAGGCCACGTTCAAGGCGCTGGCCTCAGCGCTACCGACGCTGCGCTGGCGCGAGATCGAGACCGTCAGCCACGACGACGGCCGGCCGATGCTGCGGTTACACGAGCACACCAGGGCCGCAGCACTGGCGCACGGGTGTGTCGGTGGCTCGGTCAGCCTCAGCCACGACGGCGACTACGCGATCGCGATGGTCGCCCTGCAATTCACCACCACGATCGACCCCCTCTGAACTACGAGAACCACAGGAGGACAGCGATGGAAGAACGCATCACTTCGCTCGTACTGGCCCACACTTCGCTCGGCGCGGCCGGGACCATCATCGGTACCGACACCGATCTGTGGGCGGCCGGCATGAGTTCGGTGCACAGCGTGAACGTCATGATGGCCGTCGAGGACGAATTCGACATCGAGTTTCCCGAAGCGCTGCTTACCCGAGCGACATTCACCTCTGTCGCTTCGATCGCCGCCGCGGTGCGGACTCAGATCGACGACGACACGATGGTGTCGGCATGACGACCACGGTCGGTCGTGAGCCGATGACGATCGGCGACCCGATCAGGGTCGCGAAGACAGTTGCAGCACAGGTGCTTTCCGCACATGCCGCCACCGTCGACCGGGAAGCAGTGTTTCCCGCCGAATCCGTCGCGGCGATCCACGAGGCAGGATTGCTAGGCGCGGCCGTCGCACGTCGGTACGGCGGAGCAGAGCTGTCGCTGAACGAGCAAGTCGGCGTCGCGAAGGAACTGGGCCGCGGGTGCTCGGCATCGGCGATGGTGTGGGCGATGCACCAAGTCCAAATCGCCTGCATTGCACGCCACCACGGTGACGGTACCGAACTCGCCGCCACCCTGACCCGCTACGTCACCGACGGCACGCTCGTCGCCTCGATCACCTCCGAGGTCGGCGTGGGTGGTAGCTTGCGCACCTCGACGGCCGCGGTCGAATTCGACGGTGATCGCGCCGCGCTGAGGAAGAAAGCGCCCACCGTGTCCTACGGTGCGCACGCCGGTGCCTACCTGGTGACCGCACGCCGCCGTGCCGACGCGGACGCGGGTGACCAGGTGGCGGTTCTGGCCGATGCCTCGTCGAGCGAGCTCGTCCCGACCGGACCCGGGTGGAATCCGATGGGTATGCGCGGAACCTGTAGTCCTGCTTTTACTTTCAACGCCGTGGTTCCTGCTTCGCATGTGCTGCCCGCCGGGTTCGACACGATCGCGGCAGCCACGATGGTGCCCCATTCACACATCCTGTGGGCCGCGGTATGGATCGGCGTCGCCGCCGATGCCTTCAAACGCGCCCAAACCGCGGTCCGCAAACGCGGAACCACCGATGTGCGACTAGCCGATGCGGCCCGAAGCCTGACCCAACTCGAAGCGTTGCTGGCCGATTCGGTCCGCCGGTATGCCCCGATCTGGGATGACCCAGCGGCGCTGGACACCCTCGGTGGGCCTGGGTTGACCATGCAATTCAACGACCTGAAGGTGCTCGTCTCCCGAGGATCGGTCGATGTCGTCGAACTCGCCCTCGAGATCTGCGGGATGGCCGGCTACGCCGAAGCGGGCCCGCTGTCAGTCGCTCGTCACCTGCGTGACCTGTACTCCGCACGGCTGATGATCGGCAACGAGCGGCTCATCGCCACCAATACCCAACTTGCCCTGCTGAAGCGAGGATGACCATGAGCATCGAAACCATCTCCCCGAACACCCTGCTGGCGTCCCCCGACGCCGTGCTGATCGCCTCGGAAACACCGGGTGTCAGCGTGACCAACCATGCCTTCGACACCATCATCTCCGGCATGCGCGCCGCGCTGGTCGAACTCGCCGCTCCCCAGCAGCCGACGCCACTGGCGGTGCCGCCGGTGATTTCGCGATCGCTGCTCGAACGTGTCGGCTATGTCGACACCTTCCCCGATCTGCTCGGCACCATCCACTCGTTCACCGGCTCGGCCAAGCGGTGGCGCGAGCTGGATGCCGCTCGGACGGCCGAGGCCGGCCACTGGCATGACGACCAGCAGATCAGCGATCTGTGCGTACTGCCTGCCACCTGCTATCACGTCTACCCGCTGTTCGAGGGCCAGGACCTCGACGCACCGACCGTGCTCACCGCCGAAGCACACTGCTATCGGCAGGAGGGCACTCACGAACTCGGTCGGCTGCGCAGCTTCCGGATGCGCGAATTCGTGCGTATCGCCGGTGCCGACGACTGCACCGCCTGGCGCGACGAATGGGTCCAGCGGCAGCGTGTTTGGCTGGAATCGTTGGGTCTCGAGGTGTCGGTGGTTCCCGCCAGTGATCCGTTCTTCGGCGCGGCGGGTCGACTGATGAGCGCCACACAGAAGGAACAGGAGCTCAAATACGAGCAGTGCGTCGCCGTCGGCGACGGACTCGTGCAAGCGGTCGCCAGTGCCAACTGCCACAAGGAGCACTTCGGCGAACCGTTCGACATCACCGTCGCCGGCGAACCTGCCCACACCGCCTGTGCGGCCTTCGGACTCGAACGGATCGCTCTCGCCTTGATCCACGCGCACGGCACCAACCCGTCGACCTGGCCTGCCGTCGTGCGCGCCGCGCTGCGACTGGACGCCGCGTGACCCACACAGACCTCGTCAACCGTCTCGTCGAAGTACTGCGCGAGGTCACCGACGGTGCGGTGCCCGCGAACGTCGACACCACCGGCCCTCAGAGCATCCGTGCGCTGAAGCTGACCAGCATGAAACTGCTGGCATTCATGGTCGAGCTCGAAGACACACTCGGCGTCGAGTGGGACGACGACATGGCTCCCGACACCACCGCGTCCTTCGACGCGCTCGCCGACTACATCCACACCCAACTACAGAAAGCTGGTGCGCGATGAGCGAATACCGGATCGCGCTGTTCACCGTCGAGTGCGCGCAGACCGGGGCAGCCATGGCGGAAATCGTGGCGCGCCACCCGGAGGTGAGGATGATCGTCACCTCCGACGTCACCCGCCCGGCCCGGGGGAGTGCCGCCCAACAGGCCGTCCAGCACATTCGCCGCTCCGGGCTCGGCTTCGCGGGCTACCTGCTGTCGTCGTTTCAGTTCTACAACGCATGGCTGAGCTTCGACAGGGTTCGCTCGGCGGTGACCGGTAGCGAACGTGACCGCCTCTCGGTGGCGGAACTGTGCGAGCGCAACGACCTGCGCCATGTTCATTCGCAGAATGTCAACGGCGCGGACGTGATCGAGGCGATGCGTGCCGAAGGCATCGATCTGATCGTCATCTACTGGTTCGACCAGATCCTGAAGCAGCGGGTCATCGATCTGCCTGCCCACGGCGTGGTCAACCTGCACGCAGCTCCGCTGCCCGTGTGCCGCGGGTTGTGGCCGGTGTTGTTCTCGGCCATCGAGAACGACCGAACCTTCGGAATCACCGCGCATCTGATCGAGGACGAACAGATCGACGCGGGCCCGATCATCGGCCAGTTGGCTGTCCCTGACGCGGGCCGGTCCGTCATCTATCAGGACGACGTCGTGAACCGCAGCGGAACCGAACTGCTCTCGGCCGTGCTCGCCGACCTACCGGGCGCGATCGCGGCGGGCAGACACCAGAGCGGCGGAAGTTACTTCTCCCATCCCGAGCGCGCACAGATCGCCGCGGGCTCGCAACGCGGCATCTCCTTGACCGCGTTGCGGGACACGCTCGCGGTCTATCGCAGCAAGGGCCCGCTCGACGCCGAGTTCACCGTCGTGCCCGGTGTCGCGGTGGATCCGGATCCGGTCACCGGGTGATGAACGGGAACGGTATGTCACGGTGGTTGACTGTGCTGTTGGCGATCACCTGCGGAGTGACTTCGTCCAACATCTATCTCACACAACCGTTGCTGCCGCAGATCGGCGCCGATCTGGGCGCGACGGCCGAGACCACGAGCCTTGTGCTCTCGGCAACTCAGATCGGCTATGCCCTCGGCATCTTGCTGCTGGTGCCGTTGGGTGACATCAGGGACCGACGGCCCCTGATCCTGACAATGATGGGACTGACGGGCGCCGCACTCGTCTGCTCCGCGTTGGCACCGTCGATCACGGCACTGGTGGTCGCGGGCTTCCTGGTCGGCCTGTTCACCCCGATCCCGCAAGTCGTGATCCCGCTGGCCGTGCTGCTCGGCGGCGACGCAGCGCGGGGCCGGACGGTCGGAATCCTGCAAGCAGGTCTGCTCATCGGCATCGTCTGCTCCCGCGCCTACGCGGGAGCTATGGCCGAATGGGTGGGCTGGCGCAGCGCATACTGGTGCTCGCTGGCGGCCATGATCGTGGTGACGGTACTGCTCCTGCGGGCGCTGCCCTCCACCGCACAATCGACCGAATCGTTGACCTATCCGCAGCTGATGCGCTCGATGGCCGTGCTGATTCGCAGGCCCGCCGTCGCGGGAATCTGCGTTTCGGGTGGCCTGGTCGGGATCGCCTTCGGCGCCTTCTGGAGCACGATCACCTTCGAGCTCCATTCCGAATTCGGGTTCGGCTCGGCGGCTTTGGGAGCCTTCGGAATGATCGCCGCGGTGAGTGCACTGGCTTCGCCGGTCGCCGGTCGCATCGCGGACCAGCACGGGGTTCGCCTGACCCAGACGGCTTTGATCAGCATGCTCGTCGTGGGCTGGCTCGTCATTGCGGGGCCACCTGGCTGGCCGGTGGTCGTCCTCGGCGCGATACTCGTCGATGTCGGATTGTGGGGCAACCAAGTCGTGAATCAGGCCGCACTGTTCGGCGCGGCAGCCCGCGACCACAGCCGACTCAACACGCTGTACTTCTTCACTCGGTTCGCCGGTATCAGTGCCGGTTCGGCGCTGGGCGCGGCGTTGTGGGCTCAGTTCGGTTGGCACGCGGTGGTAGCGCTGGGGATCGGCGCGAGTGTGGTGGCCCTTGGTGTGTTCGCCGCCAGCACCCGAAACCCTTCCACGACTCGTCAGGAGGTACCCGCGTGACCACGGCCGAACAGCAGCAGTGCTCCGCTGACGATTTCCGGTTGGCGATGTCGCGATTTCCTTCGGGCGTCGTGGTCGTCACCGCCGAGGACGAGGACGGCACGCCTTACGGGTTCACCGCCAGCTCGTTGTGCTCGGTCTCGCTCGATCCGCCACTGTTGTTGGTTTGCCTTGCACGCAAGGCTCGCTCGTATCCCGTTTTCGCTCGGGTCGAGCGGTTCGCGATCAGTGTTCTCGCTGCGGACCAGGAGAACACCGCCCGCCGGTTCGCCGGCAGCCTGGGAGAGAAATTCACCGGTGGCGAACTCACACGCGCGCCTGGCGGTGCGTTGGTGGTCGGGGATGCGTTGGCTACCCTCGATTGCCGCGCAGTCAATCGACACGAGGCAGGTGACCATATGGTGTTGATCGGGCAGGTCACCGTTGCTCGAACCAACCCGATACCGGCTCCATTGGTCTATGTCGACCGTGGATTCCGCACTGTCGGCTGAGGCTCGGATCCCGCGACGATGTGCCTTCCGTGGTCACGGGATTGCAGGTAGTCGGGTCGGGGGCCGTTGGTCGGAGGCGCTGAGGTCCGATAACGGTGCCTTTCCCAGTGGTCAGTCATTCTTCGTGGGAGTTCGGGCACGTCCCCGAAGGCTGGCGCTGACCCGGCTCGGTCGACCTGGCTGATCGGCCGGTCGAGAGCCATCCGATAGGGAGTGCTTGCCCAAGGCGATCGCTACGCGTACCGCACGGTCGTATGTTGTCGTCCGAGATCGATCGCGCCGTCATCGGTGGCGACCGTCGCTTCGATGACGTCACCGTCGCGCAGGTACTTCGGGTTCTTGGCCTGGCGGTCGAAGAAGAGTTTCCACTTGATCTTGGGTGGCAGTATCGCGCCGATGATCTCCACCGGTTTTGGTGGAGCGCTGATCGCGGTTCCCACCGGAGTGCCGGTGAGCAGCAGATCGCCGGCACTCATCCGCTGGAATCGCGACAGCGCCCGCACGGTCTCGAGCGGTTGGTAGATCATGTCGGCCACGGTCATGTCCTGGCGCTTCTCACCGTTGACCCACAGCCGTAGCCGCAAGTCGACGAACCGGTCGAGTTCGCCTGCTTCCAGGAGAACCAGTGCTGGTCCCGTCGGGGTGAACGTCGGATACGACTTGCCCTCGTAGTACTGGGTCTGCGGCAATTGCACGTCGCGCGCCGAGATGTCGTTGGTGACGACGAGTCCCGCGATGTAGTCGCCGAGGTTGCCGGAGTCGATCTCGGTACCGACGGGCATTTCCCTGCCGAACACCAACCCGATTTCGACTTCGTAGTCCAGGAGTCGCACATGGCTCGGACGGACGACCTCGTCGTGGGGGCCACTGATCGATCCCGATGCCTTCCTGAAGAAGGTGAGCGGGACCGATCCGGGATCTCCGCCGGAATCCTTCACGTGGGAGGCGAAGTTCGTCATCTGGGCGACCACCCGGCACGGGACCGTGACCGGGGAGACCAACGAGAGTTCGTGCACTGGGACCGGATCGGTGGTTCGCGCCGCCTGGGTGATCGCGGAGCGGTCGGCGAGAAGTGCGGCGGTCGTGGTGGCGTCGGTGGCGATCCGGGCCGCGCCCGCAGAGGTCAGCAGCCACCAGCCGTCGATCGCACGGAGAACGGTGTGTGCCATGAACGCTACTTTCTTCTAGCCGATCAGCTGCTCATATACTGACGATATCATCACTTAAGACGTATGCATCAGTTGAGATCATCTGGAGGATAGCATCAACTATGAGATAGTGGTCATTTGTGTGATCGGTAATCGACTGGCTCGGTGTGGAGGGCACGATGGATGACACTGGCGGCACCAATCGGCTGGAGCGGCGGAAAGCCCGGACTCGGGCAGCGCTCGTCGCGGCGGCGCAGGTCTTCATCGCGCAGGGCAGGCTCAATGTGCCCATTCTGGAGATCACCCAGGCCGCGGACGTGGGCATGGGGTCGTTCTACAACCATTTCTCGAGCCGGGAGCAACTCCTGCAGGTGGCAGTAGGGGAGGTGCTCGACCGGCTCGGTGGTGCGCTGGACGAACTGACGGCAGACCTCGAAGACCCGGCGCACGTCTTTGCGCAGAGCTTTCGTTTGGTGGGCAGGGTACATCGGCGTGAACCCACCGCCAGCAAGGTTCTGCTCGCGGAGGGACTGGTCTACGCCGGGTCGGACAGGGGTGTGGCCGCACGAGCGCGCCGGGATATCGAGATAGGTATGCGTGCTGGTCGGTTCCGGGTGCGCGATGTCGAACTCGCGCTGGTGATCGTGTCGGGTGCCGCGCTGCGCCTCGGTCAGTTGTTGCACGAACAGACGAACCGTGACGACGCCGCGGCCGTCGACCAGGTGACCGAAGATCTCCTGCGCATGCTCGGCCTGGGGGCGGAAGAGGCTCACGACATCAGTCGACGTGCCTTGCCGGAGATCTGAGTTCCGGCGGCACGTTCCGCGTCCGCCGCCGGGTCGTAGGTCGGTCCAAGTCGGCCCGGGTCGGGCGCGTGGGGAGCCCCGCGCCCGACCCGTGGTCAGACGTGGAGATCAGCCCGCGTTGACCGCCGCGGCCAGCCTGGGAAGCTGGCGAAGCGGGGCGTGGTGCTCGACTTCCATGCGCTGTTCGGCGTCGAAGATGTCGCTGAGACCCGGGGCGGGGTCGTGGGTTCCGGACTGCGGCAGGGTGGTCGCGCTGAACGGCCAGTCGGAGCCGAAGACGATGTGGTCACGCGTGGTCACGGCCGACACCGCCGACATCGCGGCATTGGAGGCACTGAGAGCCGTGTCGTAGAAGAATCGCGAGATCTGGGTCTTCGTGTCGAGCAGCGACGGCTTGCCCAGGCCCTCGGGCCAGTTCTCGCCGATGGCCGTCTCGGAGGCGACGCCGATCCGCCAGGACAGGAAAGGCAGGGTGCCGCCGGCGTGGGAGAGCTGGAACCGGATGTTGGGGTACCGCTGGGTGACGCCGGTCAGCATCATCATCGTCGCGGCCCTGGTGGTGTCGAAGGTGAACTCTTCGAGGAAGTCGGGCAGGGGCAGCTTCGGCTTGGCGTCGTCCGGGATAGCGGCTGGGTGGACAAAGACGTAGGCCTTGCGGTCGTTCAGCGCGATCATCAAGGGCTCGTAGAGCGGATCGCCCAGATAGACGCCGTTGTAGGCGGACAGCAGGACGATGCCGTCGGCGTGCAGGACGTCGAGGGCGTAGATCGCCTCGGCGACCGAGGCTGCGATGTCCGGCATGGGCAGGACGGCGAAGGAACCGAAGCGGGTGGGGTGCTGCTTGGTGAGTCCGGCGACGTAGTCGTTGCAGTATCGGGCCATGTCGTTGGCTTCCTTGCCCGCGGGCAGGAAACCGACGCCGGGATCGGACACCGACAGGGCTTGCGCCTGGATGCCGTAGTAGTCCATGAATTCCAGCGCGGATTCGGGCGACCACTGGGGCGTGGGATAGCCGCCGATCGTGAAGTGCCCATGCGAGAGCAGTGCCGCGCGGTAGTCCGGTGGCAAGACGTGGGAATGCAGATCGATGCGGTAGGTACCGCTCGGAGCGGGCTGCTGGGCGCGGGCGGTTCCAGCCGCGCCGAACCGGGTCGACGTACCGAGGGGGAGAGCCGTGGCCGCGGCGACACCGAGCGTGCCTGCGACAGCTCCTCCCAGCATGCGGCGGCGGCTCACGCCGGCGCGCGATGGAGTATCGGATTCGTTCACGAGAATGTCCTTTCCTTCGGTTGTTTCGGTCGCATCGCGAAGTCCCGCTCGGCGCGGTCGGAGTCCGCCCGAACGGGGATGGGCTGCGGGGTGGGGAGTGCTCGATCGAGCTGATCGGGCGAAGCGATGCGCGAATCGCTGATGAAAGTATCAGATGCGATGCGATACGTGGCTGAACCGGTCTTCTTGCACCGAAGTCGTTCCGCCGGAGGGTCTGGGCAGGGAGTGCGACCGGCATCATCGGCGGAGGCGCTCACTGCTGCTATAGACCGTCATAGATGACGACATGGTCAGTCAATTGCTGCCAGAGAATTCTCAGGCGATCCGCAGACCTCCGACAGGAAGCGTGTGCGCGACGTCACGCAACATGGAGCTTTGCGTCAGATATGATGATTTCATCATCGCCATGTTGGTGTGGCGATTGTGCCCGGGATCGTCTCCCCGGCCCGCCAGGGGGAATCTGGAGGAGAACTGATGAAGCTTCGAGAGCTGGATCCCGTCGACAACGGCAACGTGCCCGGTGGGAGTGTGCGGCGACGAATCGCGCGCGGCATCACTCTCGGCCTGGTCGTCTCGCTCGTGCTGGCGACGATCGGGATCGTGTCGGTCGAGCTGTATCTGCGGAACCGGATCGAGGGCTGCCTCGCGGCCGGCCTGCGAGACGACCTCGGCTCCTCGGTGGACGTGGATCTCGGTCCGCGACCGGTCGTATTCAGTCTGATCGACCGGCGGATTCCCGAGCTGACCGTGGATGGCGACGACGCGCAGTTCGGTCCGGCGGTCGGGATGGCGGTCCATGCGACACTGCATCAGGTCTCGATGGCGCAGGGCGGGGCTTCGGCCACCGTGGGCAGCTCCGAGGCGCGCGTCGACTGGAGCGCCGAGGCGATCCAGCGCACGCTGCACGGGCTGGCCGGGGAGGTGGGGATGTCCGCTGCCGACGGCACGGTCGATGTCACCGGGGTCATCGGCGTGGTGTCGGTGCGGCTGCGCCCCTACATCGAAGACGGGGCGATCCGCGTCGAGATCGTCTCTTCTCGCGGGGTCCCGCCGCAACTGGCGAACGAGATCGCCGACCTGCTCACGGAGAGCCTGCGCGACTATCCGCTCGGGCTTCGGCCGGAGTCCGTGACCGTGGCCGACACGGGAATCCGGGTCGAACTCCGTGGCGGCGCCACCGAGCTCCCGGTATCCGGCGACACGTGCTGATCTTTTCATCAGGAATAGCTTGACCTGCCAAGAGCCGGTGCTCGATGATCGACGTGGTGGGTTGCGACGAAGTTGCCGAGCTGACGGTAGAGGAGTGGTTCCATGGCGATCACCGGTAGGAATCTTGCGAGGTGGCTGCGTCCCGGTGCTGTTGTCGCGGTGCTCGCGGCACTGCTGGCGACCATGTATCTGGGATACATCGTCGACCCGGAGAAGAACATGCACGACTTCCCGATCGGACTGGTCAACCTCGATGTCGGCGACACCGTCGGAGGTGAGCAGGTCAATGTCGGCGATCAGATCGCGGCCTCGATGGTTCAGCAGATCCCCGCCGACAAGGTCGCGCTGCGTGAGATGGGCTTGCCGGAGCTGCATCGGGCCATGCTCAACGGCGAGATCTACGGGGCGATCGTCATCCCGAGTGACTTAACCAAGCGTGTGTCGATCCTGGGCGCGGCCGGTGTCGTGCCCGGCGATGTCGATTGGCCCGTCATCACCGTCGAATCGAATCCGGCGGCGGGTGCCTACGCCACGCAGATCATGCTGCGCATCACCACTCAGGCGACGGACGCGGCGAACAAAGCGGTAGGCGCGCAACTGCTCGAGCGGGTGCAGAACCAGCTCCAGCCGACATCGGACGCACCCGCTACCCAGCTCTCCGGCGTGAGCCGGCTCGCCATGGCCGAGCCCGTCTCGGTGGTGGTCGTGCCCTTCCGTGAGCTCCCCGACGGCGCCGGTGGGGGACTGTCGGCGTTCTTCTACACCCTGCTGTTGCTGCTGGCCGGGTTCACCGGCGCGATGATCATCCACGCGATGGTGGACTCGGCACTGGGCTTCGCGCCGACCGAGTACGGGCCCTGGTACGTCCACTACCCGGCGACGCCGATCTCGCGCGTGCGGACGCTGCTGCTCAAATGGGGCATTCTGGTGGTCGTCGCGCCAGTGGTGTCCGGGATCTACCTGGCCGTCGCGACGATGCTGGGGATGTCGATCGAGCGTGCTCCGATGCTGTTCCTCTACGGGGTGCTCGCGATTGTGGCGGTCGGGATCACCGCGCTGTCCATCCTGGCGATCTTCGGTGCGGCCGGGATGCTCGTGAATCTCATCGTGTTCATCGTCCTCGGCCTGCCCTCCGCGGGCGGAACCGTGCCGATCGAGGCGACGCCGCGGGCCATGGCGTGGCTGTCGACCTTCGAACCGATGCACCAGATCTTCATCGCGGTGCGGGCGATTCTCTACTACGACGCCCGGGCGAGTTCGGGCCTGGCGCACGGCGTGGGGATGGCCCTGCTCGGCCTGCTGATCGGACTGGTCATCGGCCTGGCCGCGACGATCTTCTACGACCGGAAGGGGCTGGAACGCCGGGCTGTCCCGGCGGCCGGAAAGCAGTGAGTTCTGCGCGGACCGGCGCCGACCAGGACATGGTGGGCGCCGGTCCCGCGATCAGAAGGCGGCCTCGTCGAGATCCATGATGGCGGGGTCGATATCCGCGATCACGGCACGGTCGGCACCGAGCCGGGGCAGCACGGTTCGGAGGAAGAAGGACGCCACCGCGATCTTGCCCGCGTAGAAGTCACGGTCCGATCCGGCGGACGGGAGTGCGGCCGAGGCGATTTCCGCGGCTACCAGCAGTCGCCACCCGATCAGCAGATCGCCGACCGCCAGCAGGAAACGGACCGATTCGAGCCCGACCTTGTACAGCTCCCGACTGTCGTTCGCGGCCGCGAGCAGGTGCTGGGTCAAGGTGGCGGTCATGGCCTGCACGTCGTCGAGCGCGGTCAGCAGAATTGCGCGTTCGGCCTTGAACTCGGGGGTGCCGGATTCGGGCTGGGCGGTCGCCCGGACCTGGTCGGCGATATGGGCCAGGGCCACGCCGCGGTCGCGGGCGATCTTGCGGAAGAAGAAGTCCTGCGCCTGGATGGCGGTGGTGCCCTCGTAGAGGGAGTCGATCTTGGCGTCGCGGATGTACTGCTCGATCGGGTAGTCCTGCAGGAAGCCGGAGCCGCCGAAGGTCTGCAGCGAATCGGTCAGGTACTGGTAAGCGCGCTCGGAGCCGACACCTTTGACGATCGGCAGCAGCAGATCGTTGACCCGCGCGGCCAACTCGGCGTCCGCTCCCGAGACATGCTGGGCGACTGCGGGATCCTGGTGGGCGGCGGTGTAGAGATAGATCGCGCGCAGGCCCTCCGCGTAGGCCTTCTGCATCATCAGCGAGCGCCGAACATCCGGGTGGTGGCTGATGGTCACCTTCGGTGCGGTCTTGTCGGCGATCTGGGTCAGGTCGGTGCCCTGGACGCGGGTCTTGGCGTATTCCAGCGCGTTGAGGTAGCCGGTCGACAGGGTCGCGATGGCCTTGGTGCCGACCATCATGCGCGCTTCCTCGATGACCTGGAACATCTGGGCGATGCCGTTGTGGACGTCGCCGACGAGCCAGCCCTTGGCGGGCACGCCGTGGCCGCCGAAGGTGAGCTCGCAGGTGGCCGAGGCCTTGAGCCCCATCTTGTGCTCGACATTGGTGACGAACACACCGTTGCGGTCACCGAGTTCGCCGGTCTCGGAGTCGAAGTGGAACTTCGGCACCAGGAAAAGGCTCAACCCTTTGGTGCCGGGGCCGGCGCCTTCGGGGCGGGCCAGGACCTGGTGGATGATGTTGTCGGACAGATCGTCGGCATCGGCCGCGGTGATGAACCTCTTGACGCCCTCGATATGCCAGGAGCCGTCCTCCTGCTGGACCGCCTTGGTGCGGCCCGCGCCGACGTCGGAGCCCGCGTCGGGCTCCGTCAGGACCATGGTCGCGCCCCAGCTCTTCTCGACGGCGATCCTGGCCCAGCGGCGCTGGTCCTCGGTGCCGATGCGGTCGACGATATCGGACATACCGGGCCCGGTCAGGTACATGTACGCCGCCGGCTGGGCGCCCAGAATGAGCTCGCTGATCGCCCAGGCGAGCATGCGAGGCGCCGGAATACCGCCGATGGCCTCGGATTTCGCGATGCGCCACCATTCGCCGTCCTGCCACGCCCGTACCGAGCGCTTGAACGCCTCCGGTAGTTGCACGGTGTGGGTCGCGGGGTCGAATTGAGGTGGGTTGCGGTCGGTGTCGGCGAACGACGCGGCGGCGGGACCCTCGGCGATCCGCGCTGCTTCGACCAGCATCGTGCGCACGGTGTCGCCGTCGAGGTCGCTGAACGCGCCGCTGCCCAGCACGTCCGCCAGGCCGAAGACCTCGAGCAGATTGAACTCGAGGTCTCGGACATTGCTCTTGTAGTGGCCCACGGCCGAGTCCCTTCGACAGGCCGGTCGAGACGACCGGGAGTGAGGTGGAATGCGCGGATCCGATGCGCGCCGTGGGCCATTGTGGGTTCGCGCCGAAGCGCTACGCAACCGTAAGTTATTTTCGGCTAAGTAGATTCAATCTGAGAGCCGCTGGTACCAGATCATGAGATCGTCGTTCTCGCATTAAGTTGACCACCGCTAAGCTGATGAGCGAGTCAGTCGTGCAGGGCGATCCGGTCACCGATGGCGATCAACGCGCCCGCGAGATTCCGGTGGCCGAGGGCGCGCGGGTTGCGCACGGCGTCGATCACGACGGTGCCGATCGCCTGGACGAGGATGCGGGCCTGCGGGAGTGGCAGTTCGGCATGGGCCGTCTGCAACAGCCGGGCCCAGTTCAGGATGCCGTCGCGATGGATCCGGCGGTAGCGCGTGGCCTGCGGTTCCGGTAGGTGTCCGACCTCGCTGACGGTGGTACCGAGCAGGTCCGGCTGCTGGAGCGCGAATCCCACGAACGATTCCATCAGCAGATGTACCGCCTCGCGGGCGTCGCGGCCCTCGGCCAGTGCGCGGGAGGTGTAGAGGCCGATCCACTGCTCGTTGCGCACGATGATCTCGTTGAGCAGGTCGGCCTTGCTCGCGAAGTGGTGATACAGCGCGGGTCCGCTCACGCCGACGGCGGCGCCGATGTCTTCGATGCCCACCGCGGCATAGCCTCGCGTGTTGAACAGGCGCGCCGCCGCGCCGATGAGGCGCTCGGGTCGGGTGATTCGTTCGAACTCAGGGGACAGCGGCGGCGCCGGACGCGACGTGCGGGGCGAGGTCCCGCCCGGAGGCAATTCGGTGGCGAGGAGTCGCAGGATCGCGGCGTCGAGCACCGAGGTGAATGTCGTCGGCGGCAACTGCTGGCGGTGGTACGACGGGCTGACCGCCACCGAGAGAACGCACCAGCTCAGCAGCTCGACATCATGGTCGGATAGTTCTGGGCGCCGCGCGCGCACTGCCCGGCGCAGGTAGCCGGTCAATCGAACCGCCCGGATCAACACCGAAGAGCGGTGCGCGGCGGTGAGGTTGCGGAACTCGAGCTGCCACAGCCTCGGCAGCCCGCGCAGCTCGAGCGCGATGGCGACGAGTTCCTCGAAGACCCGATGCCCGCTCGCGTCCTGGACCGCGGCGGCCTCCAGCCGGGACACCGTCGCGTCCATGCCGGACATCAGGCAGTGGCCGAGCAACTCCTGCTTGTTGCGGAAATGGCGGTACAGCGCCGCCGAGGAGATCCCGACGGCGGTGGCGATCTCGGCCATGGACGTGCCGTGGTAGCCCGCCCGGGCGAAGGCGTCGGCGGCCGCGGTGAGGATCGTGGCGCGGCGGTCGCGTGGACGTCGGCGAATCGCGTGGCCGTCCGGGGTGCTGGTGCTCATCGTCTCCCAGTCTGGCGTACCGGGGCTGTGCCGTCGGGGGTGGCCACCGCATGGCCTCGTCGTCCGATGGCGGGCACGACCGGCCCCAGTGGGTGAACTCACAGTCATATGAATGTGTTGATCAAATATGATCAAAATATCAATGTTGCGATCATTGATAGGAGTGCTGTCCGGTGTTCGTGTCATAGCGCGGCGACAAGCGCGGGAAGTGAGAAGTAGTGCCTGACAGTGGTGTTCAGCCGCTTCACGATGAGTCGTTCGACGACGCGCCGCAGGGTGGGAAGGGGGTCGAATCCGCGCGGGCGCCGGTTGTCGTGAGGATTCTGCTCGGGGCGTTCCGGTGGTATCACCGCCACGAAGTAGGGGGCGTGCTCGAACCGGCATCGGGGCCGGCGTTGTTCGTGGCCAACCACGGCTTCGGCGGTGTCTTCGATCTGAATGTCCTGGCCGCGCGATCGGCCTATGTCCGCATCGGGGATCCGCGACGGGCGGTCGTCCTGACGCATCACATGGCCTGGGCGATGGGGCTCGGCCCGTTGCTCGCCAAGATGGGGGCCGAGCCCGCGACCGGTGATAACGCCCTGGCGGCCCTCGCGCGTGGCGAGCATGTCCTCGTGTTTCCCGGGGGTGATGTCGACGCGTTCAAGTCGTGGGGCGAGCGCAACCGGATCATCTTCGACGGGCGGACCGGTTTCGCGCGGCTGGCGATCCAGGCGGGGGTGCCGATCGTTCCGGTGGTCACGTCGGGGGCGGGGGAGTCGCTGATCTGCCTGTCCGATGGTCGTGCGCTGGCGCGCTTGCTTCGCCTCGACAAGGCGCTGCGGCTCAAGCGGCTCCCGATCACGCTGTCGTTGCCGTGGGGGCTCACCGTCGGAATCGCGGGGTTGTTCCCCTACATCCCGCTGCCGACCAAGGTTCGGACCGCGGTGCTGCCTGCGATGGGGCCGGAGGGTGGGGAGTCGCCGGGGGAGTTCGCCGAGCGGGTGCGCCGGGTGATGCAGGACGAGATGGATCGCCAGACCGCGAACCGTGTCCTGCTGCTCGGATGAGGACCGGTCAAACCACCAGTTCTGAGTATTTCATCAGAAACACTTGACGTGGATTCGATCGGAGGTGATGATATTATCAACTTCACTGGGAGGTACATCGTGACAAGCATCGACAAGGGAGTCGACACCGGGCGCACGGTCCAGGTCGGCAACCGCGAGATCTACTTCACCGAGTTCGGATCAGGACCCGCGGTCGTGCTGCTGCACGGCGGCGGCCCCGGCGCGACCGGGCTGTCGAACTACTCGCGCAATATCGAGGCGCTGGCGCAGCACTTCCGGGTGCTCGTGCTCGACATGCCGGGCTACGGACGGTCGTCGAAGTACGTCGACCAGTCCGATCCCTTCGGCGACCTGGCGCGTGTGCTCGGCGAGTTCCTCGACGCCTTGCAGATCGACTCGGCGCACCTGATCGGCAACTCCTACGGCGGGGCAGCGGCGCTGCGGTTGGCGATGGACCGTCCCGACAAGGTCGGCCGCCTGATCCTGATGGGCCCCGGCGGCGTCGGTTCCACGCGTGCCCTGCCGACCAAGGGTCTGCAGGAGCTCCTCGCGTACTACCCCGGCAGTGGCCCGAGTCGCGAGAAGATCATCCGCTTCATCCGTGAGTTCCTGGTGTACGACGGTGCGACGGTGCCGGACGAAGTGATCGAGGAGCGCTACCGGGCCAGCATCGACCCCGAGGTCGTCGCCAACCCGCCGCTGCGCCGGCCCTCGGGCCTGTTCGCTTTGCGCACGCTCTGGCGGATGGACTTCACCCGGGATTCGCGCCTGAGCGAGGTGGCGCACCCCACGCTGGTGGTGTGGGGTGAGGACGACAAGGTCAACCGGCCGTCCGGGGGCAGGATGCTCGCCGAGACCATGCCCAACTGCGACCTCTACCTGGTCGCGCGCACCGGGCACTGGGCGCAGTGGGAGCGGGCCGAACTGTTCAACACCCTCGCGATCGCGTACCTGAAGGCCGAGCGATGAGCGGCCTCGTACCCGGCGACGGGTCGGTCTTCGGGGCGGTGCACCTGGGCTACGTCGTCGTGGAGTCGGCGCGGCTGGGCGAGTGGCGTCGCTTCGGCGCCGACGCGATCGGCATGCACGCCGACGACGTCGACAGCTCCACGGTGCGGTTCCGCCTCGATGAGCACGCGTGCCGTTTCCTGGTGGAGCAGGGTCCGCAGGAGGACGTGACGGCCGTCGGCTGGCAGGTCGACGATCACGAAACCTTCGACCGGATCATCGCGCGGGTGTCCGATCGTGGCGTGCCGATCGCCGAAGGCAGTGCCGAGGACGCGGCCCGCCGTGGCGTGGAGCGTCTGTGGCGGTTCGCCGGCCCCAAGGGGATCCGGCAGGAGATCTTCACCGTCCCGGTGACCACGCCCGAGCCGCTGCGCATGCTCAGCTCCGGGTGGGTGACCGGCGAAGCCGGCATGGGACATGTCGCGATCGTGTCGAGGGAGCCGGAATCACTGCGGGGCTACTACGAGACGGTCTTCGACTCCCGGCTCAGCGACTACATCGACGAGAACGTCTCCGGTCTCAAGCTCAAGATCCGGTTCCTGCGGGTCAACGAGCGGCACCACTCGATCGCGATCGCCAACATCCGCGGAGTGAAGATCGACCCGATCCGAACCCGGGTGCAGCACATCAACATTCAGTCCGGCTCGCTCGACGACGTGCTGGCCGCCTACGGGCGGGTCACCGATCTCGGCTTCCGGATGGCCTGGTCGGTCGGCCAGCACACCAATGATCGGGAGCTGTCCTTCTACTGCGTCACCCCGTCCGGATTCGAACTCGAGGTCGGCTGGAATCCGATCGTGTTCGGTCCGGAACGCGAATCGACGTGGGAGCCGACCACCTACCAGGGCATCAGTATCTGGGGTCACACGCCGGTCGGCGAGACCGTGCTGGACAAGTTCACGCAGTTCCGGCAGGTCGTTCGGACCCTGCGGACCCCCGAGATCACTGTCCCCCAACTCACCGGAGGCATGGCGCGATGACATCGTTCGACTACGACGTGGTAGTCGTCGGACTGGGGCCCACCGGGCTGACCCTGGCGAACCTGCTAGGCCGTCGCGGCGTGCGGGTCCTGGTACTCGAGCGCGAACCGGAGTTCTACGGCTTGGCGCGGGCGGTGTACACCGACGACGAAGGCATGCGGATCTTCCAGACCGCCGGTGTCGCCGACGAAGCCTCGGCGCAGATGAACCTCGACTGCACCGTGCAGTGGGTGCGCCGTGACGGCTCGGTGCTCGCCCAGTTCAACCAGGTCTCGCGCCCGCTGGGCTGGCCGGTGGCCAACTTCCTGTACCAGCCCTACCTGGAGAACACGCTCGAGAACGCCCTCGAGCGCTACCCGCACGTGACGGTTCGCCGCGGCCGGGAGGTCCTCGGTTTCGATCAGGACGCCGACGGTGTGCTCGTGCGGCATGCCGAATGTCAGGGGACCGGGTACGGCAAACACGCCGCCGACACCGATGCGGCCACCTCGGAAGAGGTACGGGCGAAGTTCCTCGTCGGCTGCGATGGCGGCCGCAGCGTGGTCCGCACGCAACTGGGCATCGATATGACCGGTACGAGCTACCCCGAACGCTGGCTCGTGGTCGATCTGCTCGCCAACGACGGTGTCGACGCGTTCCGGCATCTGCCGTACTTCAACTTCGTCTGTGATCCCGAGCTGCCGACGGTGTCGTGTCCGCAGCCTGGTGGGCATCACCGTTTCGAGTTCATGCTCAACGATGAGCAGAGCAAAGAGGAGATGGAGGACCCCGACCAGGTCCGCAGTCTCATCGCCCACTACGTCGATCCCGACGAAGTGACGGTGCTGCGCAAACTGGTCTACACCTTCAACGCCGTGGTCGCCGACCAGTGGCGTGAGGGACGCGTCCTGCTCGCCGGCGACGCCGCGCACATGACGCCCCAGTTCATCGGCCAGGGCATGAACGCCGGTGTCCGCGACGCCGACAACCTGTCCTGGAAGCTCGGCGCCATCATCCAGCACCGTGCGAGTCTCGATCTCCTCGACACCTACGAGACCGAGCGGCGGCCCCACGCCAAGGCGATGATCGATCTGTCGGTGCTGAACAAGAGCCTCGTCTCGATCGACAACAAGCTCGCCGCGGGTGCCCGCGATATCGCCCTGGCCACCGCGCTGAAGGTCCCCGGACTCAACACCTGGATCCGGGAGGCGAAGATGAAGCCGTCCCCGCGGTTCAAGCGCGGTGCCTACTTCGGGCTCCCGCGCAAGTGGACGCGCGGCGTCGAGGGCACGCTGGCACCGCAGCCGGAGATCCGCACCTTCGACGGCCGCCACCAGCGCCTCGACGAAGCGCTCGGCCTCGGCTTCGCCGTCGTCGGCTACGGTGTCGATCCGCGTGCGGGACTCAGTGTCGCCCAGCGCAATGCCCTGCAGATACTCGGCACGCAGTTCGTGACCGTGTACGCGACCGGTGGCCGTCCGCAGGGCGAGCCGGGCGAGGCCCGGGTCGCCGCCACCGACTACGCCGACGTCGAGGATTACACCGGGGACATGGCCCGGTGGTTCGCCAAAGCCGGTGTCGCCCAGGGTGGCACGGTCCTGCTCCGCCCGGACCGATACGTGTTCGGGATCAGCGCGAAATCCGACGCGAGCGAGCTGGTCACCGCACTGCTGGCCCGCCTCGCCGTCACGCCCGCGATGTTGACCGCGAACCACAGCCCCCTGCGCGTCGTGGCGTCCGCCGCGCCGAGCCCCCTGGAGGAAGCCCGATGACCACGACCACCAGCGAACTGCCCGCCGTCCTCGCCGCCGCCGAGCGACTGGCGACCGCGACGCAGCTGGGCGTGCCCGTGGCCGCGGTGCGTGACCTGATCGGCGCCGACGACGTGGACCTGGCCTACGCGGTGCAGAGGCTGGGCACTCGCCGACGGATCGACGAGGGCGCCCGCGTCGTCGGGCACAAGATCGGCTTGACCTCCACGGCGGTGCAACGTCAGCTCGGTGTCGACCAGCCCGACTTCGGCGTGCTCTTCGGCGACATGGACGCGGGCACGACGCCGCTGTCGCAGCGGCCGAGGCTGCTGCAGCCCAAGATCGAGGCCGAGCTGGCCTTCGTCCTCGGCGCCGACCTGACCGGTGACGACCTCGATCCCATCTCGGTGCGCGGCGCCATCGACTACGCCGCACCCGCACTCGAGATCGTGGACAGCCGAATCGCGGGCTGGGACATCACCTTCGGCGACACCGTGGCCGACAACGCCTCGAGCGGCTGGTTCGTGCTGGGCGAACAGCGGCTCTCCCTCGATGACTTCGAACCGCGTGAGATCACGATGGCCATGCGCATCGATGGCGAGATCGTCTCGCGCGGAAAAGGCGTGGACTGCCTCGGCGACCCACTGCTGGCGCTGGCCTGGCTCGCGCGCACCGCTCAGGCGCTGGGAGATCCGCTGCGCGCGGGCGAGATCGTGCTCTCCGGCGCGCTGGGGCCGATGGCGCCGCTGGTGCCCGGCGCGCGGGTCCACGCGGAACTGACTCAGCGTTCGGGGCCGCTCGGCACCGTCGACTTCACCCTGGAGGAACAGCGATGAGCCGCACCAAAGTCGCCGTCATCGGATCGGGCAATATCGGCACCGATCTGATGATCAAAGTCTTGCGCCTGTCCGACACACTCGAGATGGCCGCCATGGTCGGCATCGACCCGGATTCCGACGGGCTCGCCCGCGCCGGCCGGTTGGGTGTGCAGATCACCTCCGATGGTGTCGAGGGTCTGATCGGGCTACCGGATTTCGATGACATCGAGATCGTTTTCGACGCCACCTCGGCGGGCGCGCACAAGGCCAACGCCGCCACCCTCGCCCCCTTCGGCAAACGCCTGATCGATCTGACTCCCGCCGCGATCGGCCCGTTCGTCGTTCCGGCGGTGAACCTCGATGAGCATGTGGCGGCCGACAACGTCAACATGGTCACCTGCGGTGGTCAGGCGACGATTCCGGTGGTCGCGGCCATCGCCCGGGTCACCGCGGTGCCCTACGCCGAGATCGTCGCCTCGATCGCGTCGAAATCCGCGGGCCCCGGCACTCGAGCCAATATCGACGAGTTCACCGAGACCACCTCGACCGCGATCGCCGCGGTGGGCGGCGCCCAGCGCGGACGCGCGATCATCGTGCTCAACCCCGCGGAACCGCCGCTGATCATGCGCGACACCGTGTTCGCGCTCATCGACACCGCCGACGCCGAGGTCCACGCGCGGATCAAGGAGTCGATCCTGGCCATGGTGGCCGACGTCGCCGCGTATGTGCCGGGCTACCGGTTGAAGCAGGGCGTGCAGATCACGCCCGTCGAAGCCGGAGCTCCGCTGCGCACCCTGGTCGGCGACACTCCGGTCACCCACCAGGTCAGCGTGTTCCTCGAGGTCGAGGGTGCCGCGCACTACCTGCCGGCCTATGCCGGGAATCTCGACATCATGACCTCGGCCGCCGTGCGCGTCGCGGAGCGGATCGCGGCATCCACGAAGGAGAGTGTCCGATGAGCGCCGAAATCTTCCTGCAGGACGTCACCCTGCGCGATGGGATGCACGCACTGCGGCACCGCATCGATCCCGCCGGGGTGGCCCGGATCGCCGCCGCGCTCGATGCCGCGGGCGTGGACGCGATCGAGGTCGCCCACGGTGACGGGCTGCACGGCGGCAGCCTCAACTACGGGCCGGGCAGCCACACCGACTGGGAATGGCTCGAAGCCGCCGCGGGCGCGGTGCAGTTCGCCCGGCTGACGACCCTGCTGCTGCCCGGCATCGGCACCATCGAGGACCTGCGTCGCGCGTTCGATCTCGGCGTGCGCTCGGTGCGGGTGGCCACCCACTGCACCGAGGCGGACATCTCCGCCCAGCACATCGCCTACGCGCGCGAACTCGGCATGGACGTGTCCGGCTTCTTGATGATGAGTCACATGAACAGCCCGGAAGGTTTGGCCGACCAGGCGAAACTCATGGAATCCTATGGTGCGCACTGTGTCTACGTCACCGATTCCGGCGGGCGGCTCACCATGAACGGTGTCCGCGACCGCGTCCGTGCCTACCGGAATGTGCTCGAACCCGGCACCGAGATCGGCATCCACGCCCACCAGAACCTCTCGCTGTCGGTGGCGAACAGTGTCGTCGCGGTGGAGGAGGGCGTGACCCGGGTGGACGCGTCCCTGGCCGGACTGGGCGCCGGGGCGGGCAACACTCCGCTCGAAGCGTTCGTCGCCGTCGCCGACCTGACCGGCTGGGAACACGGCGCGAACCTGGATCAGCTGACCGATGCGGCCGACGATCTGGTCCGGCCGCTGATGGACCGGCCCGTCCAGGTCGACCGCGAAACGCTGACGCTCGGCTACGCGGGTGTCTACTCGAGCTTCCTGCGCCATGCGGAGAACGCCTCGGCCACCTACGGCGTGGACGTGCGCACGCTGCTCACCGTCGCCGGTCGGCGAGGGCTTGTCGGCGGACAGGAAGACATGATCGCCGATATCGCGCTCGACCTGGTCGGTGATCACTGAGACTTCCGGCTCGCGCGGACCGGAAGGTGACGCGGTCCCGGCCTTTGTCACAGGAGGCCGGGACCGCCGTCCCCACGAGTCGGAACACGGGTGTGCCACGACCGCCGCCGATGTCAGGCGGTACGGCGGCCAGACCGTCGCGACGCGCAAGGCGCGACGACGGCGTCAGTTCCTCGACGCGGCCACCCGCGTCTGCGCGGAGCGCGGCTGTTTCGGCTGCTCGCTCAGCGATATCTGTGCGTCGGCGTCGCTGTCGAAGCGGCAGTTCTACGAGGAATTCCACACTCTCGACGAGGTGCTCGTCGCGGCCTATGCCCGGATCCAGGACAGGGCGGCCGCCGCGGTGGCACGCGCGCTCGCGGACCAGACCGGACCCGTCGAACCGGTCGTCGCACTGCGCGCCGCCCTGATCGCCTATTTCGCCGCGATCGAGAGTGAGCCGTACGGCGCCAGGTTCGCCCTGCTCGAGGTGAGCGGTGTCGGTGAACTCGCACAGCAGCAGTGCCGCGCGCACGCCCACCGATGGGCGGGACACATCCGGAGTTTCCTGGCGGCGAGAGGTTCACGTCCGGCCGACGACACCGTCGGGCTGCTGACCGCGACGGTCAACGCTGTCGCGCGCGAAGGCCTGTCGTGCGTCCCCGAGCTGCCGCCGTCGAGCCTGATCGAGCTCCTGACGAACATGGCGATGCTGGTGGTTACCCGAGGGGCTTCGGCAGATCACGGGGCAGCGGATTCGTAGCCAGCCTCTCGGCGGCCTCCTTGGACATCCCGAACATGCGCAGCACCCGGCTGGTCACCTGATCGGTCAGCTCCCCGGCATCGGCGTCGGGCGTGCGATCCAGTAGCTGGAGCAGCCCGAGCAGCGCCCCACCAGCAGCCATCATGGCCATCTCGATATCCATCGGGTCGAACCTGCCCGCCTGCTGCGCGGCCGCGATATCGCGGCGCGCACGGGGAGCGAGGCCCTCGTCGCGAACGAGGATCGATGTGCCCGAGTGCAGGATCACGCGGACGCCTTCGGGAAAGTCGCGCTGCATGCGGCCCGTCATCCGGAAACTCACCGCGAACACCTCCGCCGGATCCTCGTATGCCGCGACCACGCCATCGCGCAGCACGCCGTAGGTGTTCAGCACCGCGCGGACGGCTTCCTCGAACAGCTCGTCCTTCGAGGAGAAATGGTTGTAGAACGACCCGAATCCGACATCGGCGGCATCGGTGATCTCCTGGATGCTGACCGCGGTCCGCCCCTCGGCCAGCAGTGCGGTCGCCGCGGCCAGCAGCGCGTTGCGCGTGCGTGCCCGTCGCCGGTCCACCCGATTCCGTGTAATGGGTTCGGCTGTCATCGAACCTTCCTCCGGCCTACGCTCGTGGACCGATCGCCCGTGCGATGCCACGGAAAGCTTGGCGCCGAATCGTGCTCCGAACCCGGTTCAGCACCGGCGTCGACGGTGCGATGGCCGGGGCGGCACCGAAACGGGGGAACAGGGTGAGTGCGTTGACGCGCTCGACGGCACGGCGCTGGGCGTCGTCGAGACCCGCGTAGGCGTCGAGGCCGCCGCCGAAGTAGAGCACGGCCGGATCGGGGGCGAACGGCCAGTCGCTGCCGTAGAGGACGTGGCCCGGCCGGGCGAACGACAGCAGGCTCGGCAGCGCCGACGCGCTCGAGGACAGCGCGGTGTCGAAGTAGAACCCGGCGAACTCGTCGATCAGGTCGGCCGGGCTCACTCCGGTTTCGCTGAAGATGGTGAGCGCCAGCCGGTGGGCCGCGTAGGGGACGAAGCCGCCACCGTGCGACAGGATGAACTTGATGTTCGGGTACCGACGTCGAATCCCGTTGCGCACCAACAGGTAGGCGGCCCGGGTCGTGTCGAGGAGGAAGTCCGCGGCGAAGGGCAGGATTCCGGGAACCGACTCGCCGGGAAGATCCGCCGGGTGTACCAGAACGACCGCGCGACGGTCGTCGAGCGCGCGGAAGAGTTCGTCCTGGCCCTCGGCGCCGAGATAAACCCCGGCGGAGTTCCCGAGCAGCACCACTCCGTCGGCGCCGAGAGTATCGAGGGCTCGTTCGGCTTCCAGCCGGGACGCTCGCACGTCGGGCATGGGCAAGGTGGCCATGAATCCGAGCTGTCCCGGGTGGGCGGCCGAGATCTCGCAGGAGTAGTCGTTGAGGGCCTGGGCGAGCGTCGTGGCCTCGGCGGGATCGGTGAGGAAGGTGGTTCCGGGTGTCGACACCGACAGAATCGCCGAGCCGATCCTCGCAGTCGCCATCAGGCTCAGAGCCGAGTCCGGCGACCAGTCCGGCAGATCCCGGCCACCCGGGGCGGTGATGCCGTGGCGGCGCAGCGCGTCGCGATAGACCGGCGGGATCATGTGCTGATGCACGTCGATTCGGTCCGCGTTCATCGGGTCCTTCCGTTCATGGTGGAGAGATCTGCGGCTACACCATCGGCACTTATGTGATGATAGTATCAGTTACGACGACTCTCTAGCTATAGTGATGAAAATGTCAGCAGCTTCGCGCTGGGTGCGGGCTACTTCGTCAGCCCCAGCAGGGCGGCCGTGAGTCCGTAGTCGGGACCGAAGTCCTGCATGTTGCCGGTGCGGCAGCCGTCCGCGCGCATCTGGATCCGCTCGCAGAAGACGCTGATGATCTCGCCCGACAGGGCGGTTCCGATCAGCACGTTCTGGCGGAAGTACCTTCCGTCTTTGTCCATCGTGCGGTCGATGTTCTCCATGAGCAGCGGAGTGAGGTCAACGATCTCGGTGAGCGCGCCGGAGTTCGC
Source organism: Nocardia sp. NPDC056541 (assembly GCF_042794235.1). Classification (NCBI taxonomy): domain Bacteria; kingdom Bacillati; phylum Actinomycetota; class Actinomycetes; order Mycobacteriales; family Nocardiaceae; genus Nocardia; species Nocardia sp. NPDC056541. The sequence goes on from NZ_JBHTUD010000002.1 coordinate 214,904, forward strand.
ACGTAGTTGGTTGGTAACATTGGTCAAACCGGCGAGTGAGGCGGCGAGCTCGTCCTGGTGCCCGGCGAATGCGATGCTGGTGTTGGCCAGGAAGGCGTTGAGCTGGTCCAGTGTTGCCTGCAGGCCGGGCGCTTGGTCGGCTAGTAGCCCCGACATGGCGGTCATCCGGTCGCTGAAGTCGCGCACCGACTGGTCGTTGTCGGCCAGCATCGTCGTGAGCTCGTTGAGCTTGATGATGATGTTGGCGATGGCGTCCTTGTTGTCGACACCGACCTTCAAAGCACCCGAGAGCGCGTCGAGGGTTTCGCGGATCTTCTGGCCGTTGCCGTTGAGCACCGGGTAGAGCGCCCGGCCTGAGAGCGGGCCGAGACCCTCCTGGCCTTCCTCGGGCTCGAGCGAGGCTGCGAACTGGTCGATGGTCTTGATCATCGTGTCCAGCTCGACCGGGGTCCTGGTCCGCGCGAGCGGCAGGTGATCGCCGGATTCGAGGGTGTCGCCGCCGGTGTAGGGCGGGGTGATCTCGATGTGGCGGTCGGTGACGATCGAGGGCGAGATGATCGCCGCGATGGCGTCTTTCGGGACCTTGACGCCGGCGTCGATGGTCATGTGGACCTCGACGTAGGTGCCCTTGGGGACGATCTTGTCGACCTTGCCGACCGCGAGGCCGAGGACCATGATCTCGTTGCCCTCGTACATGCCCGCGATGTTCTCGAAATCCGCGGTGATCTTGGTGGGAGGCGTCGATGTCGGCAGGGCGGAGCAACCGCCGAGGGTGAGGGCGGCTGCTCCGCCCGCGACGCACAGCCAGTGGAACCCGGCCTTCTTTCTGCCCAGCATGAACGGGTCCCTTCGCGCTCCAATAAATGATGATGCGATCACAAATGATAGAAGCATCGACACGATCTGGTGATGAAATCATCAAATACGCCCGGAGTGTCGGGCTCGGATCGGGATGACTCCCGTCACTCTCGGTGCGGCGTCGTTGCAGTTCATAGAACTGACCATCATTATTGATGAAACAGTCATAAACTATCGCCCGGTCGGCGCGCTGCTCCATGCCCCGCACCGGCAGAAGGGACCGGGTCGAGATGTCGAACCTGCAGCGCGTAGTCGCCCTGCCTGTGATCGGAGTCATGTGCTCCGCGTCACTGTTGATCTCCGGGTGTGGAATCGGCGTACCGGGAGGATCGCGGGAGTCCGGTGCGAGCGGCACGGTCGCGACGTCGCCCCGGACGACGAGTCCCGTCGCGGCGGAGGTGGTCACCCCGGAAGACGCCGGTCATCGGTGGGCGGCCGCCGGTTCGGCCGTCCTGACCCCCGGGATCCAAGCGAACACGCACGGAGGCGGGCAGTGCACGACGAACTACGTGTTCGTCGACGACACCGACAGGGTCTACCTCGGCCAGTCCGCGCACTGCGCCGGAACGGGCGGATCCACCGAAACCGACGGATGTACGGCCACCAGTCAGCCGCTCGACACCGCGGTCGATTTCACCCGCCGTGGCTCACTCCGTTCCGACGGCACCACCATCGGCACCGGCCGGCTGGCCTACAGCAGCTGGCTGACGATGCGGCAACTCGGCGAAGCGGACCCGAATGCCTGCGCGTACAACGACTTCGCGCTGATCGAGATCGACCCCGGCCTCGTCGATCAGGTCAATCCGAGCGTGCCGTACTGGGGCGGTCCCACCGGTCTCAACACCACCGGCACGCCCGAGGGCGAACACGTCTACAGCTATGGCAACTCGAGAATCCGGGGTGGCCTCCCCGGGCTGTCGCCGCAGCGAGGTGAGAGCTTCGCCGATGACAGCTCACTCGGCGGGTGGACCCACGCCCTGAAATCGCCGACGCCCGGCATTCCGGGTGACAGCGGAAGCGCCTTCCTCGACGCCGAAGGACGAGCGGTGGGCACGCTCTCGACTGTGGGGCTCGGGTTGCCCATCATCAACAATGTCGGCGACATCAGCCGCGAACTCGCTTACGCACGAGCGCATTCCGGGATTTCCGGACTGCGCCTCGTGCTCGGAACCGAAGAGTTCGACCCGAACCGGTGACACCTGTCCGCATCTGTCCCGGCCGGACCGAGTGTGGGTCTACTCGCCGGCCCCGAGGGGCAGATCGGGGTCGGCGGGCAGCTGGGGGAGTGGTCCGGAGCTGAGGCGCTGCGCGGTTCGCTTGTTCACGCCGAACATGCGCAGGGCTCGATACGCCATGTCGTCGGCGAGTGCCGCCGCGTCCGCATCCGGATCGGCGTCGAGCAGTTGCAGCAGTCCCAGCAGCGTTCCGCCCGCCGCCATGACGGCCAGATCGGGATCCATCGGTTCGAAGCGCCCTGCCTCCTGCGCGGCCACGATGTCCTGACGGGCACGGGGCGCGAGCCCCTCGTCGCGCAACATGACCCCCATGCCGGAATGCAGGACCACGCGCACCATCTCGGGAAGTCGGCGCTGTAGCCGTCCGGTCAGCCGGAAGCTGACCGCGAAGACCTCGGCCGGGTCGTCGTAGCGAGCCACGACCTGGTCGCGCATCGTGCTGTAGACGTTCAGCGCGGACCGCACGGCCTCGTCGAAGAGCTGTTCTTTGGAGTCGAAGTGGTTGTAGAAGGAGCCGAAACCGACGTCCGCGGCGTCGGTGATCTCCTTGATGCTGACCGATGACTTGCCCTCGGACAAGAACTTCCGCGCAGCGCCGAGCAGCGCATTGCGCGTGCGTTCCCGGCGACGATCGGTACGCGTGGGTGTGGTCTGCTCGGCTGTCATCTGCCCTCCACCTCGAGTTGCCGCAGCAATCATAACTGATCGGATATTCAGTACCGATGCGTGCGACTCGTGGCGTGGGTGTGGCGGTCGCTGTGGGCCCGGCGTCGCACCCACAGCGACCGACCGGCGCGAAGGGTCGGCTCAGCCGATGGCGCCGGACAGGACGGGCAGCATCTTCACGACCTGGGCTTCCCAGTACTTCCAGGCGTGGACACCCGAGGAAGGGAAGTCGTAGGTCACGGTGGTGGCGCCCAGTGACTTCATGCGTGTCTGGAACGACCGTGAGTTGGTCAGGGACAGCGTCTCGAGTGCCGAGCCCTCCGCGGCCTGCTTGCTCGGCTCCCCGGCCTCGGACGGCACGCCGTTGGCGGCCGACACCCACAGCTCGGTCCCGTTCCGGATGAGAGCGGGGGCGAGGAACATGGGATCCATCCACTGCCATTTGTCGGAGGTCGGCGAGCTGATCATGCACGAGATGTTGTACCCACCAGCCTTGGCCATGGCGGCCGAGATCGCTCCGCGCATGCCCGGAGCCGACGGGTTCAGATATCCGGACAGGGACGCGGCATAGCTGAACTGGGCGGGATGATGAGCGGCGAGCGCGAACGCGGCGCTACCACCCATCGAGAGTCCGATGACACCGTTGCGGGTCGGGGACAGGCCGAGCCGTTCGTGCAGGGCGGCGGGCAGGATCCGGGTCAACAGTGTCTCCCAGGTGTAGGTGTAGGACTTTCCCGGCCCGGTGTCGGGTGCGGAATCACCGGCGATTTCGGATACGGCGCCCTCCGGAAGGTACGACGGGCGATCCCAATCCATATAGAAACTGGATTGTCCGCCGACCGGCAGCACGACATTGATGTTGTTCTCGGTCAGTGTCCTGGCGACCTCGGTTTCGATCTCCCAGCCGTTGAGGTCCTCACGTGCCCACATTCCGTCGAGGGCGTAGACCACGCGCTGGGTGTTGCCGTCGGCCGCGCGGAATACGCGGGTCTTGACGGGGCCCATGTCGGAGTCGACCCAGAAGTCGACGCCGACGGGATCGAACGCGGCGTTCGACCGAGGTGTCGTTACGAGCAGAAACGTGAGCAAGGAGAACAGGGCAAGCCACAATGTCATTCGGGAGAGCGCTATCAACGCTTCGTCTCTTTTCATGGGTTGTCGGAGCCAGTTCGATACTGGTCACCGGGCGGAGGCTCAGCTCGAAGTGGAAGGCCACGGGCGCGCGGGGCCCACCGCGCGCCCGGCTTTCCGACCGCTACTTCGACTGCTGCTGGCTCTGCACCGACGGCTGGTTGATCGTGGTGTAGTACTGGACCGCGGCGTAGATCGCCACGGGCGCGGCGATGAGCAGCTGTCCCGCCAGCACGCCGAGGAAACCACCGGCCGCCACACCCGCGATGCAGCCCTGCACCTCGGACGGGAGTCCACTGAACATGGTCGCGAGCGCGCCGGTCAGTGTCGCGCCGGTCGCGCCGCCGATGACGCAACCGACCGCCGCGCCGCCGATTCCGCCGACCATGGCGCCGATCGAGGCGCCGAGTCCGATCGTGCTCGTCATGCGGGCCCAGGCGTCGCGCTCACGGTCGTAGTCGTTCTTCCAGGTGGCCTGCTCCTCGTAGGGTAGGGCGACCGGCTCATAGTGGGCCTTGTCCAGGGTGAACTGCGGAGTGAGCGTCGCAGTCCGCTCGTTGATCTCAGCTCCGATGGGGAAGACGAATTCGTCGACGCGGAACTTCAGTTCGGTGCCGGCGAGAACCTTGCCGTCCGGTGCCTTCACCTTCAGGGCGCCGTCCTCGACGACCAGGGAGCCCGCGTCGATCTGGACGAGCGTGGACGTGTCGGTCGTGGTCGTCGTGTAGTTCACGACGCCGAGGTCGTCGGCCGGGTCGGCGTAGGCCGTCCCGGTGCCGGTGGCCAGCGCGCCGATCAGGATCGCTGAGACGGCGGTGAAGTGCTTGATGCGCATTTCTGTTCCTTCTTCGTGGCGGAGATTTCCCGGGGAGGGTCTGGTGGGTCGGATCAGCCGAGCGCGGACAGCCAGTCGTGCAGCCAGGTGACGGCGGTGTGCCGGCCGTCGACGGGGTAGCTGCCGTAGGACATGTGCGTTCCGGATCCGTAGAAGTGCGCGAGCTGTCGCGCGCGTTCATCGCGGGCCTGGTCGGTGAGCTCGCCCTGTTCGTCGGCGGATCGCAGGGCGGTCAGCATTTCCGCTGCTCTGCTGCGGTAGCGGGGCAGATCGTCGGGGTGGTCGGCGGAAACTCCGGCCAGGGCGCCGGCGATGGCGATGACGAAGTCCTCGTCGTCGGTCGAGCAGTACAGATCGCCGACGGCGCAGATCGTGCGGACTCGAGCCGTGATCGAGCCGAACCCGTCGGGGCGCGGCCCCCGGACGCCGACGCCGCGGGCGGGCGGGCCGACCTGGGTATCGGCCCGTGACCGCTGGGGATCGGAGAGCAGGCCGACGGCCTGCACGCGATCCGGCGACACGACCCCGCCGCCTCTGCCGATCTCCGCCGCCAGATCACCGGCGGCGTCGGCACCCTGGCTGTAGCCGACCAGAGCGAAATCGGTGCCGGAGCAGCGGTCGGCGATGGTTCGCATCATCTCGCGCGCGGTGTCGACGGCGACCCGCTGCGAAGCGCCGTAGACCTTGCCCTCCCAGGGGAAGGCCGTCGCGGGATAGTCGACATAGGCGACCTGTTGGCTCGCGGGGAGGCCGTCGGTGACGCCGGCGAGCATGCCGGGGCCCGGGGTGTGCCGGGCTTCGCCGGTTTCCCAGGTGCCAGGGATCGCGATGACCGTGAGACCGGGGCAGCCCGGATCCGCGGCGGCGCTGCCCGTCACCGTGCCGGGCACGGTCGTGAGCGCGATGGCCGCACCGGCCGCCAACGCGATGGCCGCGGTGTGCATGTTCGTCCGCACCGGTCTGGCTCCGTTCGTCTCTGGGAGTTCGGCAGGAGCGTGACCGGCGTCATCGGCGGAACTGCGCCCTGATGGTATAAAACGTCACAGATGATCATCTGATCAGTCAATCGTCGTCAGAGAACTCTCAAGCAATCGGTAAACCTTCGACAGGAAGCGTTTCGACCGGCAGAGGAAGTGAATTCAGGTGCACGTAGCAACCACGGCGCGAACGGTGCGGCCGCGCGCCGTGGACGCCCGCGAGGGTTCCGCCGCCCCGGGTGCGAGCGGGATGGTGCTGGTCGTCGACGACGACGCCGACGTTCGTGAATCGCTGGAACGTGGTCTGCGTCTCAACGGCTTCGCGGTGTGTACCGCGGCCGACGGCGCGGCCGCGCTGGCGGTGACCCGCGAGCAGACGCCCGACGTGGTGGTGCTCGATATCGAGATGCCGGGACTGGACGGGTTGGCCTTCATCACCGCGCTGCGAGCACTCGGCAACGACGTGCCCATCTGTGTGGTGAGCGCTCGCACGCGGGTATCGGACCGGATCGAAGGGCTCGAGCTGGGCGCCGACGACTACCTGACCAAGCCGTTCGACTTCGTCGAATTGACCGCGCGGTTGCGTGCGCTGCTGCGCCGCCGCGGCAGTGGCTGGAGCACCGCGCAGGACTCGGTGACCATCGGGGTGTTGCGGGTCGAGTTCGCGGCGCTGCGGGTGACGGTCCGTGGCCGCGAGATTCCGCTGACACGGCGGGAATTCGAGCTGATCAGTGTCCTGGCCACCCATCACGGGGAGGTCGTGACCCGCGACCGGCTGCTGGAGACGGTGTGGGGTTACGACTTTCGGCCGCAGACCAATGTCGTGGATGTCGTCGTGGGGCACATTCGCCGCAAACTCGAAGAAGACGGCGTGCCCCGCCTCCTGCACACGGTGCGCGCTGTCGGGTTCGTCCTCCGGGAGGAAGGGCCGTGAGGGGGAATCTCTCGCTGCGAACGCGGGTCGCGGTGGCGGCGGCGACGGGAACGACGCTCGTTGTCGGCGCGCTCGCCGTCTTCCTGTTCGTCGCGATCGAGCGGAACAACATCAGGCACGTCGACGAGCAACTCGACATCATCACCGGCCTGGTCGAAGCGAATGTCGGTACCGCGCAACTGTTCATCGGCAGCGTGCGCGACGGCGGCGTCGCCGCCATCACCCTGCACCAGGACAGCGCCGTTCTCGCCAGCACGTCCACGCGACTGCCGGAGCTGCCCGAGGGACACCAGACCCTGGTGCTCGACGATGCAGGCTACCGCGTCAAGACCATGACGGTGGAGCAGTCTCCGATCGGCCCGCACCTCGTGTCCGTTGCCGCGCCACTGTCCGCGGCGGAATCGGTGACCCGGGAGCAGCGCCAGCACGTCCTGCTCGCCGGGGCGGCGGCGATCGCGGTGGCATCGGGATTGGGATGGCTACTCGGCGGCCGGGCGATCCGGCCACTGATCGACCTGACCCGCAGGATCGATGCCGGTGACGAATTGCCCGAGGCGAGAGGATGGTTCCGGGTGCGGGAAGCCGATCGACTCGCCGGTTCGGTCCGGTCGATGCTCGCGCGGATCGACTCCGCGCAGCAGCGCACGATCTCGGCTCTCGAGACAGCGCGCACGTTCGCGAATACGGCCGCCCATGAGCTCCGAACCCCGCTCACCGCCATCCGCATGGACATCGAGATCGCGCGGGATGTCGAACTGGTGCCCGCCGAGCGCGCGCAGATCCTCGACGACGCGCTCCGCAAACACGGCCGGGTCGAATCGACGCTCGTGGCGCTGGAACTGCTCGCCGCCGGTGAACTGACATCGCGCCACATCAGTGAACCGTCCGACGTGGTCGAGCTGGCCTACTCGGTCGTCGCGGACACGGCACGGACCCATCCGGAACTCCACCTGGTCGTCTCCGGCGAGCAACGAGCGGACTGCCACTGTTCCCCGGCCGGGATCCGCCTGATTCTCGACAACGCGATCACGAACGCGGTCCGCCACGGCCGCGCCACCCGAATCGAGATCTCCGTCCACCGAACCGATGACGGATTCCTGCTGGCGGTCGACGACAACGGCACCGGGTTGCCCGAGAACGAACGCGACGTGGTGTTCGGTCGATTCCGGCGGGGCTCCGGCGCGGCCCGCGAAGGATCGGGCCTCGGCCTCGCCCTGGTCGCGCAGCAGGCCGAACTACACGGCGGACGCGCGGAACTGATCACGAGCCCACTCGGCGGCCTACGGCTCGCCGTCGTCCTCGCCTGCCCCGATCCCCGAGGTGCCGACGGAGCTGAGATGTCCGACCGAGTCGAGTAGCGGGCATGACACTCTCACGACGCCACTTGACTGATGTTTGCATCGCATGTGATTCTCTCATCAACTGATGGGAGTGGGCAATGAAAGACCAGCTGGAACGGAAGGAATCGAACGCGCGACGAGCCGGCGCCGCCCGCTTCCGGCGCACACGGGGTGGTCGGACCCACACTCCGATCCGCCACGACCCTCCCGCGCGCCCGGCGAAATCGAATCCGCTGACCGGAATTCGCGCACGGGTGATGGCCATCGTGCTCATCCCGAGCATCGTGTTCGCTACTGCGGTGATCGTGGTAGGCCTGCACCTCATCGAGGAGAACCGGCAGAACCGGGCGTGGGCCGAACTCATCCTCCGAGTGGCGCCGCAGGCGGTGGACTTCAGTGAAGCCATGCTGCGGGAACGTCGATTCGCGATGGCTCGCGTCGCACGGCCGGAACTCGGCTCCGACGAGCTCAACGCCCAGCGCCTTCGCGTCGACGCCGCCGGCACGGCACTGCTGGAGGCCGCATCGTCACTCGGCGAACTCACCACCGGAGCGTTCGACGATTCCGCTCACCAGCTGCGTGACACGGTCCGCCGACTCGGCGCCGTGCGCGCGCGTACGGTCAGCGGTACCTCGACAGTCGACGAGGTGTACCAGGCCTACAGCCTGCTCACCGCGACCGGGACGATCGCGGTCGAGGCATTGGTCCCCAGAGCTCCCGACGTGGACAGCACTATCGCTTTGACCACGACCGCGACCTTGCTGCGCACAGCTGACGCCATCTCCGCGGTGCACGCACTCGTCGCGGCCGCAGACGCAGAGACAGCACTCGACCAGGCCGCCTTGCAAGCGTTCGCCACCAGGGTCGGCGCCTACCACGCCGACCTGGACTCACTGGCACACAAGGATGATCCCACCATCCGGCAGAGGCTCGTGCAACTGACCTCCAGCCCGCAGTGGAGACAATTGGTCGAGTTCGAGAACGCCGTCGTGGCCAGAGGCGCTGCCCCCGCCCCGTCGGACCGCGACGACCCCACCGAGCCGCTGCCCACCGATTCCGTGGCGGCACAGCAGATTCTGGGGCTGATGGTGAACGGCCTGTTGACGCTGTGGCGCACCAACTTCGCCGGTGTCCAACAGCGAGCGACCGACATCGCGGACAACGCCGTGCGCACCTCCGCCCTGACCATGCTCGCAGCGCTGATCATCGCCGCCGTGGCGTTCGTTCTGACCTCATGGTTGGCGAGTGGACTCATTCGACGACTCCGACGCCTTCGACTGCACACGTTGGCCGTCGCGGACACCGAGCTGCCTGCGATCATGTCCCGGATCGGTGCTGGTGAGGCGATCGATCTGACCTCGGCTCTACCTCCATCCGACTTCGGTGACGATGAAATCGGGCAGTTGGCACAGGCTTTCGACACCGCACAGCGCGCGGCGGTGTCCGCGGCGATGGCCGAAGCCCGGACCCGCGGCGCGGTCAACGCGATCTTCTTGAACCTCGCACACCGCAGCCAAGCCATGGCGTCTCGCCAGCTGGAAGTTCTGGACGCCGCGGAAGCTCACGAGGAGGACCCGGACAAGATGGAGCTGCTGTTCGAACTCGACCATCTGGCCACTCGCGAACGTCGCAACGCCGAGAACCTGATCATTCTCGGCGGTGAACGTCCCGGACGGCAATGGCGATATCCGGTGCCGCTCAGCGACGTCGTGCAGGGGGCGATCACCGAGTCCAAGGACTACACGCGCGTCACACTCAACCGCTTCCCTGATGTCTCGGTCAACGGCGGCGTCGTCGCCGACACCATCCACTTGCTTGCCGAGCTGGTCGAGAACGCCACCTACTTCTCATCCACGACCGCACCCGTCACGGTCTCGGGCGGACTCGTCGAAGGTGGCGCCGTCGTCGAGGTCGCCGACCAAGGGCGGGGACTGTCCCCGCGGGAACTGAACCGAATCAATCGAATTCTCGACAGCGCACCGGATTTCGGCATCATGCACCTGTCCAGCGATGCGCGCATGGGGTTGATCGTGGTCTCGATCCTCGCCGGCCGCAACGAGATCAAGGTCCGACTCACCGAGTCGGACCACGGCGGAGTCACAGCGCACGTGTTCTTACCTCTCACCTTGCTCGATGACAGATCGCCTTCGGAGCTCGCCGGCGCCGGTGGTGTACGCCCGCTGCTCCGGTAGGCATCACAGGCGCGCACGCGCGAGATGTGCCGACGGCTCGGTCCTGCTCGGATCCGGGACACGCCGACGCGCAGCCCCCGAGGCGCGGGAAGAGTGCCGCGGTCGATCGATTGCCGCAAGCGACGTTGTTGACCGGGTTGGTGTCGAGGACGTTGTGTAGGACGGCGATGTCGCGCACGGCTTCGGCGAGCTTGTTACTGCCGATCCCGGTCGACGAGAGCGAAGTCGGACGTCAAGTCATCATTCGGTGCGTACCGCATGGCGCGACGATCGGCGTTCGTCGGGGACGCTGACCGAATCCTGTGACAGGTGCGGGGTCTACTGGACGGCCACCTGCAGTGGCGGTCGAAAGCCGAAGGAGAAGTGCGCATGCCGGAGTACTGTGTGGTGCCGCCGGAGAATTCCGACGATCAGGCACACATCGAGTTCGCGTATACATGCTCGGGTTATGAGGGGTTCGGCGGACCGGAGGGGCTCGGCGACGCGGTGCAAGTGATCCGTAGCGAATGGAATGAGACGGGCACGCTGCCCGATGACGTGCTGATGCTGCGCCATTGTCTGTCCTACGCGGCCAGGAAGCACTATCACGACGGTGGATGGACACCGTTCAACGGGGATGAGTTCGTCCTCAGTCTGATGTCCCGCATTCGACTGTTGTCCGGCGGATCAGTTCCGATTCTGGACCTCCGCTGACGAGGTGACCTCATCAGCGACTGTGTAGTGTATTGGGCGATTCGACCCAATCTACCTGTGCTGTAACCGAACCCAGGCTGAGGTCGCTGAAACCTGCCATACAACGGTGTATTCGGGATTCGCGTCGGATGTCGGTTCTCGCTCCCCCGCACCGACCAAACCTCGAGTCGGTGCGGGGGTGAATGATGGTGACAGGACGTCTATACCGACGCGGCGTCGTAGGCAGCGACGACTTCTGAGGAGATCCTGCCCCGGCTGGAAACGGTGTGGCCGTTCTCGCTCGCCCACGCTCGAATCGTCGCGAGATCGTTCCGGCGAGAGGAAGTGGCCACCGGCGCAGACTGGCGACGGCCGCCGGACTTGGTGCGGCCGACGCGGCGTGCGTAAGGCAGCCACTGGTCGAATGTTTCGCGCAGCTTGGTCGCGTTGGTATCGGACAGGTCGATCTCGAAAGCGGCGCCATCGATTTCGAAGCTGACGGTATCTTCGGCGATCGAGGTGCCGTCAAAGTCGTCGATAAGGGTGACAACTACCTTGCGCGCCATAGCTGTGCGTCCTGTTCGTTGTGTTCGGAAATTCCTGTTATCAATCTTAATCGCTTTTGCAGTTCGATGCGAAATCATCGACTGCTGTTGCGCAACCCGCTGGCGAGCCGTCGATCGAGCGTTCATTTTCGGGGATCTTCACCTGTTCAGGTCCGCGAACTCGGCCTGGATGATTTCCTGATGTGCCCATTCGTTGATGAAGTGTAGGGGGCTACGCAGGCCGAAATAGGTTCGGATTGTCTCGCGCGTGGGGTCGGCACCGCGGGCGCGTAGGACGCGAATCGCGGCCACCGGGTCACCGCCCGCGGAGGTCGCAGCCCAGTAGATGGCGGGCATACCCTTTTCCGTCAGTGCGTCGATATCGGCGCCGGCATCGAGGAGTCGCTCTATCGCCGCCGGGTGGCCGTCCTGTGCGGCGAAGTGCAGCGGTGTCCAGCCATGGTGATCGGCTGCGTTGACGTCCTCGGCGTCGAGCAATCGGTTGATGGCCTCGAGGTCACCGTCTCTTGCGGCGTAGTGGAGAGGTGTCCTGCCCCATTCGTCAAGCTCGCTCATCTGGTTCGACTCCTTCTGCAGATCAGCCTTCCAGTCACCTCCGCGACATGCACGCATCGGTCGTCCGTCGATTCAATCCTGCAGCACCCCAACATCTCCCGATGCGGCTGCCCGCGAGCATCTATGATTCGTGACGGAACCACGTGAGTTGTGCGAGGACCGTCGGGGAGGGGATGCTGTGCCGGGGACTGGTGCTCCAGCGCCACTGGTCGATCGAGTTGACGAGCTGGCGATGCTGTTGGCGGCCGTCGATCGTTCGGTGGAGAGTCGTGAGGCTCAGGTCGTCGTCCTTCGCGGTGAGGCGGGCGTCGGGAAGACCAGCCTGCTGACCCGATTCGCCCACGAAGCTGCGCAACGGCACAGTGCTGCCCACCTCCTTACGGGCTATGGGCAAGCGATGCTGAACTCGCTGGCCTCGGATTCGTTCCAGGCTGTGCGGGAGTGCTTACGATCGTTGGCCGCGTCGGCGCAGAGATCGGGATCTCCGTCGCGGTGGCAACGAATCACGCAGTCGTTCAAGCAAAACGCACCCGACTGGATCGAATCGGTGCCCGTCGTTGGACAAGTGTTGGCGGCGGGTGTCAGAACCGGGCAGACGTACGCGGCGGCCGGCGGTGAACGGACCGAGATGGACAGCCGACTCGACCAGCTGCTGCGGCTGATCGAGGACATCGTCACCGACACCCCGTTGGTGATGGTGCTCGACGACCTGCACTGGGCCGACACCGCCACCATCGACCTGCTGACCGCCATCGCGCTGCGGGTGCAGGGCCCGCTGGTCCTTGTCCTGGCGTACCGATCGGATCAGTTGAAGTCCGCTGATCAAACGCATCCGTTGCAGCGCACAGTCTTCAAATTGTGCCGGTACCGGCCGGAGACACCGGTCATCGATCTACTGCGCCTTTCGCCGCAGGACACCGAGGAGTTGGTGCGCCGCACGGTCGTCGGGCCGAGTGCCTCACCGAGCGTGGTGTCGCGGATTGTTCGGATGAGCGATGGCAACCCGCTGTTCGCGGAGTCCTTGGCGCGAGTCGACCGCCACCGCGTACATCATCCACCGCGACAGATCACGGCCGTAATCGAAGATCGACTGTCCTACTTGAGCTCTGAGGATCAGCGCTTGCTCGAAACCGCTGCGCTGATCGGGTACAGCTTCGAGGTCGACTACCTTGCTCAGCTCACGCGACTCGACATCGACGACGTGTATGAGCGACTCCACGTCCTGTTCGACGAACAGGATCTCGTTCGACCCGCCGACCAACGAAATCAATACGACCGCTACCGCATTCATCACCCGTTGTTCGCGCAGGTGCTCCGGGAACGCGGCGCCGCGAATGCGCCGCGGTGGCGCCGTCACCACGCCAAATTGCTGCAGATCATTGAAGCCGAACAGGACTGGGACGATGAGCTGTTCGTGCGGGCGGCCGCTGTAGCCGTCGAAGCCTCCAATGGGGCCAAGGCCGGGGCGCTCGCGCTGCAAGCTGCTCGTCGCCAATTCGCGTTGGGAGCGGTCTCGAAGGCCCGTGATCTCGCACGGATCGCGGTGGACCACACTCCGCATTTCGCCGCGTACGCGCTGCTGGCCGAAAGTCTGTCGGCCGGAGGCGATCACGCTGGCGGCGTCGACGCGTGCGTGGCGGGACTCGCGCTCGCTGAATCGGACGCGGCAGCCTCCGCCGAGGTCGCGCATGTTCGTCTGCTGTGGGCACGGAACCTACGCATGACCTGCCGATGGGCCCAAGCCGTCGAAGTCCTTGACCATCTGATGATCGATTTCCCCGAACCCGGGGGAGTGCTGGCGGAGACGCTGAACCTGTATGCGGAGGTCGCATTGTGTGGGCCGGTCCAGGATTGCGGCCGGTGTGTCGATCTGTGCGACCAGGTGGCCGCGATGTCGACCGAGCCCGAAGTGCAGTCACGCGCTTTCGGTCACCGCGGGCTCGCGCACCTCGCCGCTGGTCAGCCGATGGAGGCCGAGCAGTGGTTGCAGAAGGCGATCGACGTTGCCCGCTCCGCGGGGCACCCGTACGCCGAGTACGAGGCGGTGCACTGGCTCAGTAAGAAGACGATGGCATGCTTGGAGGTCGAACGCTCCGCTGAGCTCCTCGCCCAACTCCGGGAGATGTCGCAAACCTCCGGGGTGGCTAGCGAAAACCCGCCACATGTCCGAGACCTCAGCCGGGTACTCGGCCTCCGTGGTGAGTTCCCCAACGCCGCCAATGCTTTCGCGGTCTTCACCGACATCAGCCAATCCGCCGCGGCCGGTCGGGTATCGACCACCTTGGCGTGCCAGCTGGCGGAAATCGAATCGCTGCGAGGTCCGTTCGCCGCGACTGAATTCCTCGATGAGGTGTTGCGGGCCGCGAACGAGGACTTCCTGCTCGCGGACTCGCGAGAGCTGCTGCGCGGGTTGGTCGAACGGCTCGCTGCTCGTCCGACGGGGTGGGACGCTGTCACGTTCGCGGTCGCCGAATTGGGAGTGCCGCTCGAAGCCGCCCAGGCAGCGGATGCGATCTTCCGGTTCGACGTGCCCGACCTGGCAGCTCTGCGCGCTGGGCTGCCATGAAACCCGCCGCCGTCGTGGACTTCGCGCTCCGCGAAGGACTAACCCAGTTCAACCACGCGTCATATGGACTGACATCACGGAGGGTCGCCACGGAAGGAGAACGGCTCCGGCAGGAGCTCGAATCCGATCCGACTGTGCATCTCGGATCCGAGCTGACCCGTCGACTGGCCGCGCAGACGGCATCGGTGGGCCAAGCGCTCGGCATTGACGATGTCCGAATGACGCTGTGTACCAACGCCACATCGGCAGCAGCGGCAGTCATCGCCTCGGTGCCGCTCAACCCGAACAGCACGGTCGTCGTGCTCGATGTCGAGTACTCGTCGATCCGCCGTGCCTGGGAGATCGCGTGTGCCAAGGCGGGAGCTCGGTTCGTATTGGTCGCAGTACCGGTACCGCTCGAATCGACAGCCGCACTGCTGGCCGCCCTCGACGGCCAGGTCCCCGGCCAGGTCGACTACCTCCAGGTCAGCGCCGTCACCTCCTCAACCGCAATTCGAATGCCTGTGTCGGCACTCGGCGCGTGGGTCGATCAGCGTGGTGGTCGGCTGATCGTCGATGCTGCACACGGACCGGGGCATATCCCCGTGTTGCCCGAGCTATGGGGGGCCTCGGCCGTGTTCGGAACGCTCCACAAGTGGTTTCCGACGTTGCGTCCGGTCGGCTTCCTCTGGCTCACAACAGAATTCGATGTCCGACCGGCAGAGGTTTCGCTGACCTGGGATTCCGCCGATCTCGTCGAGCGATTCTCCTGGCCAGGGACGTTCGACCCGGTCCCTCGCCTGTGCGCGGCTACCGCGATCGGGCAATGGCTCGAATGGCAGACGTCTGGATTGCTCGATGACTGTGCCGAGTTGGCCAACACCGCTGACCAGGCGCTGGCCGACGTAGGTGCCCGGCACACGGCCGCAACGGAATTCAGGCCACCGCGGCTTCGCTCGTTCATACTCGACGGCGTGACAGCACCCCAGGTCAAGGATGTGCTCGGAGCCGCCGAGATCCGGGCCTGGGTCGGCAACGGTGCGAGTGGAGAATGCCTACTGCGGCTCGCGACGCACATCTACAACGACGAGAACGACGTCGATCGTCTCACCAACCGAATCCAGGAGGTGCTGTCTCGATGAACGTCCCGACAATCCCTGAACGGCTGGAAGCGGCCATCATCTTCCTCCGCGGCGAGGATGATGGCCGCGCGTGGCTTGGTGCACTCCCTGCCCAACTGGCCGCGTACGCCGAGCGGTGGGGTTTGGACTTGGAGAGCATCGCGGACAACGGCGCGATGTCGTGCTGCGCGTACTGCACTGTGGTCGAATCGGGCCATGCCGCGGTACTGAAGATCCCTGTCGATATCGAGGCAGGCAACACCGAGATGCAGATGATCGACCGGTGGGCGGCGGGCAACGCTGCACCGTCGGTCCTGCAACATGATGTGGACACCGGTGTGTTCCTGATGACGCGGATCGTTCCGGGGACCGTGGCGTGGCCCGGAGGCGATTCTGCCGAGTCCGCGAGTTATGGACTGCTTCTCAGCCGTCTCAACTCAGCCGACCTGCCGGAGCCGCCGGCTCTGAAAGACCTCGCTGACGTAGTCCAGATGCGGATGGGCTGGGCGAGAGAGCGTTTCGACGACCCTCGGTTCGCGGACTCGATCCAGCGAATCGACGGGAACAGACATCTTGCGGACGCGCGAGTGGTGGCCGACGAGCTCCTACGTACAACGGAACGACCCCGAGTCCTCCATGCGGATCTCCAGGCCAAGAACATTCTGCAAGGCCCTGGCCTCTGGTACACGATCGACCCCCTGGGCGCTATCGGCGACGTCAATGCTGAGGCCGCGCTGTGGGTGGCGATCCAAGACGGACCTCGTACAATCGCCGAACGGCTAGTCGACCTAGCCGACCACCCACTGCTAACGCCAAACCGACTGCTTGCTTGGACCTACGTTCTCGCAGTCGCCGAGTATCGGCCCTACCTCCAGCCTTCAGGAGAGCGGATCGTGGAGTTCATCGAGTCGATGGATCGGGGAATAGCGGCGTCGATATAGTTAGAACTTCGCAGGCTCAATGCCAAGCGCGCGGGAGGGGTGCGACTGCCAAAGAATCTATACGGGATGTCGGGGCAGCCCTGGCGCGAGTGTCCGCACCGCCACCGAGGCACCCTGCAGACCGAGTATGCTCTGTCTGGGCCGGGCAACGAGAATAGTAGTGCCGAGCTGCCGAGTCTTTGATGTTGATCGTCGGTAGCACACCAATAGCCGCGCGACCTTGACTTGTGTTGTATTGCAAGAGCTTTAACATGGAGAACTAGGAGCGATTTTGTCCGTATCCAATGACAAGCTACTTCCGGGTGAGCGCATCGAGCGGATCTCCTCTCATGGGGTGGTCGCAAAGAATAACGATACGGACGAAGCGATCAACGACAAGTATGTCCGGGGAGAGATTCGAATTGTCGTTGAGCAGGCGCGGTATCAGCTGAAGCAAATTCCCAATTTAGTACAAAGCGCCGACTATGATTTGCAACCAGATTTTCAACGCCGACCTCGATGGGGGGCTGAGAAGCGGTCGCGGTTAATCGAGTCGTTTATCATAAATGTTCCTGTACCTCCGGTATTTCTCTACGAGTCTGAGCTTTCCAGATTTGAGGTTATGGATGGAAAGCAGCGCCTAACCGCCATCGCGGAGTTCTATGATGACAAGTTCGCTCTAGAAGGTCTGAGAGAGTGGGCAGAGCTCAATGGTCGGAAGTATAGTGAACTGCCAGAGCAGGTCCGCAGGGGTATTGATAGACGGTACCTGTCGTCCATCGTGCTTCTTCATGAAACTGCAAAATCCGAGAGTGAAGCGGAGCGGCTGAAGCAGCTCGTGTTCGAGCGGATCAACACGGGTGGTGAAGATCTTTCGCCGCAAGAAACACGGAACGCACTATATCCGGGACCGCTGAATAAGGCATGCATTAGACTATCTCGACATCAGTCATTCTGTGAAATGTGGGATATTCCAGTTCCTACGTCGGATGAGGAGAGCCAGCCAGAAACGTGGCGTCCATCGAAAGAGCTCCTCAAAAATAAGAAGTATCGAACGATGGAAGATGCACAGCTGGTTCTGCGCTTCTTTGCGCACCGTCAGCGAAGTCGTCTTTCGAGAACCGGCGGACTCGACGCTTTTCTGACGCAGTATCTTATATCAGGAAACAAGTTGCCGGCAGGGACTATTCTGCAGATGGAAGAGTTGTTCAAATCTGCATCCGACCTGGTCATGGCAGTATTGGGACCAAAAGCATTCTGGTTGTACAGAAAACGTGCAGATGAATGGCTCTGGGTGAGCGACCCGACCGTCGTTGCTTACGACCCAATAATGCGATCATTTAGTGATCTACTGCATTGTGGAGATGTACTAAAGGAGCGTAGCGGTGATATTCGCAGAGCTCTCCCCGGATTCTACAGCGAGTATGCTGTGGAATTCGATGGACGAAAGGTGAATGCTAGAGATGCGGAAAAGCGGGACACCTTGTTCGGTCGATTTCTCGAGGGGTTCGCGAATTGAGCACTGCAGATCTGCGATCACCTGTTCTGCGACTGCATTCATCGATGAAGGATCTGTCGGATTTCTTCGATATTGTTGGCGGCCTTGAAGACTTACGAGCGGCGATCCCTGCAAGCTCGTCCGATAGGATATCCGGTATAGCAAGGACGATGTCTCCGATACTTGCTGGCGCCTCATGGCGTCGTCAATATTACTCTTTTGCTATCGTGCAAATTTACAGCACGCACGAGCGCTTCATTCGAGATCTTGTTACCGTGACAACCCGTTTGATGAAGGATCTCTATTCGACATATGAAAGTCTGCCAGACGTTCTTAAGCGGGAACACCTCATGCTTACATTAAAGCGGTTGCAAGACATGGCTCAGGGCAACCCTCTCGACCCCGTTATATTAAGGAACGAGATTTCAGATCTGGTCGCGTGTTTCGATGGTGTAATTGCTCTTAATGAAGAAGCAATGGCAAAGCATACCTCCAATTTCAGATCTGGGACTGTGCGGCAGGTGCTGTCGAGGCTGGATTTCAAGTTGGAGGATTGTGGAACTGACGCCGAAGGGTTCGGCGAGTTCCCGTTCGGTGTATTGGTTGGCTTGTATGCGACAGCAGAATCCGTCCTGGACGACCTTGCTAACCGGCGCAACGACGTGGCGCACGGATCGGATTCTGAAATAGTTGATATAGATACGCTCCGCGCGATTGCCGAGACAATCTACCGATACGATTTGTGGCTGTTCCGAACTATGGCTCGTTCCCATCTCAGCGGTCTAGTTGAGCGTGAAGCTGTAGAAGTTGGCACAATCGATCATGCGTGGACAAACAGGGCTACAAATGTTCGATCCATCGGAAGGCTTAATGACCTGTCGTCGGATTTGAGGCCAGGGGCATTTGGTTATGTGGTAAAGAATAAAGTGCAAATTTGCACAGTAGGAGAAATACAAGTAGATAATCAACGTATTGCTGTGGCAACCTCTGGTGCGGGTCCGTTCGCTGTCGATCTAGGGGTGCCGATTAAGACAGGATCTTCGTTCAAAGTGATTCCGGTTGCACTTTCACGGCTGGAGCGTATTTTGCTAGAGGCGACCAAGGAAGGGAAGAATGTCGAGCTTGTGGTCTAGCGCATTTCTGAACCAGCTATGAGCGAATCATGTGCCGTTGGCCATGTTAAGGATGGAAGATATTATCTTGCAGGATTTGCGAGTGCATGAATGGATTGACCGTTGCCAAGGTGCACGGATCCTTGCGATTCTGTGCAATCCGCCGCTGAAGGAGACGTTCCTCACGACCTCCTGGCGGAATTTACAAACGCTTCGAGACGTACTGGGTGCTACAGATCTCACCATCTGTAACCTCATCGAGGTATCGTCCCGATCGTCCGAAGACTTGGGCTATCTCTCGGGTGCAGTGGACACTGAGCAAGTCACGCATCGGATTCGGGCTGCATCGGGTCCAATGAACGTAGTCGTAGCTGCATGGGGAACGTGCCCGCCCGCTGGTTGGAAAGCGCGACATTGGGCTGGCCTGATCAACTCGGCTTTAGGTGGTCTTGTGGATTCAGGCCATTCACGGATACTTCATGTCGGCCCGAGTACGCGCCATCCATCGCGTTGGCGTCAGTACACGAGCCCCGTCCACCAACGGTTTTCAGGGGAAACCTTCGAAGCGCGGTTGCTGGAGTCGTTACGTTGGAGTTCCATAGAAGCTCTCCAACTTTAGGTTAGGCCGCGTGTACCGCGGTGCGCCCCGGAGAAATAGGAGCACGTGCTTCGTTCGCATAACCACCCTAACCTCCACGAGACACCTTCGGGCTGCAAGCGGCAGGTTCAGGATCCACGTTCCCAATAGTTCACGACTCAGACAAGGACCGAAGCGGAGCTCTGGGAGACGATCAGCGAGTCGATCGCTTCGGAGGCCAGTGTGTCCACCCGGGTAGTGACCGCGTCGGTAAGTGTAGTTCCCACTGACGAGAGATAAGCCAACAGGGAGCCCCGCACGACGGATCGCACATCGCCGGCCCCCACGTCGACACCGGCGTTCAGCAACCCATTCAGCTCCTTGTACGCGGTCGAGAGAGCTTCCTCAAGCGAGTCGTTCGGATTCGCCGCCCCGTCTACCGTTCGTCGGCAGACCACAACACTGTCTAGATTTGATGGTTCCCGAGCACCAGCCTTCACGATGCTCGTCGTCATCTCTCCCTTCACGGGCTGGACAGCTGTGATGACGAAGCCCGCGCGGCGCAAAGACTCAACTACCTGTACCCACCCACTGATACGAGCCTGGTGAAACGTGAAGGCGAGCAACCCGCCCGGCTTCAGGACCCGTGCGCATTCCGCCCATACGGCCTCGATGGCCTTACCGAACTCAGCGGGGTCCGCATGTTGCACCTCGCCAATGCGTCTCGTCGTTGTTGTGGTGGCATACCCGGCATAGGGCTGAATCGGCTGCAGCCACGCATGGAAGAAGTCGGCCAGCTCCGCGTAATGGACATTGTCCATATACGGAGGATCCGTCACGACAAGGTCGATAGAGCCATCAGGCAAATCTGTATCCGCTGAGTTTCTGGTCGCCACGTAGGCAGCCTGACCATCGGCAACTGAGAATGAGTCCCAGGAGTTGGCTATCGTCGCGGCCACTGGATCGGCAATCCCGGTAACGCGGTTGATCTCGGTGCCGTCTTCGACGAGATCCACAGGGCCGGTCTTGTACTCGTGGGCTCGTTGCAGCCGACTCTTGTAGAGCGTGGAGAACGAGCCGGATGACTGCGAAGTGCCCCAGGGGTGAGCCTCAAGCGGCGTGCGCTCCGGCTTGAGGATATGGTGACTGAACATATGACGGACTGCGCCAGTGCCCTCGCCTTTGAATGAGGTGAAGAGGTTGTTGAACTCAAGGGTGCCGGAGAACAGCGCGGAAAGAGCCTCCCGCTCCTTTGCTGAGCCGGGTAGGTCTCGAATTGCAGTCGCGATCAGAGACAGCGAGACAAGTTGGCGCGCGTTGAAAAAGTCACGCCACTGACGGAAACCCCATTTCAGCGCCTGGTTGGTGTTGTTGCCGCGCGCGAGTTCTCCCTGAGGTAGAACAGCGGAGTCAGGGAGAGCGGCGAGCCGCTCGACGCACTCAGCATAGAGATCGCGGTCCCAGTTGGTGATGCCCTCATAGACCTTCGATCCATCCGGGTTCGAGACCAACTTGGCATACATCTCGTACCCCGGCTTGTGGCCGCCCAGGGCTGTCAGTGTCTTAAAATTATGGCCCAGTCGGCAGGTCGCCGTCTGGCCGCGGACTGCACCTTGCTGGGTGAATGTATGGCCGTTGGCGCAACTTCCGGATTCGAAGTCATACCGGCCCTCCTGCACTGTGAGGCATTCGGGACAGACGATCTGCGCCTTTGGCACTCGCTTTGGATACGCGTTCTTGGAGAAAACTGGCGAGTCGAACAGGCGCACAGTGTCGGAGCAGTCGGGACACTCGACGGTCGCGACCCAGAAGTAGTACAGGACGGTCCGGCCGTCTTCAGACCGGCGGAGTCGGTCTACCTCCTCACGGCAGCTGGACTCGACGGCCTTGTATGCCGCTGCCAGGCTCTGCATGCTCCAAGGTTGCATAGCCTGACGCTGGACCAAGGTCGCGACGGGGTTGATGTCGAAGCAGACCGCCCGTCCGCCTAGTTTTAGCACCTCAACTCCGGTAACTCCCGAGCCGGAGAATGGATCGAAGACGGTGGCGCCGCCAAGATCTAGACGCGATCCGTAGGCGGCTGCCGCATCGTCATCCTCGGCTGTGACTGCAGATACGATGATTCCACGGAATACGGTGCCTAGCCGCTTCGCCCACCACTTGTGGGTGCTAGTCGCTGGGCGGTGAACCTCTTTGCGCCAGGATTCCTTGGTTCCGACGGCACTGAGCATCGCGGCCGGGAACGCGGACTCCAAGCTGGTCCGGGTGGGTACGATGCCGCTCATGAGCGGGATCCGTTAAGTGTGACCCGCTTACTATCGCCGGCCCCGCGAGATCGGTAGGCACGGAAGCGATGCACATTGCCTGCTTTCGGGTTCGGTTCCTCGTAGGTGACCATCTCGTTGGTCTGCATGTTGAACTCGTAGGACACGAGCACGTCCTCGACCTCGACGCGTTCCAGTTCGCCGACCTGTACGAGTTGGTCAGACTGCACCTGGTAGTCGGCAGGGACGATCAGCGTGGCGAGCCCGGCCGTCCCGGAGGCCAGCGCAAACGGGGTCGGCACGACGTACATTTTGCGGTCACGAACCATGATGTCGCCGTAGGAGCCGAAGCCGCGAAACGACTTATTCTTATGTATGTACTCGGTGTCGGCGTTGAGGAAGCTGCCGTGGCAGACCACGAGATCAACGACCGGGTACTCGTTGACGCTGCGCTCAGCCTTTGGATAGCGCCCGAAGATGTAGAAGACCTCACGGCCGTTGTGATTGCCGGTCGGTACCTGGGAGTTGGAGTCGTAGTCTGCCTCGCGCCCAGGAAACTCCAAGCCCTTGACCTCGTATCCCTCGGGATGGTTAACGAATCGAAAGTCCGGGTAGGTGTTCCGTCCTGGCTCGTCGAAGTCAAGGCCGCAAGACTCGATCCGGGCCTGGACCCAGTTCTGGAAGTGGTACTCCTTGTCGCTGGCTGACACTCGCTGGATCAGATCACCGTCCGATCGGGCCCGCTCGCACTCCAGAAACACCTGCTCGACTGCGCTCAATTCCACCCTCTGCTCACGCCGGACCATCCGGCCATACCCAACGCCTGAACTGAGGCGCTCTATGCCGAGGCATCCTATCGGCAAGCTGTAGTATCGCAGGTAGCCGACGTGAGGTGGAACGTCACAGCGCGGTACTCGTCCCGACCAAACCAAGGTTGGCGAGGACATCGAGGGCTTCGCCGCTGACGGGACCATCCCGCATCGACTCGGCCAGGTAGCTGCGGTGGATGCTGGCCCGGCGCACCTGACGCATCGCGTCGTCGTCGAGGTCGGCCACCCCGCGGATAAGGGCGTCTGATGCGCGGTAGTCACCGCGAGTCCTGTCCTGCGGCTAGTACCGCGTCCAGGAAGGTTGATGCGGTAACCGCTCGGGGGTGGCAGGTTGGTCCGCGGCCGGTGACCGGTGACGCTGCCTGTCGGAGGTGGTGCCGGTGGCTCGCAAGCCGGATGTGTTCGTCAGAGCGGTAACCCCGGAGGAAGGCCGCAAGCTCGCCCAGATCGCCCGGCGCAGCAAGGTCCCGGTCCGGATGCGGCGGGCGGTCCTAGTGGCCCGCTTCGGGATTCCCTAGTCCATGCCTTGGGGTTGCCGCCGAGACCCGGGTGTGCGCGACGGTCGCCTGTTCGGCTTCCATTAATAGCGTGGCGGCACCGGGGAATCGATAGGTCCAGCCCTCGGGCCTGCGGGTGTGTTCGCAAATCACCAACGGCACGTTCGGCCAACGGATTTGAAGCGCAGACAGCCCGCGAGCTACCACCGCTGGCCGCCCAGAGTCGAGCCCGAACACCGCCGAGTCTCGACCCTCAACCACCGACTGTCGTCGACAACATCGGCGTTCGCCCCAGCGACGTAATTCAGCTCGCTGCTGGCGCCGGTTCGCCGACAAGAAGGGGAACTCGCCGCTGGTACGCTTCGCGGAGTTTGTGCCGGTTAGCCAGCGAGGGTGAGTGACATGGATGGGAAACCGTTCGGCAGGTACCGACTGCTCGAGAAGCTCGGCGAGGGCGGGATGGGCCAGGTTTTCAAGGCCTTCGACACCCTCACCGACCGCATCGTCGCAATCAAGATCCTTCCGCCGGAGGCCGCGCCCCACCGCGACTTTCAGGACCGGTTCCGACTCGAAGCCCGGATCACCGCTAGCCTGCGCGAACCTCACGTAGTCCCGATCCACGACTTCGGCGAAATCGACGGCCGCCTCTACCTGGACATGCGCCTCATCGAAGGCTCAGACCTCAAACGGATCATCGCCGACAGCGGGCCGCAACCCGCAGCTCGCGTCGTCGCGCTTGTAGACCAGATCGCATCAGCGTTGGATGCCGCGCATTCGGCAGGACTCGTACACAGGGACATCAAGCCGTCCAACATCCTCGTGACTGACAACGACTTCGCCTACTTGATCGACTTCGGTATCGCACGCGCCGCTGGCGAAGCCGGGTTGACGAGCACGGGAACCACGATAGGCACTTTTGCCTATATGGCACCTGAACGGTTCACCAGCGGATCGGCAGACGCCCGCACCGATGTCTACGCACTCGCCTGCGTCCTCTTCGAATGCTTGACGGGACAACAGCCATTCCCCGGCGACAGCCTCGAACAGCAAATCTCGGCACATCTGACGACGCCTCCGCCACGGCCGAGCAACGCAGATGTCGACATCGTGCCGGTGTTCGACGACGTCGTCACACGTGGCATGGCGAAAGACCCGGCTGACCGGTACAGCAGTGCTGGCGAACTCGCAGGCGCGGCCAAAGCCGCACTGGCCAGCTATCGACCTGACGGCACGGTTCAAGCAACGCTCCCCAAAGGAAGAAGTCCTCGGAACCCCGACGACACCCACAACGCAGTGCCAAAACGACGGCGCTTACTCATCGGCGCGTCCCTCGCGGCGGCAGTCAGCATTGGCGCCGCCTGCATCTTCGCCTGGCGTTCCATTCCATCGACACACGACGAACACAACGCCGTGTCCGCGGCGTCGTTGACGTCTACATCAGGCCGAGCCGCTGAGCAGCCTCAATCGGTGAAGTCAACGACCACGGCGGTTCCCAGCCCGTCCCTGTCCGCCACAGCCGTCGCAGAAAAGCTCCGCACCGCCGTGGATTCAATCGCGCAGGTCGTAACCATCACCGAAGACAACGACCCGAACAACCTGATCGGCAGGCCACGAGGCTATATAGATGCGGCGGTGGTCTACGACAACGCGGTCCAATGCGGCGCGGTAATCGGAGTCGACTGCGGTGCCACAATCGAAGTCTGGCCGAACGCGGAACAGGCGCAGAGACGGGCCGACTACATCGCTGAGGTGCACAACGCCAGTCGGATCTTCGGGAAGGAATACCACCATCTGCACGGATCGGTGCTGCTCAGGGTCGCCGGCGACATGAAGCCGAGCGACAACCAGCGCTACGCCACGGCCTTCGCGAACGCATTTGCTTGATCCTATGTCCTTGCGGAGGGGCGCTTGCCGACCTCTCGGCTGACGGCGCTGACCAGCTGTCAGCAGTGGGGCTTGGGTAGCGTGGCGATCGCAGATTGATGAGCGATTCCAGTGCCGTCGCCTCGTGCGGGTCGTGCTCCGCGGTGGACTTGTACCCAGCGTCGGCTTGGCAGGGTCCGGGACCCAATGCGGCCGTCAACTGCCGGGAACTATTTGTCCAGTGCCGGCTGGCTCCGGTAGCCCTTCGCATTGCCGTGGATATCCGACGCGGGAAGAGATGTTCGTGGTCCAGTCGGCGACGCTCATATTGGTGGTCAGCTTGGCGCACAGGACGGCGATGTCAGATCTAAATGCGTTGTGCACCTTGATAATCCCATCGCTGTGGAATATCAGAATGCGGGTTCCGTCCGCAGAATAACTCGTTGCGGTGATGAGCTGGTCGCCCAAGACGCCGCAGCACGCGGCACCCTTGGATTCGAACTTCATGAGTTCTTGTCCGGTGACAGGATCGAAGACTCGCACGCTGTGGCCGCCGCCGACCATGATCTGGCCGCCATCGGGACTGAATGTGAGCACGGCGGTGGAGTCGAGCCCACGGAGGACTTGGATGCGTTCCCCAGCGTCGGTGTCCCAAATCCACGTCGCCCCGTCCTGTCCGACGGCAGCCAACTGCGTGCCGTCGTTGTTGAACTCGACACGGCCCACTCCGATTTGCCCCTCCAGTCTGCGAGATTCCTTTCCTGTCCTCGCATCAACGATGAGCATTGGCCCGGACTCCTGGGCGACCACCAGCCGCTGGCCGGCCGGGTCGAACGCGGCCACGGCGGACTGTCCGATGTTGCCGACGTCAGTGATTCGGTCATCGGGGAGGCCGCGCAATCGGATCACGTCGCCTTCGATGCCGATCGCGATCTGTTGGTCGAGCAGATCCTCCACGCGGTCCGCGCCGCCATCAGCTGGCCCGCGTCGGCGGCCTCGTCGGCGAGGAATCGGTACCCGAATTCGGGGTCGTCACGGTGCGCATCGAACAAGGCGTTGGCCCGATACGCCTGCTCGAGATCGGCAGCGGTGACCGGATCAGCGAGCCACCGCTAGTACGGTTGGCGCGCGATATCGAGGACCCGGCACATCACCGCGACAGGAATCCCGTCGGCGGCCAGCTCACGAACGAGCGGGTAGATCATTTTCCCGGCAGGTTCGCCTGCGACAAATAGGCTGCGGCCCTGCGCAACACTTCGTTCTCCTGCTCGAGTAACCGGATGCGTTTGCGCAGTTCAGCGTTGTCGGCGGACTGCTCGCTCGTGGTTCCGGTTTTTATGCCGTCTTCGACGTCGGCCTGCTTGAGCCAACCAGCCAGGCACGACTCGCTGATCCCGAAATCGGCCGCGATCTGCTTGAGCTTGTGGCCTGGTTCTCGGTTACGAGCTACGCGGACGACGTCGTCGCGGAACTCTTTGGGGTAGGGCTTGGGCACGGTGTACATCCTTCCAGCAGTGCCTGTAGGCACCACAGATCAGATGTCACCGATCCGTGCAGCAGTCCCCTTCTGGATGTGGGGATCTCTACGTATGTCCGGTTGGCGCCGTTCGACGTGCAATATTCGTGTGAACCTCAGTGCAATAGTGCAGCCCAATGTTGCCTATCGGTGCGTATACCTGCGTGATCGCGATGGAGGGCAAAGTTCCTGGTCGATGCCGATTTTTCGAGGTGGGAGCAGGTTTCGGCGACCTGGTGTCTGCCGGTTCGAAACCAGCTGGGACCACAGATAAAGGCTGGCCGACATGGGTTTCATGGCGGCCAGCCATTTTTGTGCAATGTGCGTGAAGAAATGTTGGTTCCCTGCCTGCGGCACGGGAGGCGTGGCAGACGGATCCAGGTCGCCATGGGTTGATCGCTAGACCACCCGGCTGAGCGCGCGCAGGTCCGCGTCCAGCTTCCGGAACAACCAGTACACGGCGACGAAGGCGAGCCCGCCGGCCGCGCACAGCCCCAGTACCGAATCGCGCACGAGCCACAGCTCCTCGGGTTCGAGAAAGCTGAATCCGGCCAGCACCCCGACCACCGGCACCGACGCCGTCACCGCGAGGTAGACCGTGGTCCTGCGGCGCAGCCAGCGCAAGTCGGCGGAGTCGCGCTCCGTTGTGCGCCCGTGGCGCAGGTAGCGGGGATAGACGCAGCGGACGAGATAGAAGGTGGAAAGGAAGAAGGTGTAGGCGACCGAGATGGTGCCCGCCACCAGAACAGTCATCGCCGCATGGACCTGCAGCCGCACCGGAAGATCGGTGAACCAGCGCAGCAGCAGCACGGCCGTCCCGGTGGCGAGAAGCGCGGACAGCAGGGTGTTGAGCGCACACAGGTCGCCCCACAGCAGTGTCCGCGACCGCACCCGCGCGAGCCTTGCCTCGTCGTAGCGTCTGCCCTTGCGCAAGCCGCGAAGAACCTCGAGCTGATCACGTGAAATGCAGGCGTAGATGACAACAGCCAGCAGAAAGCCACAGAGGATGCACACCATCACGCCCCTGTTGATCTGCGCGTTCGCGGCATCGGGCAGGCGCTCTCTGATCAGTTCCTGGGCGTGCACAGCCAGGTACAGCGTAGCCAGGCCGACACCGACCATCGATGACAGCCAGAGGGTGAGGGTGGGCCATCGCGACAGTCGCGTTCGCCAACTGTCCGGCGGCGGATCGACGAGGTCGCGGGCCCTCTTCTCGAGGCACAGGTCGAACTGCTGGGCCACTTCCGAACCGGACGAATAGCGGTCCTCGCGGTCGGGCGACAGGCATTTCAGGAGCACGCGGCGCAGCGCCATGGGGCAATCCGGCGGAAGCTCCGACAGGAATGCCGCCTCTACCGGTCGGCGCCGCAATTCGAGCATGCGGGCCAGCGACGTCTCCGACTCGCCCGCGGACGTCTCGTCAGGAAAGGGCCGCCGCCCCGTGAGCAATTCCCACAGCATGACGGCCAGCGCGAAGATGTCGCTGCGAGTATCGAGATCGAAAGCGGTCGCGGGCAGGTCCGGATGGCAGGCTTCGAGCTGTTCGGGCGACATGTACGCCAGGGATCCGCCGAAGTAGGCCAGGGGGCTGGTGCCCTTGACCCGTTGGCTGAAGCTGACGTTGAAGTCGGCCAACTTCGGCACTCCCTCGGCGCTCAGCAGCACATTCGCGGGTTTGATATCTCGATGCAGCACCCCTCGCTCGGACGCGTGCTGCAGCGCGTCCGCGAGTCGGCGACCCAGCCAGGCGACGGTCTCCGGCCAGGTCAGTGCCGCGGTCCTGGTCCGGATCGCCGATTCGGTCGGCCGGACCTCACCCTTCGCGGCGAGGACCTCGTCGACGGCGTCGAGCAGCAGTTGCCCACCGTGGCGTTCCGGCGGCGTCGAGCGCCGCAACCGCAGCACGTCGAGCAGCGTCCCGCCCGGTAGATACTGCATGTAGAGCAGCTTCAGCTGGCCATCGGCGATGAGCCGCTGGTCGAAGATGCGCACGATGTATTCGTGGTCGAGCTGGGCGAGAGTCTGCGGTTCGATGCCGTGGTTGTGGGAGATTTTGACCGCGACGAGTCGCTGCATCGATTGTTGCCGAGCGAGATAGACCTGGGCGAAGGCGCCGGCGCCGATCCTCATCAGGAGGTCGAAGTCGTCGACGTGGTCGCCGACATCGACGGCGTCGAGCAGAACCTGCGCGCCGGGACGCGCGATGATCGTGCTGTGGTAGTCGCTCACGAGGTCGGGGCTGGTCGCCCCCGCGGTTACCGCATCCGCGGTGGGAGCCGCATCGGTCGCCTCCGATCCGCGGCGCACGGCATGGAATTCCTCATAGACGAGCTCGGCGGGCAGCGGACCATCCCGCAGCTCGGCGAATTCCGCGCGGTATTCGATCAGTCGTTTGGGAAAGTGATACCGAAGCCAGCGGTATTCGAGGTCGATCTTGATCAGTTCGACCAGAACGGTGTGCCGCGCCGCGGGTTCTCCGGGGAGGAACGCCGAGAGGTCGGGTGGAGAACCGGACGCCCAAGCCTGCGAGAGTTCCGCCACGGCACTGGCGAGCGCGGTGCGGGTTCGTTCGGCTGCATCGACCAGGTCGATCGGCTCGGACATCGGCAGCTCGAGCTCAGCCTCGGGCGATCACAGAGCGGCTATACGCGATGCGGCCCAGTTGCCCCACGTCAGCTCCTTCCATCAAGACTCCCTTGCTCAAGGGTATCGCTCCGATTCGAGCAAATGGTGTGCCTCGGGTCCACTGCGCCGCCGGTGTAGCCGGACTGTTCTGTGCCACGCCGGTGGAAGTCCGTCCCCGGGGTGGCCGGCCGGTGCGAACTGTGTCCGCTCTGGTGAACCGGGCGCCAGTGAGCGGTCGTCGGCACCCGAGACCCTGGAATCGATGCTTGCGGGATTATTGCGATAGTGAGAAAGAGCGGTGGAACGGGTCGCCTTTCGTGCCGACTCAATTGGTCATAGTCCCAGTTTGCCGGAGGTATTGTCGCGCCATGCCGGTGGACCGAAGGTCGGTTTGCTGAAGGTGTGCTGTGTGTATCCTTTGCGCGTCTTGGTCGACAGGGGCGAGCGGGTGGCCGTTCGCCTCATGAGGGTCGGAGGTTTGTGCACACATGGTTTGGCATCGCTCGGTTCCGCGTCCGGCGGCACTCACGCCCGGCGCCGCGACGTCGCATTTCCGTCCCGAGCTGCTCGATGCATCGAGCCCGGAAGGGCTGCGTGATCTCGAAGCGCTGACAGCGTCGGGTTCGGTCAGTGCGGTGCACGACACGATCGAAGATCAGCTCGACGAACTGATCCGCTGCGAGGACCCTGCGGTCGCGCAGTCGACCGGCTCACTGGTGGCATCCCGTCGTCGGATCTGTGACGGGACTCCGTTGTGGCAGTGGGGGACGTGGGTGTTCTATCCGTGGAACGGCAGGTTGGTACATGTGCTGCCGCGCAAGGTTTTCCAGAGGGTGCGGACAGATCGGAATCGCAACAAGATCGACCGAGTGCAGCAGCGAGTCCTGCGTGAGCGCCGGATCGGTGTGATCGGGCTGTCGGTGGGCAACAGCGCGGCTGTGACGCTGGCGATGGAAGGGGTCGGCGGATCGTTCCGATTGGCCGACTTCGACACCGTCGGGCTGTCGAATCTGAACCGGCTGCGGGCCGGGGTGGGCGATCTCGGGGTCTCCAAGGCCGTGCTGGCGGCGCGTCAGATGTTCGAGATCGACCCCTATCTCGATATCGAGGTGTTCACCGACGGGTTGACCGAGGAATCGATCGGGCCGTTCTTCGACGGAGTGGAGGGCACCCGTCCGCTGGATCTGCTGGTGGAGGAATGCGACACGGGATGGGCGAAAGTCGCTGCCCGTGAGTACGCGCGGCGCCGAGAGATCCCGGTACTGATGGACACCAACGATCGCGGCTTGCTGGATGTGGAGCGTTTCGATCGCGAACCCCATCGCCCGCTGTTCCACGGCCGCATCGGTGGGTCGACCTCGTCCGATGTCGCGGGGATGAACCGGGGCGAGCTGCTGGCATTTCTGCTGGCAGTGGTCGATGAGCCGCGGCTGAGTCCGGCGATGCGCGACGCTGTCGGTGAGATCGGCCGAAGCCTGTGCAGCTGGCCGCAGCTCGCCTCCGGGGTGATGCTCGGCGGCGCCTTGGTGGCGGACACGGCTCGCCGGATCCTGCTCGGCGAGCTGATCCCGTCGGGGCGAACCTATATCGACCTCGACGAGCTGATCCCCGCGGTAGGCCCACAGATCGCTCCGGCATTCGTGCGGGTGATGGAGGAAGTCCGTTGACGATCGATCTGCGCAATGTGGAACTGGTCGGTCCGCGGCTGCGGTTGCGTGATCTCCGTGCCGGTGATCTGGGCGTCTATCAGCGGATCTTCACCGACCCGCACCTGACCCGATATATGGGCACCGACAGCATGGGCGTGCGGGCGGCCGCGACGTCGTTCGACGCCGCCCTGCGTTCCCGAGGCGAGACTCCGCGGCGCAAGTACACCTTGGCGATCACGGCGCCGGGTGAGGACACCATGGTCGGCACCATCGGCCTGCTGGTGG
The DNA here is from genome assembly GCF_042794235.1 of Nocardia sp. NPDC056541. Taxonomy (NCBI): domain Bacteria; kingdom Bacillati; phylum Actinomycetota; class Actinomycetes; order Mycobacteriales; family Nocardiaceae; genus Nocardia; species Nocardia sp. NPDC056541. Next base: position 246,167 of record NZ_JBHTUD010000002.1, read on the forward strand.
AGGATTTCGGCAGCAACGCGATGATCGGCGGTCTGGTCGTGGTTCCGGAGGGGGCGCTGCGCGCGGGCGGTATCGAGGCGGGGCGGCTGTTGGCGGCATTCGCCTTCGGGCCGCTCGGGATTCACCGAGTATGGGCCGGGCACCGCCACGATCATCCGGTGATGGACACGGTGATGTCGGGAGTGGGCTTGACGCCGGAGGCGCGGCTGCGCCAGCTGTACCGAACCCAGGGTCGGTGGCGCGACGTGTGCATCTATGCGGCTATACGGCCGGAATGGGCTGCGACGGCGACACCTGCCGAACGTCGAATCCTGGCGTTACGGCCAACCACGGCAAGGGAACACGCCACCGTGGGCCGGTGAAGTCGGTGCGGCAACCCTGCCGAATCGGGCTCCGGGCGCGCCACGGCGCGATAGCATCGCCGACTACAGGCCCCCGAATCGCCACCACCCGAATACGCGCAGCGGTCGGCGATGGGAGGGACACCACCGCCGACGAGAATCCGAAGTAGAGATCACAAATGGCAGTGCTGATCGACTCCGACTACTTCACGCCGGCGGACCGGCGGGAGGCGGTCACCGCAATCCTGCAGGAAGCCGATATCGGGGCCACCCTGCAGATGTGGGATTCGCCGGCCGAAGTGGTCAGCCGGCACCAGGCCTGGATGCTGGGTCCGATCGCGCTCACTCGCTCGGAGGTATCCGGTCATCAGGTCTGCCGAACCAGTCGGCATGAGCGAACCACGCCCAGCGACACCCTGACGGTGACCGTGCAGAACGGACAGGTTCGCAGGCACGAACAGTTCGGTGCGCAAACGCTGATCGAGCCCGGCGCCTGCGAAGTGATCGACCTGGCCACGACGTTCGCCTCCGGCTGGCACGGTCTCGGCGGAACGCTGTGCCTGCAGCTGTCCAGGGAGCGCCTCGGCATTTCCGCGGAAACGGTCGTCGCGGCGCACGGGCGACTGGCGGCGTCGCCGCTGTACCCGATGGTCACGGCGCAGATCCAGCATCTGGTCGGGATCGCCGACCAGCTCGAAACGGATCCGGCCGCTGCTTCCGTGGGTGAGTCGTGTCTGGAAATGGTTCGGGCGCTACTGATCTCGGCGGCCGGCCGGGGGCCGGGTGACGGCGCCGCCATCCCGGAGCAGCTGCTGATCGAGCAGATCCTCGGGTATGTGCGGACCCACCTGTCGGATTCGGACTTGAAGATCCCCGATATCGCCGCCGGCAACAACATCTCTGTGCGCCACCTGTACAAAGTCTGTGCACAGTCGGGTATCAGCCTCGAGCAGTGGATCATCGAACAACGCCTGGTCCGGGGCCGCGACATGCTGATCGACAGAGGCTATGCGCACCGGTCCATCGCGTCTGTGGCCGGCGCCGTGGGTTTCCGCGACGCCGCCCACTTCGCCCGGCGATTCCGCGAGGCATTCGGGATGACGCCGCGTGACTGGCGCCGCAGCGCCACCGATGTGGGCAACCCACCGAAGTAGCCGGAGTTCCGCGCCCGGATGCACGCACGTTTGTGCGTGCACAGTCAGTTGCCGTGCAGTCACAGCCTCCTTCGCAGGCCGATTCGCCGATACCTTTCGAATGTGGCTGCGCGAGACCGCATCAGGAGTACGAGGGTTCGCCGACGGGCACCCGCGCCGATGCGGTCCGCGCGGAGGGCATCGAGAGAAAGGGGAGACCATGTCCACGATCGGCAAAGCGATTCGGGCGGCAAGGATGGCCTCCGGGTTCACCCAGGCGGAGTTGGCCGACTGGATCGGAATCGCGGACGGAAACCAGATCAGCCGGTGGGAGCGCGATGTGGTGACACCCAGTGCCGACAATGTCGGCGAGTTGTCGAGGGTTCTGGGGGTGCGTCTCGACAACTCGGTCGGCGATGCCGTGACGTGCTGATCTGAATGCTGGTGTGTCGGCTCGATGCAGGTCGAGCCGACACACCAGCGAGGCTACGAAACGACCTGGGAGCTCAGGTAGTTCAGGAGGATCAGGACGTCGTCGCCGTAGTCGACGTGAGCCTCGGAGGCGTAGAAGTTGGCCATGTCCACGCCTTGGCGGGCCAGTTGGACGAGTTCGTCGATGGTGGCGGGGTCGGCGATGCTGAGCAGGGTTCGGGTGGTCGCGCGGAGGTCTGCTCGGAGCCCGGCGGCGACAGGGCCGAGCACGGAACCCGTGAGGTCGGCGCCGGTGGCGGCCAAGGTCGCCAGGTCGGTGGCGGCGGCGAGGGGGTCGTTGCGATCGAGGGATTCGACCGCACGCCACAGGATTTCCTGAATTCGGCCCACCCTGTCGGCGATGCTCAGAAAATCGATGGGCACGAGGGCGTCGGCGATGACGCTGACGGCTGCGGTCCAACCAGCGGGGTCGACGGCGGCGGCCGCGCGGATGACCTGGGCGACCAGGACTCGGTCCACACCCGCGGCGGCCTCGACCAACGGGGACAGGGCAACGTTCAGGGCATTCGCGGTCCGGTGCGCACCGCGAATGTCACCCGCCGCGATGAATTCCGAGAGGTGGGTGAGGTTGTCGAGAATGGTAGGCAGGTTCGCCGCGGTGGCGGTCCAGCCGGCGCCCATGGTGACAGCCTGAGCGATCAGGCTGCGGGGATCGACCGTGGCGGGGATGACATTCGCGATCGGTTCGGGATCACCGCTCAGGACCCGGCCCAATACAGCGAGGAACGGGGAGGTGGTGGCATCGAGGGAGCAGTACAGGTCGCCGTCGGTGCACAGGGTGCGAACCCGGTCTGTCAACGCACCGAAATCCCGGCTTCGCGTTCCGGCTATGCCGAGGCCGGGCTGCGGATTGCCCAGGGAGAGTGTGGTCTTCGGGTCGCGGTGTGGATCGGCCAGTAGTCCGACACCGACCACTCGATCGGCATCGATGGGGCCGTCGCCATTGCCGATCTCGGTGGCGAGATCGCCGATGCCGTCCGCGCCCTGGCTGTAGCCGGCGAGGATGACCCGCGTCGAGCGGCACAGGCCGCGCATCATCTGGTGCAAGCGGGACTCCAGCGTGCCCAGGGACTCCGCGTAGCTCAGACCAAGGTCGAAAGCGCTGGCGGCATAGGGCACATAGCGCACGGTGATGTCCCGGCCGAACTGCCGTTGCAGGCCATCGCCGACGGGCTGGAGCATCCCGACGGGCACCCCGGGATCGGCGCCCGGCGTGGTCTCCCAGGTCCCCGGCGCGAAGATTGCCGTGTACGGGGTGCAGGGCTGCGTGCTGGGTGTCTCCGCCCGCGCGACGCCGACCGCCGCGGTCCCGACCGCGACGACGGCGGCAACCAGCATCGCCGCGGCGGATCTCGACAACCTGTCCATCGTCCAATTCCTCTGTTGCCGAAGGGAATTCGTGACGTACGACAGGTGCAGAGTTGCGCCGAACCGTCCGTCGGGGCCAATTCTCGCCACTCGCCGTCGGTTTCGCCGAGGTTTTCAGACACAGTTTCATTTCAGATTAGCTGCCGGGGGCCGCGCGGTGTGACGGTCGAGCCTTGGCCTGCGGCTTTCGCGTTGTGCGGTTTTCGGCATCATGCCCGGTCGTGGCGAGCGGGCTGCCAGGCGGTGACGGCCCAGATGACCACCACACTGATCGCGATGATCACGATGGACCACGCGGGATAGTAGGGCAGGGACAAGAAGTTCGCGATGATCACCAGTGCCGCGATGCCCACCGCCGCGTATCGCGCCCACGCGGTGCCCGACATCAGACCGATCGAGCAGACGATGGCGATCACGCCGAGGACGACATGAACCCAGCCCCAGGTGGTCGCGTCGAATTCGTAGACGTAGCTGAAGCCGGCGACATAGAACTCGTCCTCGGCGATCGCGGAGATGCCCTCGAGGATGGAGGCCGCCGCGGCGATGAACAGCATGATCGCCGCCAGCACGGAGATCCCCTCGGCGGCGGCTTGCCGCGCGAAAGGCTCTTCTTCGGGAACGGGACGATTTGCGGAAGGATTGCGCTCGGTCATGGCAAGCCCCTTGCTGCGGCGATATTCCGCCATCGCGGATCTCCGAGACTCCGACGGGTCGCAATGACAGGCAATCGCGTACTTCGGTAGGGACGGCGGATTGCGCGGCACGCCTCTGCGCAGCGCCGACTGAAGGGTGGTGCTCGCGATCGGAGTTCGATCGCCCACGATCCGTCTAGCTCGACCCGCAGCGAGTTTACCGGAGACTCGCCGCTTGATGCGGCGATGTTTCAGGTTCGCAATCCGCGCTCGCGGCCTTCCGCGAACCCCGGCTGACTGACGTGGTGGCCACTCGTAATAGCGGTGGGCCGCCGGATCGGTGGCGCATGCAGGCCCGAAGCGCGACGACACCCCGGCTCGACCGAGACCGCCTGCCGAACGGCTCGATTGCCGGATGATTGCCGTTGCTGGTGGGGCGGGGACAAGTCGCGTGCGCGCCGGTCGGAGTGAACTCCCGAGTCCGGAAGCAAGCGAATCATGCGCGGCCGTTCCCGAGCATTGGAGGAGTTCACGGTATGACCTGGCCCAATTCGATTGTCCGGGTGGTGATTCCGTGGGCAACAGCGTCGTCTTCGGCGCACCCGGGACTGGGCCGTGGACCGCCGCGGTGGTGAAGGCGGAAGGGGTCGTTGTCGACCGCTCCGCTCGCGAATTCAACCGGGGTCGTGTCGCCGCGTTCAGCGCGCATTCTCCCTCGGATACCGGATCGGGTGCCTCCCCGCGAGCACGGGGAGACACCCGAAAACAGCTCTGCACGGCGGTCGCCACCGCCCGCAGAGCAGATGCAGACACTTGGAGAACTCTGCGATGACCACAGTAGATGTACTCGTCATTCTCGCGCGCCCCTATGGCCTCCGCCGATGACCGGGCCCACGATCACCCACGAAGTAGTTGTCGTCGGGGCGGGCTTCGGTGGGCTCACCATGGCCGCGCAGCTGAGACAGGCCGGGGTGCGCGACTTCCTGATCCTCGAAGAAGGACCGGAGGTCGGCGGGGTGTGGCGGGAGAACACCTATCCGGGCTGTTCCTGCGATGTGCCCGCGCACCTGTACTGCTTCGCCTTCGACCCTTATCGAGACGTGCGCGTGCGTTATCCGGATCAGCAGGCGATCCTGACCTACATGCGGGAGGTCACCGACCGCAACGGTCTGCGTGCGCATCTGCGCTGCGATACCGCCGTGATGGCCGCCGACTACAGCGACACCGACCGCACCTGGACCCTGACCACGACCACCGGGGAGCGGATCCGCACCGACGCGGTCGTGTGGGCGCTCGGCCAACTGCATCGACCCGCGATTCCTCGGTTGCGGGGAGCGCGGACCTTCGGTGGCCGTGCGTTCCACTCCGCACGATGGGATCACACCGCGGACCTGAGCGGGCAGATCGCCGTCGTCGGTACCGGTTCCTCGGCGGCGCAGATGATTCCCGAGCTGGCCCGAGTCGCGGCCGGTGTCACCGTGTATCAGCGTTCCCCGTCCTGGGTGCTGCCCAAGCCCGCCGCGTCGTTCGGTCCGCTGTCACGGTGGGCGCTGACGCGTGTGCCCGGTCTGCACGACCTGTATCGGGCCGGGATCTACCACGCGGCTGATCTGGTTCTCGCGCCGATCATGCGCGCGGGGTGGTCGGCGGGACCGGCCGAACTCGTTGCGCGCGCCCACCTTCGGTGGCAGGTGCGCGATCGTGAACTGCGCGCGAAGCTCACACCGAACTACCGGATCGGGGAGAAACGGATCCTGCTCGACAGCGGATATTATCCGGCGCTGACCCGGCCACACGTCGAACTGGTCACCGACCGCATCGACCGGCTCGGCCCGGACGGGATCCGCACTGTCGAGGGCACCGAGCGCCGCGCCGACGTCATCGTGTGGGCCACCGGGTTCCGTGCGCCGGAGTTCCTCGCCGGGGTGCGGATCCGTGGCCGTGGGGGAGTGGATCTGCACGACCGGTGGCGGCGCCGAGGTCGACCGGCCGCCTTCTACGGCCTCGCGGTGCCCGGCTTTCCGAATCTCTACATGATCGCGGGGCCGCACTCGTTCACTCCGTCGAACAGCAACCCCGCGGTCAAGCAACACCAGGCCCGGTACATCACGCGCTGTCTGGCCCTCAGCGCGGACTGGGGTGCGCCGGTGGAGGTGACCGAGCGGGCGATGGCGCGCTACCTCGACCGTCTGGATCATGCTCTCGCCCGGACCATCTGGTGCGACGGTGCGGCGACGGCATGGTGGAAACGCGCGGACGGCACGGTCACCAATGCCTGGCCTGGAACCGTCAGCGAGTTCGAACACGAGATCGTCGGCAGCGATCCAGCCGAGTCGTTCGCGAAGGTGGCCGCGATCACCGGAGCACGCGACGCCGATCGAGAGGTCGCGGAGCAGATCACCTGACCGCGCTGCGGCGGGCCTCGGCGCTACCGGCCGAGGCCCGCCGAGGAGCGGCGCCGCACAGGGGGCGCTACACCTCGTCGCCAGGTCACGGCGACGGGCGAGCGCCGACGCGTTCGGCTCAGGCCACCGGCGGGTGTTTGCGGGCGCCCATCGACTCGGCCGCGAACAGCAGCACCACCGCCGCGATGACCGCGAGGACGAAGCCCCAGAAGTTGAGCTCGGTGATGGAGCCGACGCCGATGAGGCTGGCGATCACGCCCGCGATCAGCGCCGCCACCATGCCGAGCACCAGGGTCATGCCCATGCTCATGTTCTCCTTACCCGGCTTGAGCACCCTGGCGAGCACGCCGACCACGGCGCCGATGATCAAGAATCCACAGATCTGAACAATCGCGTTCCACATCGCTCGAACCTCCACGTTGTGCCGATGGCCGGGGAGTGCCGGTCAAGTTCGATCATTTCTCCCCTTCGCCCGGAGAACCAGGGTCGTGTCCTCGGCGTTGTCGAAGCGTGTCCGCGCCGACGCCGGATCACCCCATCGCTGTCGATGCTGCTCAGAACTGAGGATCCACCCGGCACTCGCTCGCCGACCGGCCCGCCGGGGCAGTGCCGTCGCCCTGATCGAAACGCCACTGTGTGATCGGACCCGCCTGCCGCCAGCGCAGGCCGCGCCCGTCCGGCACGGCTTCGTAGACGGCTTCCCGACCGCTGACGAGCTGCTCACCCACGCAATAGTCGTTGTATCCGGTGCCCGGCTGGACCGCCCCCGCGCTGAAGCGGCCGGTGGGCTCGGCGGCGGCGCCCGGATTGGCGACCGTGCTCGTCCGATGCGTCGATGCTCCGCGATCCCAGCGTGCGTCCCCGGCCTGCGATCGGCCGCAGGTGAAGGTCCAGCCACCGGCGACGACGGTGGCTCCCTGTGTGTACGGGGTGCCCGCCCACGAACAGCTGACGGCGGTGTCCGCGGACGCGGTTGCCGTCGAGAGCCCGAGCAAGCCCGCTACCGTGACAGCCGATGCCAGCGCCGCGACACCGAGACGCCGTCGAACGGTTCCTGAAATATCCTGATTGCCAACGGTTTCCATTCTTCGATGCTCCCGTCGGGACGGGTCGGGCACATCAGGTCCCGACCCGGAGCTTCAGCTCAGGGATTTCCCTCGGTCCAGGGTCGGCGCAGGCTCAGCAGCACGGTCCGAGGCGCGCGCTCGGGCGCGGGGTCGTGTCGCTGTTCGGCACTGCGGCCAGGAACGCGTCGAGGTCGACCCGGCGCCCACCCACCCACGTGCCGTTGACCCGGACGGTCTCGCCCAACGTGGCCGGGTCGACCTCGTAGGGGTCACCGGACAACTCGACGAAGTCGGCCAGCTTGCCGACCGTGATGGACCCGATCAGGTGATCGCGGCGCAGGGTGCGGGCGGCGTTGATCGTCTGCGCGCGGATCGCGTCCTCGAGCGGAATCGCCTGATCGGCGCCGTGTACGGTGCCGGCGCGGGTGCGTCGGGAGGCGACGGTCTGGATGTTGACCAGCGGCGACGGTGGCGAGACCGGCCCGTCGTTGTGCAGGGACACGCACGCCCCCGAGGCCAGCGCGTCGGCGGTGGGCTGCCACCGGCTGCCGTGTTCGTGGTCGAAGATCGCGCCGTCGAGCAGATCGCCCCAGAAGTAGTACTGGAACGGTGACAGCGACACGTGCACGCCCAGCCGGGCCGCTCGGTCCATCTGCGCGCGGCTCGCTCCGCCCAGGTGCTCGATCCGCCACCGGTGATCGGTGCCGGTCAGGCCGTGGCGCTGCAACGCCGCCTCGTAAGCGTCCAGGGCCAGCTCGACGGCCAGATCGCCGTTGGAATGGAACGACATCTGCCAGCCCGCGGGCGCGGCCTCGTCCAGAATCTCGTCCAGCTGCGATCGGGTGTAGTTGAGCGAACCGGTGCCGCCCGCGGTCGCCGGGTCGATACCGGCGCGCCGAGTCGCCTCGGTATCGAGGTAGGGAAACGACGTCGCCGCACTGCCCACCCAGACCGCACCGTCGGTCCAGAGTTTGACGCCGGCCTTGCGCAGCATCTCGTCGCCGGCGGCGAAGGTCTCGGGCTCGGTGTAGGTGTCGGTGGTCGACATCTCCCACAGGTTGACCCGCAGCGGGCACGATGTGGTGGCGGCCAGTGTTTCGTAGTCGTGTGCGGTCTGCGGGTCGTAGGCCATGTCCGAGGTCGTGGTGTACCCGGCGCGCGACATCGCCGCGAAGAACCCGGCGCCGCTGAGCAGCGGGCTGGGCATCTCGGCGATCAACGGCGTCATGACCGCGGTGAGCACCGGCACTTCGAAGCCCTGACCGTCGAGCGAGCCGTCCGGATTGCGGCCGTAGTGACCGCCGTCGGGGTCCGGTGGCGGGTTGTCGGACCAGCCGTAGCGCTCGATGAGCGCGGTGTCGAAGTAGATGCCGTGCGCGGAGTTGTCCAGGACCACGGCCACCCGATCACCGAAGATCGCGTCCAGGTCCGATGCTGTCGGTGCCGCGTGTTCCTGGAGCAGTGCGTCGAACCCGTTGAACACCAACGGCGTCGACGGGTCGGTCGCGGCGATGGCCGCTGTGAACACGGCCACCACATCGTCCCAGGTCGGCGCTACCCACGGGGTGATCTGCGCGATGGGTGGTTGGGTGAGGACCCCGCCCAGGAACGGATGCCCGTGCGGTTCGACGAACCCCGGCAGCAACGCTCGCGCGCCGGTATCGATGACCTCGGCGTCCGGGGCCACTGCGGACACGCACTCGGCCAGCGACCCGACCGCGACGATGCGTGAACCCGAGACCGCGACGGCGTCAGCGCGGGGGCGGTTCTCGTCCATGGTGATCACGGTGCCCGCGGTGAGAATGAAATCCGACACAGCCAACTCCCTCGCTTGTGGTGTTCGAGGCGGAGAAGAATTCGGCCGACCGTGGACACCGATTCGGCGGCAACAAAGGTCGGAAATGCTGCTGACCAGCCCAGGCTATTCCCTGAGGGCTACCGGCGGAGAGGGCGACACGCGTGTCCGATCGCAGATCGAGCGGGCCCGGTAGACGTCGGCGCCGTGTCGAGCCGAGCGGTCGCGTATGCCGGTTCCGGACACTTTTATTCGGCGGTTCGCCCTGGCTCCGGCAGCTCGGCGTAGAACTCGCGCAGTGCGGCCGTGACGCTCACGAGCACGCGGTGGGCGGCCGTCAGGTCGCTGTCGGGCAGGGCGGACAGCGCCTCGCGGGTGCGGGAACCGAGTGGTCCGAAGAATCCGGCGGCGACCGACATGCCGTGGTCGGTATAGGTCAGGTTGACCCGCCGTCGGTCCGCCGGATCGGGCACGCGGTCGAGGTGCCCGGATTCGATCATGCGCTCGACCAGGTAGGTGACGGCGGGCGCGGAGACGCCCATCAGCTTGCTCAACTGGCCCGCGCTCACCGGTGAGCCCTCGGCGTCGGCCGTGGCGACGTGCATCAGGGCGCGAAAATCGTTCGGGCGCAGGTCGTTCGATCGCGCGAAGACATGACCGATCTGTTCGGAGATCGCGGTCAGCGCACGCAGATCCCGGGCGATGCCGGTCTCGAGCGCTGTCCGGTCGGCGGCCGGGTTCGTGTCGGCGGTGTCGTCATCCACGCGCGGCCTCCTCTCTGTCCGACAGGCAGCTTAGCCGTCGGAGCCGGCGGCATTGCCAATTAGTTAAGTTTCTGAAATAGTTTCGGCGTGATGCGAGTGAGTGACGGAAACGGTTGGGACCGGTTCGCCGGGCTGGTCACCGGTCGGCGATCGTGGGCGGTACTGCTCGCTGTCGTCGCGGCCGCCATGGCGGTGATGGCGCTGGCGGGGAGCAACGACAGCGCGGGCCAGGCCCCGGTGTCGTTGCCGCGATCGGCGGAATCCGCCCTGGCCGCCGAGGCCGCGGCACGGTTTCCCGATGCCGGAACCGCCGCCGCGATCATGGTGGCGACCCGCGACGACGGCGGTCCGCTGACACCGGCCGATCTCACGGCAGTGGACGCGGCGCTCACCCGCGCGGGTGGTTCGCCCACCGACGATCCGCGGGTGATGCTCGCTCCCGACGGGCGGGCCGCGCTCGCCCAGATTCCGGTGTCCGCACAGCTCAACGGCTTCGCGCTCACCGATCGGGTCGACGAACTACGCGCCGCCGTCAGCACCGATCTACCCGATGCGCTGCGCGTGCAGATCACCGGCGGACCGGCCTTCGGCGCCGATATCGCCGACTCCTTCTCCGGTGCGAACTCGCTGCTGCTCATCGTCACCGCGATCGTGGTGATGGCCCTGCTCATCGTCACCTATCGCTCGCCGGTGTTGTGGCTGGTGCCGTTGACGGTGGTCGGGCTCGCCGACCGCGTCGCCACCAGTGTCGGCACGCTCCTGGCCGAGCTCACCGGACTCGCCTTCGACGGTTCGACATCGGGCATCACCAGCGTGCTGGTCTTCGGGGCGGGAACGAACTACGCGCTGCTGTTGGTATCGCGGTATCGCGACGAACTGCATCGCCACACCGATCATCGAGTGGCGTTGCGCGCCGCGGTGCGCCATGCCGCGCCCGCCATCGTGGCCAGCAACGTCACCGTTGTGCTGGCTCTGCTGACGCTGTTGCTGGCGCTGCTCCCCAACACCCGCAGCCTCGGCGCGTTCGCCGCCGCCGGACTCGTGGTGGCGCTGATCTTCGTGCTCGCCGCGTTGCCGCCGGCGCTGGCACTGTGCGGTCGGCGGGTCTTCTGGCCGTTCGTGCCGAAGGCGGACGGTCGCGACGCGGCCGAGCAGGGCGTCTGGGCAGTCGTCGCGAAGCGGGTGGTGCGCCGCCCTGCCGTCGTGGCCGGCGCGGCTTCGGCGGTGCTGATCGTCTTCGCGACCGGGCTCGCGACCACCGATATCGGGCTCTCGCAGACCGAGCAGTTCCGCGTCGAGGCCGAGTCCGTCGACGGGCTCGACACGATGGCCGACCACTTCCCGTCCGGCTCGTCGGATCCCGCCGTGGTGATCGCGCGCAGCGAAACCACCACCCGGATCCAGTCGGCCCTCGACGGCGTACAGGGGATTTCGCGCGCCACCGCTACCGGTACCTCCGCCGACGGTGCGACACGGTGGTCGGTCGTTCTGGAGGCGCCGCCCGGCTCGGTGGAGGCGTTCACCACCATCGAGGCGATCAGGACAGCGGTCGGCACCGTCCCCGGCGCCGAGGCCCTCGTCGGCGGTACGGACGCCGAAGCGCTCGACATCCGCGACGCCGCCCGCCGTGACCAGGCGCTGGTCATTCCGCTGATCCTCGCCGTTGTGCTGCTGGTGTTGCTGGCACTGCTGCGCGCGGTGCCCGCCGCCGTGCTGCTCGTCGGCGTCACGGTGCTCAGCGCGCTCGCGGCGCTCGGTGCGGGCAGCTGGATCAGCGGCACGATCTTCGGCTTCCCCGCCCTGGACACGAATGTGCCGCTGTTCGGCTTCCTGTTCCTGGTCGCGCTGGGGGTGGACTACACGATCTTCCTGGTCACCAGGGCCCGCGAGGAAGCGGGCGCGCACGGCACCACCCAGGGCATGGTGCGCGCGGTCGCCTCGACCGGAGCCGTGATCACCAGCGCCGGTGTGGTGCTGGCCGCGGTGTTCTGTGTGCTCGGTGTGCTGCCGTTGATCACCCTGACCCAGTTGGGCATCGTGGTCGGGATCGGCATCCTGCTGGATACGTTCGTGGTGCGCACGCTGGTTGTCCCCGCGCTGTTCGCGCTGCTGGGCGACAAGGTGTGGTGGCCGGGATCGCTCGCGAAAGCCGAAGCGGCACAGCCTGCTTCGACCGAAGCGGAGGCCGTGGACTGAGCTCCGCGGTGAAATCGGCGGACTCCGCTGCGTCGTCGAACATTGCGCGGAAATCGGCGCAGGCGTGCGGGAGAATCGCGGAATGCGTATCCGAATCGTGGGGACACAGCTGCCGGGGTCGTCCTGTCGACCGCCCGGGATCGAGACGGCGTACTCGAACATTCATGTCGGCGTGCAGCGCAGGAACCGGCCACAGGAGCTGCTCGACCTACAGCGTGGTGACTCGGAAACCGTCACGTGGACGGTCGAGTGCACCGTCCACGAGACCGACGTCCGAGGGCCCTACGTCCAGGGCCGACCGGGGGAGCGGTTCCTCTACCTCAGCTGGGTCAGCGACGATGACACCGCAACGCTCACGATGTTCCGGCGCGCCAAGCTGATGCTCGCCGACGTTCCCGCAGAGACGCTGGCGGCCGCGACCGAATCGGGCGTGCTCGAGGCTCGTCTCGGCCTCACGGACGCGACCGGAAACCCGTTGTGCGCGAGGGTGGAACCCGCGTCGATCCGCTGGGCTGCCGTGACCTGACCACAGCATCGACCCGCGGTGCTGACGTGCGCCACACTCTGTCGGACCGCGGTGGCAGGATGCGAAGGGTGGGTGACAACTTCGAACGGATCGTCGATCTCGATGTGGCCGCGGCGGATGCCGAGGCGTCGGCCGAGGCGACGATCGACTGGATGGTGTCGCGGGGGTGGCTGCTGCGGGAGACCTCGGCGGACGCGATGTACAGCCTCCACGTGGACGAAGGGTATGTGGCAGGGCCCGCGTGGGCGGAGATCGCCCAGGATTGGGGCGCCGAGTGGATTCCCGCCCCGGTCGGGGTCATCGTCGGCCGCCACGCCCACTACGGCGGCCAGGGTGAGATCGCCCCGGCCGACGCGACGTGCCCGAGCTGCCGGGCAAGCACGGTGATCATCGACTATCCGCGGGCCTGGGAACCTGATCCCGCAGTGTGGCAACCGTTTTCGGACGCGATCGAAGGGTGGGAGCAGACGGGCACCGGTGCGGTGGCCTGCACCGCGTGCGGTACGGCCGGCGCGATCACCGACTGGCAATGGCCGTGGGGCTTCGCCCTCGGCGCCCTTGCCTTCGACTTCTGGGGCTGGCCACCGCTGACCGACGAATTCATCGCCGAGTTCACCGCCCGGCTCGGCCACCGCGTCGAGCACCACACCGGCAAGTTCTGAGCCGTGTTCGGTGCCGCGGGTCACAGTCGCCCGATCGCGGGCATTCCTCTCGGCACAGTGCGCACGATCTCACCGGTGGGGAGTGGCCCACGGTGAAAATTCCGCGCTCACTAGCATCGATGCAGCGGAAGTATCGATGAACCCAGAGGACGTGTGTTGACTACCGAACAACTTGATCGCTGGAACGCTCAGGAAGCTGCGGCGGAGGCGATGATTCCCATCATCGGGACGTTGTACCGCAGCAAGGGTGTGACGATTCTGCTGCACAGCCGGTCGCTGGTGAACAAGTCGGTGATCAGCATCCTGCGGACGCATCGGTTCGCGCGCCAGATCGGCGGCGAAGAGCTGTCGGTGGACGAGACCCTGCCGTTCCTCGAGGTGATCAGCCGGCTGGATCTGGGGCCGTGCAAGATCGACCTGGGCCAGCTGGTGATGGCGTTTCACGCCGACGAGCGGGGCCTGTCGGTCGAGGAGTTCACCACCTCGGTGCTGGCCGAGGTGAGCGACGGCAACAAGGCCGTGTCGCAGGGACCGCGTGATGTGGTGCTCTACGGGTTCGGGCGGATCGGGCGGCTGGTCACCCGGCTGCTGATCGAGAAGGCCGGGTCGGGCAACGGGCTGAGCCTGCGCGCGGTGGTGGTGCGCAAGGGCGGCGACGACGACCTGGCCAAGCGGGCGTCGCTGCTGCGGCGCGACTCGGTGCACGGGCACTTCAACGGCACGATCAAGGTCGACACCGACAACGACACGATCACCGCGAACGGTAACGTCATCAAGTTCATCTACAGCGATGACCCGACGACGATCGACTACACCGCCTACGGCATCGACAACGCGATCCTGATCGACAACACCGGTCGCTGGCGTGACCGCGAGGGCCTGGAGCAGCACCTGCGTCCCGGCATCGCGAAGGTCGTGCTCACCGCGCCCGGCAAGGGTGACGTGCCCAACATCGTGCACGGCGTCAACCACCGCGACCTGGACCTGTCGCAGCAGATCTTCTCCTGCGCCTCCTGCACGACCAACGCGATCGTGCCGCCGCTCAAGGCCATGGACGACGAGTTCGGCATCGTGCGTGGACACGTGGAGACGGTGCACTCGTTCACCAACGACCAGAACCTGCTGGACAACTACCACAAGGCCGATCGGCGCGGTCGTTCCGCGCCGTTCAACCTGGTGCTCACCGAGACCGGCGCCGCCTCCGCGGTGGCCAAGGCGATGCCGGACTTCAAAGCCAAGATCACCGGCAACTCGATCCGCGTTCCCACCCCGGACGTCTCCGTCGCGATCCTGAACCTGCAGCTGAAGCAGGACACGACCAAGGAAGACGTGCTCGCGTACCTGCGTCAGGTATCCCTCGCGGGCCCGTTGAGCCGCAACCTCGACTACACAGCCGCCACCGACGCGGTCTCGAGCGACTTCATCGGCTCGCGGGCGGCCTCGATCATCGACGCCAACGCCACCATCGTCGAGGGCGACACCGCCATCCTCTACGTCTGGTACGACAACGAATTCGGCTACTCGTGCCAGGTGGTGCGGACCGTGCAGTACATCTCGGGCATCGAATACCCGACCTACCCGCAACTGGGTGCGCAGTCCGACGTGCGCGAGCTCACCGACGCGCGATAGCGGCCCGCCGGCAAGGCGGGCATCTGGTCGGTGACCAGGGCCCGCCTGCCTCGTCGACTCGGTGGCAGACCGCGCGACCCGACCAGCACCGCTTGTCGGCTCGCGTGTTGTTGTGCATACTGGCGACATGACATCGAGTCGAAAGGGCGTTCTGCGCCCGGGCCGTTGAGCCCCACGCCGGTCATCGAACCGGCTTCTGCCCCGCGTGAACGCGGGGAATTCACCGAAAATCAGCAGTCTTCCCGTACGTCCTATGACGATGCGCGCCTCGACCTCTGGCTGCGTGTGCGCGAACTCGCTGTGCCGTCCGCCATGATCGAGGCCGCCACCGCACGGCGGCTCGTCGGTGACTGGTCGGGGGCCTGCGCCGCTGCGCACGTCGATCTCGATGTGGATCTGCGGACGTTGGCGCGGACCCACGGTCGAGGACTCGCCGCCCGGGTACGGGCCGACCTGCGATATCTGGCGCCGGACCTGTTGCGCTGGCATCTACCCAGAATCGCGCCGGACGGTCTGTTGCGACCCGGGTTGACGATGGCGCTGGCTCGGTACGAATCCGGGGGCATCGCCGGCCTCGACAGCGCGGCCGGTGACGTAACGCAGTGTGACGGTGCGGATTCCGTGCATCTGGTGGTCCGTACGCCACCGGCCTGGGCGGCCGCCGGACAGCGGATCAGCCTCGCGCTGTGGGACACGGCGAGCCCCGTCGCCAGCGCGCGCATGCACCCACACCCCCGACCCAGCAGTCGCTACCGGCTCGACCTGCACCGTCACCTGTGGGATTCGCGCAGGGTGGGGGAGTTGCGGACCCGTTCTGGTGCAGGGCAATTCGCCGCCCCAGGGCTTGCGGCAGGCGACGACCCCAGGGATTCTGTGTCCGCAACGGCGCCGCCGGGTTGCGCCGTCGACCGGTGGGCGGACGAAGCGGGGATTCTGCTGCGTGCCGAGGGGCGCCGGTCCGGGTTGGTAGCGGTGCGGTGTGGTGCGCGCAAGCGGCTCGTGTTGGACGTAAGTGCGGAGGACCCACTCGCCGTGCG
Source organism: Nocardia sp. NPDC056541 (assembly GCF_042794235.1). Taxonomy (NCBI): domain Bacteria; kingdom Bacillati; phylum Actinomycetota; class Actinomycetes; order Mycobacteriales; family Nocardiaceae; genus Nocardia; species Nocardia sp. NPDC056541. The sequence continues at coordinate 262,214 of NZ_JBHTUD010000002.1, forward strand.
GATTTCGAGGGAACACCCGCGTGGCGGAATCTCCGCCCTCCCGGTTCTGCCCGACGCGGCGACCTGGGTGCTCCCCGACCTGGAATTGCTGCGCGCGGGCGTGCTCGCCGCCGATCGACTGCATCCGCTGGTCGCCTCGGCGCTCGGCTGTGACGGCGCGCCGACCGCGACCTCCGGGATCACCGCCGCCGGTCATCGGATCGTGGAGTGCCGGGGCGAACGTCATCGGATCGGGTTGGTGAACGGGGTGCTCGCCGCCCTGGATCACGACCCCACCGAGATCCGGCGTGAAGAACTCCTGGCGGCCCTGACCGGAACACCGATGCCCTGCCTCCAGGCCATCGACCGGTCACTGCGCCAACCGGATTGGCTCGTCGGCGTCTGCGACCGCCTGGACCACGGCGATATCGACGGCGCCCTCACCATCGTCGAAGCCCAGCTCGGCGCGGACGCGACGCTGCGCGACGGACCACTTCGCGACGCACTCGAAGCCGCTGTACGGCAACGGATTACCTATGGTCTGTTCCGGGCCGGTCTACCCGCACCCGGTCGCGGCCACGTTCTTCCCGACCGTTACGACCGCAAGGGTCGTCGCGCACGTCCGAAACGCCTGGCCTTGCGCTGAGTTGGCGTCCGGGCCATCAGGGCCACGCCTTGTCTCGCTGACAGGTGGGGTCGTGTGGGCCTGGTACGACCGGCTGATCCGCGGGTCGCCGGGACCTCGCCTCGACCGTGGATTCGTGCGGCCTTCGCGCCGCCGACCTCGTACTTCATCGACAGACCCCGAGGCCGGGCTCGCTCCGCCTGAGCTCGCCCATCGAATTCCTCCGAACCCAAAAGGTGATGCACACATGACTGTTCATACCCTCTGCCCGCTTCCGACTCGCGCCACCGACTCCCAGCTCGACGTCGCGAGCGAACTCCTTGCCCTGCTGGGTGAGGTGAAGACGGAGCCGCGCACCAACACGCAACTGGAAGCGCTCACCTTGGCTGTGGCCGCCGACCTGCCGGTGCTGCTGTGGGGTGAGCCGGGCATCGGCAAGACCGCTGCCCTGACCCAGCTCGCGGAGTCCCTGGAACTGCCGCTGACCACGGTGATCGCGAGTGTGCACGAACCGTCGGACTTCTCCGGCCTGCCGATCATCGGCGACGACCCCGCGACCCAGGGGGTGCCGATGGCGCCGCCGGACTGGGCGGTTCGGCTCGTGCGGGCCGGGCGCGGCCTGCTGTTCCTCGACGAACTGTCCACCGCGCCGCCCGCCGTGCAGGCCGCGCTGCTGCGCGTCGTTCTCGAAAGGCGGGTCGGCGCACTGGAACTGCCGTCGGGTGTGCGCATCGTCGCGGCCGCCAACCCACGCTCGTCGGCCGCCGACGGCTGGGAGCTGAGCCCGCCGCTGGCGAACCGATTCGTGCACCTGCAGTGGACTCACGAGCACGACGTGGTCGTCCGCGGCCTCGGCGGAACCTGGCCACACGCGACCTTGCCTCGGCTCGCGGCCGAAAGCCTGCCGGAGTCGGTCGCATTCGCCCGTCGCGCGGTATGCACCTTGCTCGCGGCTCGGCCCAAGCTCGTGCACCAGATGCCCACCACCGAAACCCGGCGGGGCGGTGCCTGGGCGTCACCGCGGAGTTGGGAGATGACCGTGCGGCTGATCGCCTTCGCCACCGCGGCCGACGCGAGTCGTGATGCGCTGTCGCAGTTGATCCGCGGCACCGTTGGTGACGGGCCCGGTTTCGAACTACTCACCAGCATCGATCGGATGGATCTGCCCGACCCGGAAGCACTGCTGGCCGATCCGGTCGCCGCTGAACTGCCGACCCGGGGCGACTTGCGTCAGGCCGTTCTCGACGGTGTGGTGGCCGCGGTGCGCAAACGGCCGGAGCGGGCTCGGTGGGACGCGGCTTGGTCGCTGCTGGTGAAAGCCGTGGAAACCGGAGCACCCGACCTGGTGGTTGTTCCCGCGACGACGCTGGCCACGCTGCGCCGCGAGAACTGGGAGGTGCCCGCGGCGATCGAACAGCTGGCCGGGGTGGTGGCGGTGTCGCAGAGTGCCGATCGCGCCGCGGCCCGCGTTGCCGTGCAGGCGGGCCGATGACAGCGGACGCCACCGGACTGGATTTCGGCAAGCTGTATGCCGCACGGCTGCAGGCGGTTTCGGCCCGCCCTTATCTCGCGACCGCTCTGTACGCGCTGCACATCGTCGAGTCGCCGAGGTCACCGACGATGGGCGTGGACAAACACTGGCGGTGCTACGTCTCGCCACGATTCGTCGACTACACACCGGTGGAAGAACTGGCTTCGATCCTGGTGCACGAGGTGTCGCACCTGCTGCGAGACCATCACGCGCGCAGCGACCGCTACGCCCACGCCCACGACCTGACCGGTCCGGGGGAGCGGCTGCGCATGAACATCGCCGCGGACGCCGAGATCAACGACGACGCGTTCGGTGACGGGCTGGTCTGGCCCGAGGGCGCTGTGCTGCCCAGCACATTGGGGCTGGACCCGGGGCAACTCATGGAGGACTACCTGGGTCAGTTCCGCCTCGGGCGGCTGACCGAAGACATGGCGTGGCTCGACTGCGGCAGCGGCGCGGACGGATCGGACCGCGAATGGGAGCTGGGACCCGACGGCGCGGACGGTCTCAGCGAACAGCAGCGCGACGGCGTCCGATTCCTGGTGGCACAGGGCATCGTCGGGCGTCCGGGAGACGCGCCCCAGGGGTGGCGGCGCTGGGCGAAGGAGGCGTTGCATCCTTCCCAGCCGTGGCGGGACCTGCTCGGCGCGGCACTGCGCGCGGCCGCCTCGGCTCCGGGCGTCGGCGAGGACTACACCTACCGGCGCCCCGCCCGCCGCTGCACCGCACTGCCCGGCATCGTGTTGCCCAGCCTGCGTCGCACCCCACCCAAGGTCAGCGTGGTCATCGACACCTCGGGTTCGGTCAGCGACGACGAACTGGGCAGCGCCCTGCTCGAAGTCGCCGCCATCATCCGCGCCGTCGGCGGCCGCCGCGACCTGGTCACCGTGTTCTCCTGCGACGCGGCGGCGAGAATCGCCCACCCGCTGTGCCAGGCCGAGGGCATGACGCTGATCGGCGGTGGCGGCACCGACCTGCGCACCGGTTTCACCCAGGCCCTGCGCACCCGCCCGGACGTACTCGTCGCCCTGACCGACGGCCAAACCCCCTGGCCCTCCCACCAACCGGCCTGCCGAACCGTCGTCGGCCTCTTCCGCCGAGAACGCGCGTGGCGCCACGACGACCCGGACTACGTCCCGGACAGCCCACCCGCATGGGCGCGAGTGGTCGACATCGGCTGACGGGAGTCACCCAGCTAGTGGGCGCGCCGCGCCCGTACCAGCGGCGACACGAACATGAACGAGCCGGACAGGAAGAGCCCGGCGAGTGGGATCAGCGGGAGGTAGGAGATCCACACGATCGGCTCCGGTTGTGCCAGCGCGATCACCGTGGCGACAACGGTGACGACGAATACCACCGCGGACCAGCGATGCACCTGACGGACGCGACCGGCACTGTCGCCGAACGCCGACAGCGGGTGCGGGCCGCGCAAGAGCCGCACGAACATCGACGCACCGGACAGGAACAGCCCGGCGAGCGGAACGAGCGGCAGGTAGACCACCCATTCGGGCCCGCTGAGCGACAATCCGAGCACCGTGATGAGCACGGCCGCGAGGAAGGCGACGGCGAGCACGCGATGGGTTCGCCGAACCCAGGTGATGTTCATCGCAAAACCCTTTCGTCGATCCATGGAAAACAATGCTGACACGGCGCCGACCTGGAAACTTCTCGATTCCTGATCGTTTCTCCCGCTGACCGCCGATAGCCGATCGACCCCATTTCAATCCGGCAATTCGTTGAAAGTATCAATCCCCGCGGGCCGCCGAACCCCTGCGAGACTCGTCGTGTGATCAGCGCGATTGTGCGAATTCGGTCCATCACCTACGAATCAGAGGGCGTGCTGTCCTTTGTGCTCACCGACCCCGGCGGCGCGCCACTGCCGCCGTGGGCACCGGGTGCGCACGTGGACGTCGTCCTGCCCGACGGCGTCGTTCGCCAGTACTCGCTGTGTGGCGATCCCGCGAATCGGGACAGTTATCGCATCGCGGTGCTGCTCGAGGAGCAGGGCCGCGGCGGGTCGGCGTGGATGCACGAGAACGTGCGGCCGGGCACGCTGCTGGAGATCCGGGAGCCACGCAACAATTTCCCGCTCACGCAGGCGGCGAGCTACCTCCTGATCGCCGGCGGTATCGGGATCACCCCGCTGTTGCCGATGATCCGCGAACTGCAGCAGCGCGGCGCCGACTGGCAACTGCACTACGGCGGCCGCACCGGCGCGCGGATGGCGTTCGCCGGCGAGCTGTCCGCCTATGGTGCGCGGGTTCGTCGCTACGCGCAGGACGACGTCGGGCTGATGCCACTGGCCGAGATTCTCGCGCCGGTGACCTCGGGCACGCTCGTGTACTGCTGTGGCCCCGAGCCGCTGCTGGCCGCGGTCGAGCAGCACTGTGTCGCGGATGCCTTGCGGGTCGAGCGTTTTCATCCGAAGGAGATCGCGGCCACCGGACCCGAGCGGACGAGCACCGTCGTGCTCAACCGTTCCGGCCGGACCATCGAGGTTCCGGCCGGGTCGTCGGTCCTGGACGCACTCGAACGGGCGGGCGCCGACGTGCTGTGGTCGTGCCGTGAGGGAACGTGCGCGACCTGCGAGACCACCGTGCTCGAAGGCGAAGTCGAGCACCGCGATTCGGTGCTCACCCCGGCTGAACAAGAGTCGGGCAAAACCATGATGATCTGCGTTTCCCGAGCGCGCACGGACCGTCTCGTGCTCGATGCCTGAAAGGTCGAAAACTGTGCACGATGTCATTGTTGTCGGCGCGCGCTGCGCCGGCGCCACAGTCGCGATGCTGCTCGCGCGGCGTGGCTACCGGGTGCTCTGCGTCGACCAGGCGCTGTTTCCCAAAGACGCCGTGTCGACCCACATGCTGCGGCAGAGTGGTCTGGCGCGACTGCGGGATTGGGGCCTGCTCGATCGGCTGAAAGCCACCGGCTGCACGCCCATCCACTCGATCACCATGTCCTACGCCGACGCACACTTCTCCGGCTTCTCCGACCCGATCGACGGTATCGCCGAGACCTACGCGCCGCGGCGCATCGTGCTCGACAAGCTGTTGCAGGATGCCGCCCGCGAGGCCGGGGTCGATCTGCGCGAAGGCGTCACCGTGACAGATCTGGTGCGCGACGGTGAGTTCGTCACCGGCATCGTCGGCCGCGACCGCGACGGCGAACCGGTGACCGAACATGCTCGCCTCGTGATCGGCGCCGACGGATACGCGTCCACTGTCGCCCAACTCACCGGGGCCCAGAAATACGACGTGATCCCGGGGGAGACCTTCACCGCCTACTCGTACTGGTCCGGCCTGACCATGCAGAGCCAATTGCGGATCGGCGACAAGCAGGCGGTCGGTGGCTGGCCGACCCACGACGGCAAGACGCTGATCTGGTGTGTGCAATACGTCGACCGGTTCGCGCCGTTCCGCGCCGATGTCGAGCGCAACTTCTCGTTGGCGTTCAAGGAAACCGCGCCCGACCTCGCCGAACTGCTCGACACCGGCGAACGCGACGAACGGTTCTATATCGCCCGCTATCCGGAGAACTTCTACCGCGAATCGCACGGCCCCGGCTGGGCGCTGGTCGGCGACGCCGGATATCACAAGGACCCGTTCACCGGCCTCGGGATCAGCGACGCGTTCACCTACGCCGACCTGCTCGCCGAGCGGGCGCACGAGGGGCTGTCGGCGGCGCGGCCACTCGACGAAGCGCTCGCCGACTATCAGGCGCAGCGGGATCGGTCGAGCAAGCCGATGTACCGGTTCACCTGTGAGTCCTCGCGACTGGTGCTGCCGGACAAGCACGTCGAGGTGATGCGCGCGTTGCCGAGCAGCGCGAAGCACACGCAGCAATGGTTCCGGATGATGGCGGGCGGGCTCAGCGGCCGGGACTTCTTCGCCGAGGACAATCTCGCCGCGCTGCTGAACCCGCAGGGTGCGCGATGACCGTGCAACCGTTCGGCCCCGCCGGGATCTTTCGCGACGAGCACGGTATCGCGCACTACGCCGACCTGCCCGATTCCCTGGTGGACATGCTGCGCCACACCGTGCAGACGTGGCCCGAGCAGGAAGCCGTCGTCGAGATCGGTGGCGAGCGACTTTCGTACCGGCAACTGTGGGACCGGGCCGCCGCGGTCTCCGGTGGGTTGCGGGACAAGGGAATTCAACCGGGCGACCGTGTTGCCATCCTGTTGAACGCCGGAACGGAGTGGGTGGTCGGCTTTCTCGGAATCGTGCTCGCGGGTGCGGTTGCCGTGCCGGTCAACACCCGGTTCGCCGACCCCGAAATCGACTATGTCCTCACCGATTCCGACGCCGCGTTCAGCCTGCGGCCGAATGAGGCACTGCCCCAGGGCGATCCCAACGTCCACGAGGGTGCGGGTCCCACGGATCTGGCCGCGATCTTCTACACCAGCGGGACGACCGGACGACCCAAGGGAGCGATGACCACACATCGCAACCTGCTGTCCACCGTGGAGAACGTGCGCCGACTCGCCCACATCGCCGCCGACGAAGGCCCGACCCTGCGCAACCTGGTCTCGGTGCCGCTGTTCCACGTCACCGCCTGCAACAGTCAGCTGATTCCTCAGCTGGCCATCGGCGGCAGCACGATCATCCTGCCGCAGTTCAAGATTCAGGATTTCCTCCGCGCGATCGTCGATGAGCGGGTCACCTCGCTCACCAACACTCCCGCCATCTACTACCTTGCGTTTCGGCAGCCGAACTTCGCCGACTTCGATCTGAGCGCGGTGAACCGGGTCGCCTACGGCGGCGCGCCGGTCGCGCCCGCGCTGGTCGCCGAGATCGCCCGGCACTTCCCGAACGCGCGGCTGGCCAACGGGTTCGGTCTGACCGAGACCTCGTCCATCGCGACCTATCTGCCCCACGAGTGGGCCACCGAACACGCGGAATCGGTGGGGTTCGCCGCGCCGATCATCGACCTGGCCATCGACGCGCCCGATCCGGTCAGCGGAGTCGGCGAACTGCTCATCCGCGGCGCCACTGTCGTCGCCGGATACTGGAACAACCCCGCCGCCACCGCCGCGACCTTCGTCGACGGCTGGCTGCGCACCGGTGACCTCGCCCGCATCGACGAGCAAGGGCTGGTGTCGATCGCCGATCGGGCCAAGGACATGATCAACCGTGGCGGCGAGAACGTGTACTGCGTCGAGGTGGAGAACGCCCTGGCCGGTGCCCCGGGCATCGGCGAATCCGCGGTGGTCGGGGTGCCCGACGACATGATGGGCGAGAAGGTCGGCGCGGTGGTGGTGCCGGTCGAGGGCGTCGAGTTCGACGAAGCCGCCGTGCTCGACCACCTGCGCGAGCGGCTCGCCGATTTCAAAGTGCCCCAGTACTTCTCGGTGCGCACGGCGCCGTTGCCGCGCAACCCCGGCGGGAAGGTCGTCAAGACCGCGTTGCGGTCCGAACCGTTCAAGCCCGCCGGACGAGGGTGATGCTGGTCCGCCGCTGCTCGGCGAAGGCGTGGATGTCGTCGTCGGGCGCCAGATCCTCGGCGCGGTAACCGATCGTGCTGAGGATGGCGCCCTGGGCGATGTCGAAGACATCGGTGTAATACAGCGCGCGGCTGACCGTGGTGTAGGCCGGATCCGCGCCCCGGTCGGTGCCGGACAGGTTGACGTTCGCGGTGAACCAGCCCGCCCGCGCTGTGAGCAGCGTGGTGAGTACGCCGGCTGTCGCCTCGGGGACCCAGCTCCAATCCCAATCGTGCGGTGCGTTCCACGGACCACCGAACTCGCGCGAGAGCGCGATGCCGGGCACACCGCGCGCTCCCGCCTCCTGGACGGCACCGTAGGTGCCGCTGACATTGAGTGTGGCGCCGATGTTCTCGCCCGCGTTCACACCGCTCAGGCACAGATCCACCGGCGCGAGGACCCCGGAGGTCAGCGCGAACACCACGCAGGCCGCCGGGGTCGACCCCACCTGAATCGTGGGAATTCCGGCGGTCGGCGCGGCCCACTCCCACTCCACTGCGACGCCACTGCGCCGGGACTGGCTCGCGCCCGACATCGGACCGCTCGGTGCTACCACCGTCGCGTCGATGCCGAGCGCCCGCACGGCTTCCGCTAACGCCAGGAGCCCCGGCGCGCGGTATCCGTCATCGTTGGTGATCAGCAGGTGCATCGAAAGCCGTTACCCGGGAGCCGGTGTCGGGGTCGAACAGGTGCAGCCGGTGCGCAGGGACGAACACCTGGATCCGCGCGCCGACGGCCGGAGCCGGATCGTTGGCGGGCAGCGTCACGGCCCAGCGACCCGATTCGCCGGTGCACTGCGCGATCTTGGAGTCGCCGGTGAACTCGACCAGCTCCACCACACCGTGCACGAGCAAGCCCGGGCCGTCGTGGTCACGGAGCGTGCCGTCACCGGGCCGCCAGCCCAGTGTCAGTTCGGCGGGAACACCGGGGACAGCCTGGGGGAGCAGTACTTCCAGCCCGCGCCCGGTCATCTCGTCCCCGGCGTCGTTCATCGTCACCGTCGCCAGGTTCATCGGCGGGCTACCCAGGAACGTCGCGACGAACAGATCGACCGGTCGCCGGTACACCTGCGCCGGACTACCGACCTGCAACACCCGCGAGTTGTTCATCACCACCAGGTGAGTGGCCATCGACAAGGCCTCGAGCTGGTCATGGGTGACGAGCACGACGGTATTGCCGAGCTCGCGATGCAGTCGTACCAGCTCGACCCGGGCCTGCTGGCGCAGCTGCGCGTCGAGTGCGGACAGCGGCTCGTCGAGCAGCAGCACCTTCGGCTGCCGAACGATCGCCCTGGCCAGCCCGACGCGCTGACGCTGACCGCCCGAGAGCTGAGCGGGCTTGCGGTGGCGCAGTTCGCTCAGGCCGAGGCTGTCGCACGCGCCGGCCACCCGTCGTTCGATCTCGGTGCGGTCCAGCCCGGACTTGCGGTTGTGCTTGCCCTCGAGCCGCAGGCCGAAGGAGATATTGCGCTCGACGGTCATATGCGGGTACAGCGCGAAATCCTGGAACACCATCGAGACTCCGCGTCGTCCCGGCGCCACCTCGGTGACGTCGGCGCCGTCGATGAGCACCCGTCCCGCAGTGGGGGTGATCAGGCCGGACACCACGCCGAGCGCGGTCGATTTGCCGCAGCCGGACGGGCCGACCAGCACGGTCAGCGATTGTCCGGGCACATGCAGCAGGTCGACGTCGAGAGCCGGGCGGTCCTCGTCGTATTGCTTGGTGATGCCGTCGAGCACCACGCCGGCCGAGAGATCGAGCTCGGTGGTCAGCACCGGGGGCTCGCTCACACTGAGACTGGTCATGTCGATTACCGAACCCCTGAATGAAGGAAGGCGTCCGCGATCCGTCGCGACGCCAGGACATAGATCACGACGACCGGCAGCGAGGCCAGCATCGCCGCGGCGAGCATCGGTCCGTAGTCCGCGCTCTCCGGGCCGAGGAACAGCGCCAGACCCGGCTGGATGGTGGTGTCCTCGGGATCGGGCATCACCAGCAGCGGCCACAGGAACTCGTTCCACGTACTGATGAACAGCAGGATCGCCACCGCGCCCAGTGCCGGGCGCATCACGCCGAGGACCACGTGCCGCAGGATCTCCCACGACGTAGCGCCCTCGAGCACGGCGGCGCCGATCAGCGATTGCGGCACCGAACGGATGTGGTCGCGCAGCAACAGCACCGCGAGCGCGCTGACGCCGAGCTGCGGGACGATCACCCCGATCGTGTGCCCCTGCCAGCCCAGTTTCGCGGTCATCAGGAACTGCGGGATGATCAGCGCCTGCGGCGGGATCAGCAGCGAAATGCCCACGGCCGCGAGGACGAAACCACGGCCGCGCGCCTTGTCGAAGCGCACCAGCGCGTAGGCGGCGGGCAGGGCGACGAGCATTGTCGCGATGGTGACGCCCGCGGCCATCACGAAGGTGTTCCACAGCAGCCTGCCGATCGGGAACTTGCCCACTGCCATTTCGTAGTTCTCCAAGCTCGCCGGAAGCGGGATCGGATTCAGATCGAAGATGGTCGACACCGGTTTGAACGAGGTGGCCAAGGCCATCGCCACCGGGAACAGCATCAGCACAATGGCTGTGATCAGTAGCAGGTGTCTGCCGATCGCGTCACCGCGTCGCACGGAATCTCCTCGAGAGCAGGGTGTGAACGGTCAGCAGCAGCCCGAACGCGAGCGCGATGACGATGGCCGCCGCCGATGCGGTGCCCGCGTCGAAAAAGGTGAAACCGTAGGTGTAGAGCCGGTAGTAGACGTTGTCGGTGGCATTGCTCGGTCCACCTCGGGTGAGCACCCCGATATTGGTGAACAACCACGGCCACACCACCACCATCGACAGCAGTCCGAGCAGAATGATCGGGCGTCGCAGCTGGGGCAGGATGATCGAGCGGGTGATCTCGCCCTCGGTGGCGTCGTCGAGGCGCGCCGCGTCGATGGTGCGGCGGTCCAGGTTCGCCAGCGCCGCGCCGAAGAGCAAGGTGTTGAGCGCCACCACTTTCGGGGCGGTCACCACCACGACGGTCGGTAGCGCGGTGGCGGGGTCACCGAGCCAATTGATCGGTTCCACCCCGGCGAACCCCAGTACCTGATTGAGGGTTCCGTACAGCGGGTCCAGGATGAACTGCCACGACAACGCGTTGGCGACCGGCGCGAGCACGACCGGCAGGAACAGCAGCATCCGGTAGAACTCGCTCATCCGGCCAGGGCGCTTCCACAGCGCGATGGCCAGCGCGCACGGCACCACCGTCGCGAACGGCAGCACGAACAGCGCGTACTTCAGGGTGTTCCAGGCCGCGTTGCCGAATTCCGGTTCGGTGATGAGGGTTTCGTAGTTCTTCAGGCCGTTGAACGCGATGTCGGGTGACACCAGGTTCCAGTCGAGGAAGCTGAGTACCGCGGTGAACAGCAGCGGCCCGTAGACCCACACGGTGATCGAGAGCATGGTCGGCGAGAAGTACAGCCAGGCGAGCCCGGTCGCGGCGGGGCGTTCGGCCACGCGCGCCTTCGGCGTGACCACGCGCGCCTTCGGCGTGACCTCGGGGTCCTTGGTGAGCGTCATGACCGGGCTCGCGCATCGAGCAGCCGCCGGGTGGTGTGCAGGGCTTCCGCGTGGTGGCGGGCGTGGCGCATCTCGATGATGATCGCCGGGTCGTGCGGGAAGGGCGTCGCCAGCACCTCGTCCAGCGGGATCGTGCCCCAGCCGGGCGGCAGGTGCAGATCGCCCTCACCGAGGAGTTCGAGTTCGTACGGGTTCGCGTCGGGCTGGCGCGGCATCCGGCCGAAATTGTCGTGCAGGTGAATGTGGCCGACAACCGGGGCGACTTCGCGGATCGCGGCCAGGAAGTCGTAGTTCAGGTAGCCGGCCGACAGGTACGCGTGGCCGACATCGAGGCACATCGTCACCGCGGGGTGATCGATCTGGCGCACCTGCTCGGCGACCAGATCCAGCCGCATCCCGTAGGAACGGCGGGTGAGTACCGCGGGACCGGGCGCCCGGTTCTCGATCGCGATCGTGACCCCGCGCGCGCCGGATTCGTCGGCGAGCTCACGCAACATCGTGCGCTCGGTCGCCATGCCCTCGGTCAGTGCCGCACCGTCGCTGTAGAGGCTCGGCAGCACTCCGGCGTGGTAGACCAGCACCTCGGCGCCGATCGCGGCGGCGATCTCCAGATCCGCCAGCAGACCGAGTTGCTGCGAGGACGCGGACCCGGTGTCGAGCAGATTGCCGGTGCGTCCGGAGGAATGCCACGAACTGTGCAGGGTGAGCCGGACTCGGCAATCGGCCAGCGCGTCGCGTAGCGCCGCCAGCCGGGAGCGCTGCACCTGTCCGCCGATCACCACCCCGAGGCCGCAGCCACCGAGTTCGGCATAGCCGAACCCGGCGGTCGCGGCCTCATCGAGGAATTCGCGCATCTCCTCGAAATCGGAGCGTAGGAGCTGCTTTCCCGACCACGGATTGACCGTCAGGCCGATCTTGTTCGGGATCGCGCCGCCGTCGGTCGAACCGTTCGGCGGCGTGTGTGCGAATACCTGGTGTGACAACGGTGTCTCTCTTCGAGGGGGTGGTGGTCAGCGGAGGGTGCGTGAACTCAGTTGAGTCCGCGGATCTTCGCGGCGGCGGCGCGCAGGGTCGCCGCCGGGTCGGCGCCGCGAAGGACGATCGGTTCGACGGCCTCGTCCTGGAGGATGACGACGCCCTGGTTGGACTGCTTGCCCGGGAAGGCGGTGTAGGGAGCCAGATCGGCCATCTGCTTGACAGCCGAGCCGAGCCGCGGATCGGCCGAGGACTCCGCCGCGGTCCGCAGCGGCAGGTAGCCCATCTGCGAGGCGATGAGCTTGAAGCTCTCGTCGTTGGTCATGAACTGCACGAACTTCCACGCCGCCTTCGCCTTGGCGGCGTCCTTGGCCACGACCGTCAGGCCCGACCCGGAGAAGGTGGGGCGGGCAGGCAGGTTGTCGAAGGCGGGCAGCGGCGCCACCTGCAGGGCGAACTTGCCCTTGGCCGCCGCGTCGAGGGTCAGCAGACCGCCGCCGGTGGTGACCAGCATGCCGAGCTTGCCCGAGTTGAAAGCGCTTTGCGCGGAAGCGAAGTCGACCGCGGGCTGCACACCGGACTTGGTCAGATCCTGGATCGTCGACAGCGCGGTGATCACCGGGGCCGAGTCGACGGTGACTTCACCGCTGCTCGACACCAGCGCGCCACCGGCACTGTTGACCAGGGACTGGGTCAGGTAGTCGGACTTGCCCGGGTCGGCCGCCGAGACGTACACGCCCTGCGCCTCGGTCTTGTCCTTGATCGCCTGCGCGGCCTGCTTGAGCTGGGCCATCGTCTTGGGCGGCTGGGCGGGATCGAGCCCGGCCGCGGTGAACAGGTCGGCGTTGTAGAAGACCACCGGGGTGGCCATCATGAACGGCATCGCGACCGGCTTCTTCGCACCGGCGACCGGGGTCGCCTTCAGCACCGACGGCACGAAGCCCGCCATGTGCTTGTTCCACTCGTCGGTCCCGGCGACCTCTTCGAGCGAGCGCAGCGGCAAGGTCTGCGAGGCCTGCGCGACCTTGCTCCACCCGATCTGCGCGACATCGGGCGGGTTGCCCGCCACCACTTCGCTCTGGAGCTTGGTGAGTGCGTCGGCCGTCGGGACCGACTGCGGCTTGACCGTGATCTTCGGGTTGGCGGTCTGGAAGTCGTTGATCAACTTCTCGATGCCCTTGCCCAGCGGGTTGGTCTGTCCGTAGGTGTAGGACAGGAAGGTGATGGTCACCGGGTCGTCGGCCGCGACCGGGGCCGAGCTGTTCTGGCCGCAGGCCGCGAGCAGCGTGGTGACCGCGACGAGCACGATCCCCCATCCGGCCTTACGGCCGTGGTGGTGCGAGTTCATAACAGGCTTTCTGTGGAGGGGGTGGTCGAATCGGAGATCAACGGAGACGAACTCCGCCGTGCGTGACGGTCAAAGCGTCGATGCCACGCAGGTTCACATTGGGCCGGTAGCGCAGCGAGCCCGGGACGAGCACCGGGTCGATCACCCGCCCGGCGAAGGCGGACAGCGCCGCGGCGCCCTCGGCCCGGCCCAGCGCCGCGGCGAGGCAGAAGTGCGCCCCGGCCGAGAAGGCGAGGTGGTCGGCCGCGCCGCGGGCGACCAGGAAGCGGTCGGCGTCGGGGTAGTGCTCGGGATCACGGTTGGCCGCGGCGAGCAGCACCAGCATCGCGGTGCCGGGGCTGATCGCGGTGCCGCTCACCTCCATGTCACGGGTGGCGATGCGCATCACGAACTGGATCGGCGCGTCGTAGCGCAACGCCTCGTCGGCGGCGCTGATCCCCAATTCGGGGTCGGCGGCGAGGATCTCGCGCTGGTCCGGATTCTGGAGCAGGGCGAGTACGCCGTTGGCGATGAGGTTGGCGGTGGTCTCGTGGCCGGCGACCATCAGCAGCACACAGGTGGCGAGCAGTTCGCCCTCGCTGAGCACCTCGCCTTCCTCCTCGACCTCGATGAGCCGCGAGAGCAGGTCGTCGCCGAGGTTGCCGCGCCTGCGGGAGATCAGGTTGACCAGGTAGTTCATCAGCTCGTTGCGCGCGCCCTCGGCGTCGTCGAGATCGTCGTTGTGGACGACGAGGTTGAAGTCGAGGACACGGCCCAGCCTGCGGGCGGCGGGTTCGAAGTCGCCGAACTCCTCGACGGGGATGCCGAGCAGAGCGCACATGATCCGCACCGGCAGGGGCAGCGCGAATTCGGAGATCACGTCGAATTCGCTCTTGCTCGCGATATTTTCGATGAGTTCGTCCACGATCGAGTGGATCTGCGGCTGCGAGGCCCGAATAACCCTGGGTGTGAAGGCCTTCGACACGAGCCGGCGAATGCGGGTGTGCGCGGGCGGATCGAGGAACAGCAGGGACTCCGAGCGCTCCGGGTGATCCTTGCCGAGCCGGGAAAGCTTGGGGTCGTTGCGCACCGACGGGTCGCGCAGCACCTGCTGGCAATCGGCGTAGTTGGCGATGATCACGAGGTCGCCGCCTTTGGTGACCAACGGGGACTTCGTGCGCAGTGCGCGGTGGACGGGATACGGATCGGGTCGGGTATCGGGAGCGAACAGTTCGGCCAGTGTCGACTCGGCGTCGTGCTGGCTGGCAACCGTGGTCGTCATATTCTGGGCTCCTTCGAAAATCGGCGTCGAAATTACTTCGCCTGCACCGGATAAAAGTCTTCCACTCCGGTGTCGCGGGCGACAACGCGGAACGCATTATTGATCAATTGCGGTACGAAATGGATCGCCCTGTCAAGACGGGGATCATCGGGTTTTTCCGAGTCAGCGATTCGAGTGCCGAATCGACCGTGTTCACGGTGCCGCTCGCGGCACCGGTCACCGCGAGGCGGGGTGGACACGCCGCAGGGTCGGCAGGAATTCGGTCGCTGCTCATCTGGGCTTCACGGGCCCGTTCCCCGATGACGTGCGGTGCCGCTATACAAGGTGCATATCTCGGACGAGTCACGTACCTGATCACGCGAGGCGCGCACTATGGAGACACGGCATATCGAGGCATTTCTTGCCATCGCTGACGAACTGCACTTCGGAAGGGCGGCCGCCAGGCTCCATCTCACGCAACCGTCACTCAGCCAGCAACTCAAACGCCTGGAACGCCATCTCGGCGTCGAACTGGTGTCGCGGACGTCGCGGGTGGTGCAGCTGACCCCCGCGGGCGA
Source organism: Nocardia sp. NPDC056541 (assembly GCF_042794235.1). Classification (NCBI taxonomy): domain Bacteria; kingdom Bacillati; phylum Actinomycetota; class Actinomycetes; order Mycobacteriales; family Nocardiaceae; genus Nocardia; species Nocardia sp. NPDC056541. The sequence goes on from NZ_JBHTUD010000002.1 coordinate 277,532, forward strand.
GGCGTTCCGCGCCGACGCGCGACGGATTCTCGGGGAGGTGCACTCGGCGACCAACACCGTCCGCGACATCGCGGCCGGGCGGATGGGCAAGATCAACATCGGGTTCAACGGGCGGGCCGGGCAGCTCATCATGCCCAGGTCACTGGCCCAATTGCACGCGCACTATCCCAACATCACCACCAAACTCAGCTCGGGTCGCTCCGGGCCGCAGCTCACCGCTCTCACACGCGGGGAGCTCGATGTCGGGCTGCTCTACGGCGGTGCGTCCAACGGCGGGTCGGTGCTGTCGCGGTGTCTGCTGCAGATGCGCATCGGCGCGCTGGTGGGGCAGGGGCACCGGTGGGCCGACCGGTCCTCGATCTCGATCCGCGAACTGGCCGAAACGCCGTGCGTGCTGTTCAACCGCGAGGTGAGCCCGGCGATGTACGACGCCATCATGACCGCGGGCGAGCGGGCGGGCGCGTTCCCGAAGGTCGCCGAGTACATGAACGACTCGGTGGCCACCGAGATCACCGTGGCCGCCCGCCGGTATGTGGGGTTCGCGTCGTTCATCAGCATGGACGAGCCGCGGCCGATGGGTTTGAAGGTGGTTCCCCTCGTCGATCCGGAACCGGTGGTGGAATTACAGGTCGCCTGGCGCGTCGACAGTCCCAACGAAGTGGTGCAGGTATTCCTGGACAGCCTCGATTCGACGAAGAATTTCCTGCAATCCACTATCCGCGGCAAGGTCTACGGAGAACCGCTGGCGAGTTGATTACCATTCGGTCGATTGAGATCGGCAATGGAAATCCGAATCGGCGGGTGCGGATGGTGCAATTATTTCATGGCACCTGAACTGAAAACCTCAGCCACCCTCGGTTCGGTATTCGAGGCGATCGATCCGGATAACCCCGACTTCTTGCATCTGCAGCGAATTGTGAGCAAGTTGGTCCCCTTCGGTACCCACGCGGGGACCGAGATCACCGAAATCGGTCCGCACCGCGCGATCGTGGAAATTCCCGACGAGCCCTACGTCCTGAACCATCTGCGTACCGTGCACGCCGGTGCGCAATTCCTGGCCGCCGATATCGCCGGCGCGTGCGCCTTCGTGGGCGCGCTGGCGTCGCGGTTGTCGGCCATCGACACCCTGGTGCTGCGCGACGCGCGGCTGTCGTTCCGCAAGCCCGCCCTCGGCCGGATCCGGGCGATCGGGGTCATCGACCCGAGCGACGTCGCGACGGTACTGGCGGCCAAGGGCGGCCAGCGGCTGGATGTGGACGCGCGGGCGCTGATGTACGACACCGCGGGTGTGCTGGTCGGCAAGGTGGCGCTCGACTACGTCTGCACGCTGGCCGCGGAGGCGTGATGAGCGAGCAACGCGCCCAGATCGTCGGGCTGGAATCGACCACCGTCGCCACCCCCGACGGCGCCACCCTGGCGGTACGCCTGCTGCCGCAGGCGGATCCGGCCGCACCGGTGGTGCTGATCCTGCCCGCCATGGCCATCAAGGCCAAGTACTACCTGCCGCTGGTCACGGCCTTGCACGCGGCCGGACTGACGGCCGCCGTGCTCGATCTGCGCGCGCAGGGCGACAGCCTGCCCGCACTGGGGGAAGGTCCCGGGTTCGGCTATCGCGAGCTGATCGAGGTGGACCTGCCCGCCGTGGCGGACGCGCTGCGCGAGCGGTTCCCCGAGGCGCCGCTGCACCTGTTCGGGCACAGCCTGGGCGGACAGCTCGCGTTGCTGTTCGCGGCGGCCGAACCGGATCGGGTCGCGAGCATCACGACGATCGGTACCGGCTCGGTGTACTGGTGGTCGTTCGAACTGCGCAGGCGCCTCGAGGTGCTGGCGCGCGGCTGGTCGGTCGGTGCGGTCACCCGGCTGCGCGGCCGGTGGACCGGCGGTGGCGGCATCGGGCCGATGACCGCGGGCGTGATGATCGACTGGGCCCGGCACCTGCGGACCGGCAACTACCGGCCCAGCGGCAGTGCCCGCGACTACGACCGGTTGCTGCGCGAATTCACGCTGCCGGTGCTGCTCATCTCGCTCGACGGCGACCCGCTGGGCCCCGAGTCCACGGTGCGGTTCCTGAGCAAGCGGATGGGCGCGGCGGATCAGCATCGCTGGCACATCGACCGGGCCTCGGGCTTCACCCACATCGGCCATGCGTCGTGGGTGAAGGACAGCGAACTGGTCGCGCCCGCGGTCGCGGCTTGGGTTGCCGAAGGCCGACCGCCCCAGTAGCGATGGCCGATCCACTCGGCATCGAAGACCGATCTCGGTCGGTAGCGCAGGCCGATCGCTCAGCGATGGTCGGCCGACTCGGTAGCGATGGCTGCCCGCCTCGCCGCAGGACGGCCGACCACCTCGGGCGCCGATGTGCGTCGTTCGCGGCGCCGACCGTTCGTGGCATTTCTCGATAGCGACCTCTGCCCTCGGGCTCTCAGAAGGATTGGCACAGTGACGACTTCCCTTGCACCCTCGGCGCTCGCCAGGGACGACAACTCCATCTACCGTGCGCTGTCGGAATTGGACAAGCCGGTGTTCGTGGTCCGTGACGAACGCGGTGTCGCGGTGACCACCGACGCCGGCACCGCGCGCGGCGCGCAAGTGCTGGCAGCGGCTCCGGCGCTGCGGCCGGAAACGCTGGGCAACACCGAGTTCCGGCAGACCCACGGCGTGAACTTCGCCTACCACGCCGGTGCGATGGCCAACGGGATCGCCTCGGCGCCGATGGTGGTCGAGATGGCGCGCGCCGGCTTGCTCGCCTCGTTCGGCGCCGCTGGTGTGCTGCCCGCCCGGATCGACGAGGCCCTGGCCACGATCGGGCGTGAGGCGCCGGGTAAACCCTTCGCCTGCAATCTGATCCACAGTCCCAGCGAGAACGCGCTGGAGCGGGCGATCGTCGACGCGTGCCTGCGTCACGAGGTGCGCTGCGTGGAGGCGTCGGCCTTCCTCGACCTGACCCCGCAGGTGGTGCGTTACCGGCTGGCCGGTCTGCACCGTGACCCGAACGGTCAGGTGATCGCCCGGAACCGGGTGATCGCCAAGGTATCTCGCGCTGAGGTGGCCGAACTGTTCCTGCGCCCGGCGCCGGAGCATCTGGTGCGCGGATTGCTGGACGCGGGGGAGATCACCGCCGAGCAGGCGCAGCTGGCGGCATCGGTTCCGATGGCCGACGACATCACCGGCGAGGCGGACTCCGGTGGCCACACCGACCGCCGTCCGCTGGTGGTGCTGCTGCCGTCGCTGCTGGCGGTGCGCGAACGGATCCAGCGCGAATACGGTTTCGCCCAGCGGGTCCGGGTCGGCGCGGCCGGTGGCATCGGCACTCCGGCGGCCGCCGCGGCCGCCTTCGCGATGGGTGCCTCCTACGTGGTCACGGGGTCGGTCAATCAGGCCACTGTCGAAGCGGCGCAGTCGGAGACGGCGAAGCGGCTGCTGGCCGCCGCAGGCGTCGCCGACACCACCATGGCGCCCTCGTCGGACATGTTCGAACTCGGCGTCGACGTGCAGGTGCTGCAACGCGGCACGATGTTCGCGAGCCGCGCACGGCGGTTGTACGACACCTATCGGCGTTACGACGGTATCGAGGGGATCCCCGCCGCCGAACGCGCCGAGATCGAGCAGCGGATCCTGGCCCGCTCCTTCGACGAGGTGTGGAACGACTGTCTGGGCTACTTCCGTGAGCGCGACCCCGAGCAGATCGCGCGCGCCGAGGGAAACCCGAAACGCCGGATGGCACTGATCTTCCGGTGGTATCTGGGCCGGTCGTCGGGCTGGAGCACGGCCGCGACGCCCGAGCGCACCCTCGACTATCAGATCTGGTGCGGGCCCGCGATGGGCGCGTTCAACGACTGGGTCGCCGGCACCTACCTGGCCGCACCGGCGCACCGCCATGTCGCCGAGGTCGGGTTGCAGATCATGCACGGTGCGGCGTTCGCCACCCGCGTGAGTCAGTTGCGCGCGGCGGGCGTGCGGCTCCCGGGTCGCTGCTCGACCTACGTTCCGGCCCCGCTGACCAGCATCGAGTCACGATGAGTAGCGCCGTGCAGGGGGATAGCGCCGTGCAAGATGCCGGCGCCGTGCAGGGACTGCGGGTCGCGCAGGAATACAGTGTCGCGCCACTGGTCACCATGGCCGATGACGACAACTTGGCCAACGTAGTGTTCTTCAAGGCCGCGGCCGACCCGTCGGCCGTGGTGTTCAGCCGGAGAACGCCCGAGGGCTGGCTCGACGTCGGCTACGACGAGTTCGCCCGGCTCGTCCTCGAACTCGCGAAGGGCCTGCTGGCCAACGGGATCGGCGTAGGCGATCGGGTGCTGATCCTCGGCGGGACCGGTTTCGAATGGTCGGCGGCGGACTTCGCCGTGCTGAGCGTGGGCGCGATGGCCGTACCGGTGTATCCGACATCGTCGGCCGAGCAGATCCAGCACATCGTGGCCGATGCCCGTCCCAGCGCGTGTTTCGTGGAGACGGTCGAACAGTGCGAGTTGATCGGTGCGGCGGCGGGAGATCTGCGCGGCCGGGCCTGGCTGCTCGGTTCGTCGTTTCCTGCGCTGGTCGAGCAGGGCGAGGTGATCGCCGACGCCGAGGCCACCGAGCGTCGGCTGGCAGTGCGCGCCGATGATGTCGCGACGATCGTCTACACCAGCGGCACCACGGGCGTCCCCAAGGGCTGCCTGCTGACGCACCGCAATATTTTCGCCGCCGCGGCCAACGTGGTGGAACTCCTCGACACCGTATTCCGCCGCACCCCGGCGGATCCCGCGTCGACACTGCTGTTCCTCCCGCTCGCGCACGTGTACGGGCGGGTCGTGCAGTTCGGGTGTGTATTGGCCGGAGTCCGCACGGGCCTGGTCGCCACTCCCGCGCAACTGCCCGCCGAACTGCCGATCTTTCGGCCGACGTTCCTGATCGGTGTCCCCTACGTCCTGGAGAAGATCCGCAAGGCGGCGCGTCAGGCCCTCGGCGGTGATCGGTACGACGCCGCGGAGGCGGCGGCGATCGCTGTCGGCCATGCGCGCAGGCGCGGTCAGCAGCCACCGGCGGACGCGGTGATCGACGCCCGGATCGGCGAACAGTGGCGTGGCATGCTCGGCGGGCGGCTCGAGCACATGGTCGCGGGTGGCGCGTCGCTGGAACCGTCGACGGCGGACTTCTTCACCGGCATCGGTGTGGAGATCATCGGCGCGTACGGGCTGACCGAGGCGTCGTCGACGGTCAGTATGAGTGCGCCGCACGCCAATCGGGCAGGCGCGGTCGGCCGACCGGTGCCCGGCACGACCGTCGCGATCGCCGACGACGGCGAGATCCTGGTCCGGGGCCCGCAGGTCTTCCCCGGGTACTGGCCCGACGGCGGCCATTCGGCCGAGAACTGGTTGGCCACGGGCGATCTCGGCCGGCTCGACGAGGACGGATTCCTGTTCATCACCGGCCGGCGCAAGGAGATCATCGTCACCAGCGGCGGCAAGAACGTGGCGCCCGCGCCGCTCGAAGACCGGGTTCGCCTGCACGCCTTGGTGAGCAACTGCATGCTCGTCGGTGAAGGCCGACCGTATGTGACCGCCTTGATCACCGTCGATCCGGTGGTGCTGGCTCGCTGGGCCGCGGAGCACGGCGTGGACGTGTCCGGCGGGGTCCCGACCGAGGACGCCCGGTTGCTCGCCGAGATCTCCGCCGGTGTCGAGGCGGCGAACCGGCTCGTCTCCCGTGCGGAGTCGATTCGCCGGTTCGCCGTTCTCGCGGAGGACTTCTCGATGGAAAAGGGTCAGCTGACGGCCTCGTTGCGGCTGCGTCGCGCGGCGATCGAAGCCGACTTCGGCGCCGTCATCACCACGCTGTATCCGGATTAAGCCGCGCCCAGCCAGCAGAAGTACTCGAGATCCACCTTGGCGAGCAAGGCGCCGCTGTCGTCGTGCAGCAGCGCCTTTCCGGTGATATCGAACTGCTCCTCGGTCCTGCGCCCGACCACCTCGGCCAGGATCGGGGAGCTCACCGTGCCACTGGCGCGGATCCGGCCGCGGGCAGGCCGGAAGAAGGTGGCCTTGGTGCTGCGCAGCACGAAGGTCCGCACGTGCAGGATGCGCGGTGCGATGATGCCGGAAAACGCACCGGCACAGGCGACTTCGGCGGCGAGGAACAGCGCGCCCGCGTGCACCGTGCCCAGGTGATTGCTCATCGCCGGTGCCTCGGGGATCTCGGCCACCGCCGAGCCGGGGCCCAGCTCGGTCATGCGCACGCCCACCAGATTCACGAACGGGACGAGCGTGTCGACGGTCTTGCGGATCTGTTCGTAGTCCGGCGTCGCGGCACCGGTCATATTCGTCAGCCGAGCCTGTGCTGCGGCGATTCCGGGGGCCGGTTCATTTCCAGTTGGCATGCCCCAATTAGCCCATATCGAACCGTTTTTCGTGATGAACGGAAGTTGAATTCAACTATTCATCCGAGCTGCCGGATCGCTAATATTCGAAATCATTGTTCTGGAACATCTATTCATGTAATCCGATTGGAAATCGGTACGCGGATCGAGCGGTTCGACTCCGTAAAATCGCATCCGGGGCCATAAGCGTTTCATTTACTGAGGAGTCACCCTGATGTATGACGCGATTGTTGTCGGCGCGCGGTGCGCGGGTTCACCGGTTGCCATGTTGCTGGCGAGGCAGGGGCATCGAGTCCTGGTGGTCGACCGTGCCACGTTCCCGAGCGACACCATCTCGACGCACTACATTCAGCAGCGCGGGCTGGCCCGGCTGGCCCAGTGGGGCCTGCTCGACAAGCTGATCGCCACCGGTGTGCCGGCGATCAAGCGCATGACGGTGTCCTACCTCGACATCGTCATCGCGGGGTTCGCCGATCCCATCCAGGGCATCGACGCTACCTACGCGCCGCGGCGCACCGAACTCGACGCGATCCTGGTCGAGGGTGCCAGGGAGGCCGGCGCCGAGGTGCGTACCGGGTACACCGTCAGCGAACTGATCATCGAAGACGGTGTGGTCGTCGGTATTCGCGGTTCGGTCGCCGGTGGTGAGATCGCCGAGGAGCGGGCCCGCATCGTGATCGGTGCCGACGGCACCAACTCGTTCGTCGCCAACGCTGTCGGCGCCGAGACCTACACGAAGGTCGCGGCCGAGTGCTTCATCTACTACAGCTACTTCAGCGGCCTGTCGGTGTCGGAGTTCCACAGCCGGATCGGCGACAAGCAGCAGATCGGCATCTGGCCGACCCACAACGACCAGACCCTCGTGGCGGTCATGCGCAAGATCGACACCTACGCTGATTTCCGTGCCGACGTCGAGGCCAACTTCGTGAAGGTCGCTCGCGAGATCCTGCCCGAGTTCGCCGAGGAACTGGTCACCAAGGGCAAGCGCGAGGAGCGTTTCACCCCGATGCGGTACCCGGACAACTACCGCCGCCAGTCGCACGGCGAAGGCTGGGCGCTGGTCGGGGACGCGGGGTACCACAAGGACCCGTTCACCGGGCTCGGCATCTCCGACGCGTTCGACTACGCGGCGCTGCTGGCCGAGCGGGTGCACGAGGGTCTGAGCGATCAGCGACCGATGGCCGAGGCGCTCGCCGATTACCAGCGCGAGCGTGACGAGAAATCGCAGTCGAGTTTCGAGTTCACCTGCACGATTTCCACGCTGGAACTGACTCCGCAATTGCTGGCCGTTTTCCGTGCGCTGGAAAAGAACGAAGAATATGCCACGGACTTCTATGCGATGGTCGGCGGCGGAATGACCGGCGAGGAATTCTTCGCGCCGGAACGCATCGCGAAATTGCTCGGTGCCAACGTATGAGCTGATGGTGCTCGGCGACAGTTTCGCGGAGGGGCGCGGCGGTTCGGTCAACGCCGACGGCTCCTTCGCGGGATTTGTCGCGCACGTCGAGCACCTGCTCGGAATTTCCGGCGCGACCCTGAACCTCGGCTCCTACGGGGCCACCACCCAGGATGTCCTCGACCGGCAGCTGCCGGTCGCCCTCGCCGCCGATGCTCCGCTGGTCGGCGTGATCGTCGGCGGAAACGACCTGGTCACCGACTACGACCCGGACCGCTTCCGCCGCAACCTGCGTCACATCTACGCCGGGCTGGCACGCCCGGATCGGCTGGTGTTCACCACGAACTGGCCGAATATCCCGGACCGCCTGCCCGGCCTGCCCGAATCCGTCCGCACGGTGTTGCGGTCGCGATTCGCGCAAGCCAACGACTATCTCGACGACCTCGTCCACGAGTTCGATCTCGTGCGACTCGATTTGGTGAACGCACCCATCACCGCGGACCCGGTCATGTGGTCCCCGGACGGCATGCATCCGAGCCCGGCGGGCCATCAGCTCATCGGCACGGCGATGGCCGACCTCATCGACGAGGTCCGGACTGTGCGAGTTTCGCAACTCTGAGCAGAAGACAAGGGATAGCAACCATGAACGACCACCTTCGGCACTCCGAAGACCCGGCCATGACGCGGCGACTAGCCGACAATCCGATCGCGATCGTCGGACTGAGCGGCCTGTTCCCCATGGCCGCCAACTTCCGTGACTTCTGGCAGAACGTCGTCGACGCCGCGGACTGCATGTCCGACGTGCCGGCCACGCACTGGAACCTCGACGACTACTACGACGCCGACCCGACGGCGCCCGACAAGACCTATTGCCGCCGTGGCGGTTTCGTGCCCGAGATGCCGTTCAGCGTCACCGAGTTCGGGCTGCCGCCCAATCAGCTCGAGGTCACCACGGTCGTGCAGCTGCTGAGCCTGCTCGTCGCCCGTGACGTGCTCGCCGACGCGGGCGCCGTCGGGTCGGACTGGTACCGGCCCGAGCGCACCGGTGTGGTTCTCGGCGTCGCCGGACCGACGACACTGTCGCACCCACTGGCCGCCCGTCTGTCGACGCCGGTGCTCAAGGAGGTCATCCGCAGTTGTGGGCTGACCCAGGCCGACGCCGAACAGATCGCGCAGAAGTACGCCGACGCCTTCCCGTCGTGGGAGGAGAACTCGTTCCCCGGTCTGCTGGGCAATGTGATCGCGGGCCGGGTCGCCAACCGCCTCGACCTCGGCGGCATGAACTGCACCGTCGACGCGGCGTGCGCCAGTTCGCTGTCGGCGGTCCACGTCGCGATCAGCGAGCTGGTGTCCGGTCGCGCCGACATGATGATCACCGGTGGCTGTGACACCGAGAACTCGATCTTCGGTTACCTGTGCTTCAGCAAGGTCGGGGCGCTGTCGCGGTCCGGTGTCATCAAGCCGCTCGACGACAGTGCCGACGGCACCCTGGTCGGCGAGGGCATCGGCATGATCGCCCTCAAGCGCCTTGCCGACGCCGAGCGCGACGGTGACCGGGTGTACGCGGTGATCAAGGGCATCGGATCGTCGAGCGACGGGCGGTTCAAGAGCATCTATGCCCCGCGCGCCGAAGGTCAGCAGGCCGCCCTGCACCGCGCCTACGAGGACGCGGACTGCTCGCCCGCCACGATCGGGCTGTTCGAGGCACATGCCACCGGCACCCGCGTCGGCGATCAGACCGAACTCGCCGCCTTGAACGCGGTGCTGCGCGAGGCCACCGACGAGACCGGGTACGCCGCGATCGGCAGCGTGAAATCCCAGATCGGGCACACCAAGGGCGCCGCCGGTGCGGCCAGCCTGATCAAGCTGGCGCTGGCGTTGCACCACAAGGTGCTGCCGCCGACGATCAATGTCACCGCGCCGAACAAGGCGCTCGACGATTCCTCGCCGCTCTACATCAACACCAGGACCCGGCCGTGGATTCGTGATCCGCATCGGCCGCAGCGTCGTGCGGCCGCATCGGCGATGGGCTTCGGCGGCACCAACTTTCACGCGATCCTCGAGGAAGCAGCCGAGGGCCGCGGACACGCGCTCACGATGCACCGCACCGCGCGAGTCCACCTGTGGCACGCCGCCTCGACAACCGAACTGGCGAGCTTGCTGAGCTCGGACGCGGCCCCGAACGGTGACGCCGGGATTCCGGCCGAGCACGCGCGCGTCGGGTTCGTGGCGCGCGACGACGAGGAAGCATCGGCACTGCGCGCACTGGCGGTGACCGAACTCGCCGGTGACGCCGACGAATGGACGCATCCGCGCGGCATCGTCTTCCGCCGGCGCGCCATGCCCGATCTGAAGATCGGCGCGCTGTTCGCCGGTCAGGGCAGCCAATACGTGGACATGGGCCTGGCCGCGGTGCTGAACAACCCCACCGTCGCCACCGCCTTCGACGAGGCCAACGCCGTGTTCGCCGACGCCGCCCGGCCGCCGGCCTCGGTGGTGTTCCCGGCGCCGGTGTTCGACCCCGAACTGCGCAACGCCCAGGAGGCGACGTTGCGGCGCACCGAGTTCGCGCAGCCCGCGATCGCGGCGTTGTCGGTGGGCCAGTACCGGTTCCTGTCCGAGCGCGGCCTCACGTGCGAAGGGTTCATGGGCCACAGCTTCGGCGAGCTGACCGCGCTGTGGGCGGCGGGTTCGCTGGACGCCGTCGACTACTTCACCCTTGCCAGGGCACGCGGTGCGGCGATGGCGATCGACACCGACACCGATGCGGGCACCATGGCGGCGGTACAGGCCGACCGTGAACAGGTCAGCGCGATCCTCGCCGATCATCCCGATGTGAGCGTGTGCAACCACAACGCACCCGATCAGGTGGTGGTCGGCGGCGGCACCGCGGCTGTCGCGGAGTTCGTCGCGGCGGGCCGGGCACAGGGACTGACCGTGCGCGAGCTGCCGGTAGCGGGCGCGTTCCACACCCGCTACGTCGCCCACGCGGTCGAGCCGTTCAAGGCCGCGGTGAAGAGCGTCGCCATTCGCGCCCCCAAGACCAAGATCTACGCGAATTCCCGGGACGCCGAATACGGTGCGCGGGTCGCGACCAACCGTCGCGTGCTCACCGAACAGTTGCTCGAAACCGTCGAGTTCGTGGCAGGTCTGCGGGCCATGCAGGCCGACGGCTGCAACGTGTTCGTCGAGTTCGGCCCGAAGGCCACGCTCACCTCGCTCGTGCGCCGGACGCTCGGCGCCGAGGTGATCGCTCTGTCCACCGATCAGGGCCCGACCGGCGACAGCGATGTGGCGCTCAAGAAGGCGGCGCTGCAACTGGCGGTGCTCGGTGCGCCCATCGTCGACATCCACCGCCACGACGCCGCACCGTTCGCGGTGCCGGCGGCGCCCGGCATGGTGGTGCGGCTCAACGGCCGCGATTTCGTGCCGGAATCTCGGAAAGACCTCTACCGCAAGGGAATCGAGGAGCAGGTCGTGTTGGAAGCCGTCACGCAGGCGCGAGAGGCCGCCGAAGCCGAGGCCGCGGCACAGGCGCAGGTGGCCGCGCGAGCGCATACCGCCGAGCGGGAGCGCCTCACCACCGAAGCCTACGCCGCCGGTCGGAACGAGGCCGCGCGGACACCCGCCGTCACTCGGGAACTGGTGAGCGCCGAAGCTCCGGCCGCCGCGCCGGTCCGGGCGGAGTCGACCATCGGGCATCAGCCCGCGACCGGATACGACGTGGCTGCCCAGCAGCACCTCGACATCCACAGCCGGTACGCGCAGGGTCAACTCGAGGTCGCCGAAGGGCTGGTCTCGGTTCTGCGCGACGCCCAGCGCACCGGTGGCGTCGATGATCGCCTGCACGAGACCGTGCACGCGATCAAGGAGCAGAGCCTGGCGATCGGCCGGACCCATGTCCAGGTCAACGAGATCCTCGCCTCGCTGTCCGGCCTCGAACTCGGGTCCCCGGCGCCGACCGTCGTTACCGCGAGCACGAACGGGACGAACGGCTTCCACGCCGAACTCCCCACCGGCAACGGGAACGGCAGTCACACCTCCGCGGCGACGCTGCTCGACCACCGGACAGTCGCTGAGCCCTCGGCGCCGAACGCTGTGGCGACTCCCGAATCACAGCCGACACGAGCAGCGGATGTTGCCACGGCGCGCCGGACAGCCGACATCGAGCCCGCTCCCCAGGCCGCGATGCCCGCCGCCGTCACGGTGAGCGAGGCCCCCGCGCTCGATGCCGACGCGGTGTGGTCGGTGTTGTCGCAGGTGGTGTCGGACAAGACCGGCTACCCGACCGACATGCTGGCGTTGTCGCTGGATCTGGAAGCGGACCTCGGGGTGGATTCGATCAAGCGGGTTCAGATCATGGGTGCGGTCGGTGAGCGTATCGATGGTGTGCCTGCCGTGGGCCCGGAGCAGGTCGCGGAATTGCGCACGCTCAGCGATATCGTGAACTTCGTTGCTGCATCGGTAGTTTCGGTTCCGGGTGCCGCTTCGGCGCCGACCGGCCCCGCGCTCGATACCGACGCGGTGTGGTCGGTGTTGTCGCAGGTCGTTTCGGAGAAGACCGGCTATCCGACGGAGATGTTGGCGTTGTCGCTGGATCTGGAGGCCGATCTCGGGGTGGATTCGATCAAGCGGGTTCAGATCATGGGTGCGGTCGGTGAGCGCATCGAGGGTGTGCCCGCCGTGGGCCCGGAGCAGGTCGCGGAACTGCGGACCCTGAACGACATCGTGGACTTCGTTGCCGCGTCTGTGGTTTCGGGTCCGAGTGCCGCCCCGGCGGCGACCGGTCCGGCGCTCGATGCCGATTCGGTGTGGTCGGTGTTGTCGCAGGTCGTTTCGGAGAAGACCGGTTACCCGACGGAGATGCTGGCGTTGTCGCTGGATCTGGAGGCCGATCTCGGGGTGGATTCGATCAAGCGGGTTCAGATCATGGGTGCGGTCGGTGAGCGTATCGATGGTGTG